>NZ_CEXBBO010000017.1:0-92810 GCF_982611455.1 Stutzerimonas sp.
AGCCTGAAGCCTGAAGCCTGAAGCCTGAAGCCTGAAGCCTGAAGCCTGAAGCGCCGCTATCAGCTTCTCGAACACTCATGATGTACATGACCAAGCCTCATACCCGCGCCCCGGCGGATGAGGTAGAATCCGCGCCTCTCTTTATATACCGCCAGCTGATTCTCAGGGGACTGCCATGTTCAGCCGTGATTTGACCCTCGCCCGTTTCGACGCCGATCTCTTCGCTGCCATGGAGCAGGAAGCCCAGCGTCAGGAAGACCACATCGAGCTGATCGCCTCGGAGAACTACACCAGTCCGGCGGTGATGGAAGCCCAGGGTTCGGTACTGACCAACAAGTACGCCGAAGGCTATCCGGGCAAGCGCTACTACGGCGGTTGCGAGCATGTCGACGTGGTCGAGCAGCTCGCCATCGATCGCGCCAAGGAGCTGTTCGGCGCCGATTACGCCAACGTCCAGCCGCATGCCGGTTCGCAAGCTAACAGCGCCGTCTACCTGGCTCTGCTCAATGCCGGCGACACCATTCTCGGTATGAGCCTGGCCCACGGCGGCCACCTGACCCACGGCGCCAGCGTCTCGTCCTCCGGCAAACTGTACAACGCCGTGCAGTACGGTATTAACGATCAGGGCCTGATCGACTACGACGAAGTCGAGCGTCTGGCCGTCGAGCACAAGCCGAAGATGATCGTTGCCGGCTTCTCAGCTTATTCCCAGAAACTGGATTTCCCGCGCTTCCGCGAGATCGCCGACAAGGTCGGTGCCTACCTGTTCGTCGACATGGCTCACGTGGCCGGTCTGGTCGCCGCAGGCGTCTACCCGAACCCGGTGCCGTTCGCCGACGTGGTTACTACCACCACCCACAAGACCCTGCGCGGTCCGCGCGGCGGCCTGATCCTGGCGCGTGCCAACGCCGACATCGAGAAAAAGCTGAATTCCGCCGTATTCCCAGGCGCCCAGGGCGGCCCGCTGGAGCATGTCATCGCAGCCAAGGCGGTGTGCTTCAAGGAAGCGCTGCAGCCGGAATTCAAAACCTATCAACAGCAAGTCGTGAAGAACGCCCAGGCCATGGCCGAAGTGTTCATTCAGCGCGGCTTCGACGTGGTCTCCGGTGGTACTCAGAACCACTTGTTCCTGCTCAGCCTGATCAAGCAGGACATCACGGGTAAGGACGCCGATGCCGCTCTGGGAAGCGCTCACATCACCGTGAACAAGAACAGCGTACCGAACGACCCGCGTTCGCCTTTCGTCACATCCGGCCTGCGCATCGGAACCCCGGCCGTTACCACTCGTGGTTTCGGCGAGTCCGAGTGCCGTGATCTGGCCGGCTGGATTTGCGACATCCTCGGCAACATGGGCGACGAGTCGGTGATCGCAGCGGTTCGTGGCAAGGTCGAGGCGGTCTGCGCCAAGTTCCCGGTCTACGGTAACTAAGGCATCATCGCAATACGGAGAAGCCCGGCCATTTCGCCGGGCTTTTTCGTTTTTACCCAAGGTAGATATATAGCAACCAGCGTTCAGCAAGACTCGTGTCATCCGGAGAGGCTCGATGCAGCTCAAACACAAAATCGCCGCGCTCAGCATCCTGCCTTTGCTGCTGGCCGTGGCGGTGGTCTGCGCGCTGGTCCTCCTGCAGAACCAGCGCCTCGGCGAACAGCAGGCCCAGCTGATCGAAACCAGCATCCTGGCGAGCAAGCAGGCCGAGTTGAAAAACTACGTCGAGATGGCCACCAGCATCATCGCACCGCTCTACGACAGCGGCCGGAATGACGCCGAGACCAAACAGAAGGTGCTTGCGGCGCTGGGCCGATTCAGCTTTGGCAGCGACGGCTATTTCTTCGTCTACGACCGTAGCGGACGCAACCTGATGCATCCACGCCAGAGCGAGCTGGTAGGGCAGAACCTATGGAACATGACCGACCCGAACGGCCTGCCGGTGATTCAGGCGCTGATGCACAGCGCCGAAACCGGTAAGGGTTTTCAGCGCTACGCTTGGCAAAAGCCCTCCACGGGGCAGTTCGCGGCGAAACTCGCCTACGTGGTGATGCTTGATCGCTGGGGCTGGATGCTCGGCACCGGCATCTACCTCGAGGACGTCGACCAGGCCATCCTGAAAGTACGTGAGGAGGTTTCCGGCGGCATTCACACCACCATGCTGGCAATCGCCGGGGTGGCGTTGGTGGCGGTGCTGCTCGTTTTCGCCAGCGGCCTGACGCTGAATGTCAGCGAGCGTCGGCTGGCGGATCGCAAGTTGCAGGTGCTTACCCAGCGCATCGTCAGCCTGCAGGAAGAAGAGCGCTCGCGGGTGTCTCGCGAGCTGCACGATGGCATCAGTCAGTTGCTGGTCTCGATCAAGTTTCAGTTCGAGCTGGCCAGTCACGAGCTGGCCAGTGGCAATCCGAAGGCGTTGGAAACGCTGGATCGCGGAACCGAACGCCTGGCGGGAGCGATCGGCGAGGTGCGGCGGATCTCTCACGATCTACATCCGTCGTTGCTCGACACGCTTGGCCTGCCGGCAGCGATCGGTCAGCTTGTGGCCGAGTTCGAACAGCGTAGCGGACTGAAAATGGTATACAGCGATGGCCTCGGCGATGAGATTCCAGACGATGCCGTCGCGGTCGCTTTATTCCGCGTCCTCCAAGAAGCCTTGACCAATATCGAGCGGCACGCTGCGGCACGCTCGGTGTATATCACGCTGGATGGCAACGACGCGTCGGTGCGCTTGAATGTCCGCGATGACGGCGCGGGATTCAATCCACGTCAACTCGATAGCATCAAGGGTGGCATCGGACTGCGCAATATCCGCGAACGAGTCGAACACTTCGGTGGACGTTTCAGTCTGGCCTCGGCACCCGGGCGTACGGAGCTGGACGTGACCCTGCCAGCGCAAGTCGGATGATGCCGGCCGAGATAAACGAATAAGAAGAGGCTCGCCCAATGAACCCCAAAGCGTGCATCAAGGTAGTACTCATCGACGATCATGCGCTGGTGCGTGATGGTATCCGTGCGCTGTTGATGGCCGTGCCCGGGCTGGATGTCGTCGGCGAAGCCGGTTGTGGCGCTGAGGCAAACGAACTGCTCGGTCGCGTGCCGGCTGATGTGGTGCTGATGGATATCGGCTTGAAAGACATCAACGGGCTCGAGCTGACCCAGTCGCTGCGCGAGCAATATCCGGACATCCGAATACTGATCCTGAGCATGTACGACAATCAGGAATACGTGAACACCTCGGTGAAGGTTGGAGCCTGCGGCTATGTATTGAAGGACGCACCTTCACGGGAAATCATCCGGGCGATCGAGGCGATTGCCGCTGGCGGCACTTATTACAGTGAAGGCATCGCCGAGAAGCTGGCCAGCCGCGGCGCTGAGGAGCGGGAGCTGACCCCGCGCGAGCGCGAGGTGCTGCTGATGCTGGCCCAAGGGCATAACAACAAGACCATGGCGCGCGCGCTGCAGATCAGCGTACGGACGGTGGAAACCCACCGGCTGAGCATTCGCCGTAAGCTCGATATCGATCGGCCGGCGGACCTGATGAAGCATGCGATGGTGCATGGCTGGCTGCCGGGGCAGCACTAGCGACCCGATCAAGGCGCTTGAGAATAGAGATCCGCCCAGAAGCCGTCGTTAGCTTGTCCGTGGCTTCCTGTAGGATTGCCCATCAAACAGCTCTCTGGACGCCACATGTCTGTCATACCTTCGGGCGTGATTCTGCCGCCGCCGCTGGTTTACCTGAGTTTCGTAGCCTGCGCTTGGGGGCTGACAAAGTGGGTGCCGCTCGATCTGCCACGGTACGGGCTGTTGGCGTTTGCCGGCTGGGGTTCGATTGCCGTCGGCATCGTGCTGATGCTCTGGGCGGCGCTGGAGATGTATCGCCACCGCACCACCATCAACCCTTACGGTAAACCGAGCAGCCTGCTGCAGACCGGGCCGTTCCGTTTCTCACGTAACCCCATCTATCTCGCCGACACACTGATTTATTGCGGCATCGCGCTGTTGCTCGACAGCCTCTGGCCATGGTTGTTGCTTCCCTTGTTGGTCCTCTGCATACAGCGCACCGTCATCGTCCACGAGGAGCATTTACTGACGCGGTTGTTCGGTGACGATTACCGGGCCTATCGGCGACACGTGCGGCGTTGGCTCTGAATTGCCTTGGCATCGCAGGCGTGACCTATAGTGAATGTAGATTTCCAGGAGTAGATCCGATGAGCGAAACAAGCAGCGACCGCCGGCGCTTTCAGCGCTTTGCCTTCGACGCCGAAACGGTGCTTCTGCAGGGGCAGCGCCGCTGGCCGGTCGAGTTGCACGACCTATCGCTGAAGGGGTTGCTGGTGCATCGTCCGACAGGCTGGGATGCCGATCCCGCGCAGCCGTTCGAAGCACGGATACGGCTGTCCGACGATGCTGAGGTGCGCATGGAGGTCGAAATGACTCATGCCGAAGGCGAGCTGATCGGCATGGTTTGCCGGTACATCGATGTCGACTCCATCAGTCATTTGCGACGGCTGGTCGAGCTCAATCTCGGCGACGAAGCGCTACTCGAGCGTGAACTTGCAGCGCTCGGCGCGCCCTGAACGTCGTCGCGGTATTACTCGAACAACGCATCCAGCGCCTGTTCGAGCCGCGTCACCGCGATGATCTCAAGACCGGCCGGCGCCTCCTTCGGGGCGTTGCCCTTGGGCACGATGGCGCGTTTGAAACCGTGCTTGGCGGCTTCCTTCAGTCGTTCCTGGCCGCTCGGCACCGGGCGGATTTCACCAGATAGGCCGACCTCACCGAATACCAACAGATCGGTATCGAGTGGCCGGTTGCGCAGACTCGAGATGACCGCGGCCATCAGTGCCAGATCCGATGCCGTTTCCAATACTTTCACGCCGCCGACCACGTTGATGAACACGTCCTGGTCATAGGTCGGAATACCGCCGTGGCGATGCAGAACGGCGAGCAACATGGCCAGGCGATTCTGATCCAGCCCGAGGGTGACGCGGCGCGGGTTGGCCATGTGGCTGGTATCGACCAGTGCTTGGACCTCCACGAGCATTGGCCGGGTGCCTTCCCAGGTGGCCATGACGACACTGCCGGGTACCGCTTCCTGCGCGCGGGTGAGAAAGATCGCCGAGGGGTTGGTGACTTCCTTGAGGCCCTTGTCGGTCATGCCGAACACGCCCAGCTCGTTGATCGCGCCAAAGCGGTTCTTCACCGCGCGCAGCAGGCGCAGGCGGCCATCGGATTCGCCTTCGAAATACAGCACCGTATCGACCATATGTTCCAGCACCCGCGGACCGGCGAGCGCGCCTTCTTTGGTCACGTGGCCGACAAGAAAGATCGCCGTGCCGCTCTGCTTGGCAAAACGCACCAGCAGCGCCGCACTTTCGCGCACCTGGGCGACGCCGCCGGGCGCAGATTGCAGCTGCTCGGTGAAGATCGTCTGGATCGAATCGATCACCATCACTTTGGGCTTTTCCAGGCGCGCGGTGGCGATGATGGTTTCGATGCAGGTTTCGGTCATCACTTTGAGCTTGTCCTGCGGCAGGTCCAGGCGGCGGGCGCGCATCGCCACCTGCTGCTGGGACTCCTCACCAGTGACGTAGAGCGCCGGAAACTGCCGGGCTATGTTGCACAGGGTCTGCAGCAGGATGGTCGATTTGCCAATGCCCGGGTCACCGCCGATCAGCACTACCGAGCCGTCTACCAACCCGCCACCAAGTACGCGATCCAGTTCGCCGGAGGCGGTGGAAAAGCGAGGCACTTCTTCGACGCTGACTTCGGCCAGGGTCTTGATATTGGCCTGCTCGCCGGCCCAACCGGCGCGGCCCGACGGCGGCGCGGCGCCGTCAATGATGGTTTCGACAAGGGTATTCCAGGCGCCGCAGTCGCCGCACTGGCCCGCCCACTTGGGGAAGGTCGAGCCGCATTCGGTGCAGCCATACATGCGCTTGGCCTTGGCCATGAGGAACTCCGTGTCGAGCAAATGGAGCCGCATGATAACGGCTGACTCGATCGGCATCAGCCACAAGCGCCGCGCGATTGTAAAGGAATCGCACAGAAGCGAAGCTCAGCGCGACGGACTATAGCCGCGCCCTGCTTTCGTAGGATGGGTGAAACCCATCAAAGCGCAACAACGTAATCCCAGGGTGCCATCAAGCGGCACCTGAAAACCTGCGCCTACCCACGCAAACCAACCGTTCCTGCTACCGCTGAAATCTGTCTGGCCCGGTGCTTGAACCAAACCTATGCTGCACAAGGTCAAAGCGCTACGGCGGTCGTTCCGGCCGCAATTTTTCAATGACCAAGGGGAGAGAATTCATATGGGCATGATCAGTGAGTTCAAAGCATTTGCAGTGAGGGGCAACGTCATCGACATGGCGGTCGGCATCATTATCGGGGCGGCGTTCACCAAAATCGTCTCGTCTTTCGTCGCCGACGTGGTGACGCCGCCGCTTGGGATGTTGATCGGTGGTGTGGACTTTTCGGATCTGGCCATCGTACTCAAGCAGGCCGTGGGCGATGTGCCTGCGGTAACCCTGAGCTATGGCCGCTTCATCCAGACGATGTTTGATTTCGTCATCGTTGCCTTTGCCATTTTCCTTGCGGTGAAGGGCATCAATAGCCTCAAGCGCAAGGAGGCAGAGGCGCCATCGGCTCCGCCGGCACCCAGCAAGGAAGAGGTGCTGCTGACCGAAATCCGCGATGCGCTGCGCGCACAGAATCGGCCATAAGGCGGGCCTGACGATGCGCTAGAGATTTTGCGGCACTACAGCTCCCGGCACGGCTTTCTGCACCTTGCAGCCAGGCAGAGGCATCGCCAGAATGGCGGCATCAATCGTGGCCATCAGGCCACTCCAGCAAGGATTTCCGATGCCCGAAACTGTCGCTGCCGGCCTGCGCCTGGCACCCGAGGCGCTGACCCGCCCCTTCGAACCCGCTCAGTTCGACTTCAAGACCACCGATGAACTGGAGCCTTTTCTCGGCGTGCTCGGACAGGAGCGCGCGGTCGAAGCCCTGCAATTCGGCGTGGCGATGCCACGTCCCGGCTATAACGTTTATGTGATGGGCGAACCGGGAACGGGCCGTTTTTCCTTCGTGCGGCGCTACCTCAAGGCTGAAGGCAAGCGGCTGGATACTCCCTCGGACTGGATGTACGTCAATAATTTCGACGAGCCGCGCGAGCCGCGCGTGGTGGAGTTGCCCCAAGGCGGAGCCGGTGAGTTCATCGCCGACATCGGCCAGCTGATCGACAATTTGATGGCGACTTTCCCTGCGGTGTTCGAGCACCCAAGCTTCCAACAGAAGAAGAGCGCCATCGATCGCGCCTTCAACCAGCGCTACGACAAGGCACTGGATGTCATCGAGAAGCTTGCCCTGGAAAAAGAAATCGCCCTCTACCGCGACAGCAGCAACATTGCCTTCACGCCGATGAAGGACGGCAAATCGATGGACGAGGCGGAGTTCGCCCAACTGCCCGAGGCAGACCGCGAGCGCTACCACGAAGATATTTCCGCGCTGGAAGTCCATCTGAATGAAGGTCTCGCCAGCCTGCCGCAGTGGAAGCGCGAGTCGAGCAATCAACTGCGCCAGCTCAATGACGAGACCATCAGCCAGGCCTTGCAGCCACTGCTCGCGCCGTTGTCGGAGAAGTATGGTGAGAATGCGGGCATCGACGCCTACCTGCAGGCGGTGCAGGTCAATCTGCTAAAAACCGTGGTCGAGCAGTTGGTCGACGAGAATCGCCCCGACGCCCAGACCCGCCAACTGCTCGAAGAGCAGTACAGCCCGAGCCTCGTGGTTGGGCACCCGCTCGACGGCGGCGCGCCAGTGGTGTTCGAGCCGCACCCGACCTATGACAATCTGTTTGGCCGTATCGAATACAGCACCGATCAAGGCGCTCTCTACACCAGCTATCGCCAGCTGCGCCCAGGCGCGCTGCACCGCGCCAATGGTGGTTTCCTGATGCTCGAGGCGGAGAAGATGCTCAGTGAGCCCTTCGTCTGGGAAGCGCTCAAGCGCGCCTTGCAGTCGCGCAAATTGAAGATGGAATCGCCGTTGGCCGAGCTTGGTCGGCTGGCGACCGTGACGCTGAACCCGGCGGTCATTCCGCTCAACGTCAAGGTCGTGATCATCGGCTCGAGGCAGCTGTACTACACGCTGCAGGACTTGGATCCGGATTTTCAGGAGATGTTTCGCGTGCTGGTGGACTTCGATGAAGAAATCCCGCTGGCCGAAGACAGCCTCGAACAGTTCGCCCAACTGATGAAAACCCGCACATCGGAAGAGGGCATGGCGCCACTGACCGCCGCGGCGGTTGCGCGTCTGGCCACCTACAGTGCGCGACTGGCCGAGCACCAGGGACGTCTGTCGGCGCGTATCGGTGATCTGTTCCAGCTGGTCAGCGAGGCGGATTTCATTCGCCAGCTGGCCAAGGACGAAGTCACCGATGTCGGTCACATCGAGCGGGCCTTGAAAGCCAAGGCCACCCGCACCGGGCGCGTCTCGGCACGCATCCTCGAGGACATTCTCGCCGGCGTCATCCTCATCGACAGCGAGGGCGCCGCCATCGGCAAGTGCAATGGCCTGACGGTGCTGGAGGTTGGCGACTCCGCGTTTGGCATGCCGGCGCGCATCTCGGCCACGGTTTATCCGGGTGGTTCGGGCATTGTCGACATCGAGCGCGAGGTCAATCTCGGTCAGCCGATTCACTCCAAGGGTGTGATGATCCTGACCGGCTTTCTGGGCAGCCGCTACGCACAGGAATTCCCGCTGGAAATTTCTGCCAGCATCGCGCTGGAGCAATCCTACGGGTATGTCGACGGTGACAGCGCATCGCTTGGCGAATGCTGCGCGCTGATTTCAGCTATCTCGCGCACGCCGCTCAAGCAATGCTTCGCCATCACCGGATCGATCAATCAGTTCGGTGAAGTGCAGGCCGTCGGTGGCGTCAACGAGAAGATCGAAGGTTTCTTCCGGCTGTGCGAAGCGCGAGGGCTGACAGGCGAGCAGGGCGCGATCATTCCCTTCGCCAACGTCACCACGCTGATGCTCGACGAGCGCGTGCTTGAGGCGGTGCGCCAGGAGCGCTTCCACATCTACGCTGTGCGTCATGTGGATGAAGCGCTCTCGCTGCTGGTCGGCGAACAGGTGGGTGCGGCGGACAAGGACGGGCAGTTCCCCAAGGGCAGCGTCAATGCTCGGGTGGTGGAGCGGTTGCGCGATATCGCCGAGATCGAACTCGAGGACGAAACCAAGAGCGACGCAGCGCCACCGTCGGAAGTCCTGGCCACGGCGCCGACAAACGGTGCGGAGCAGAACTAGTCGGTTCTATATTGAGCGGTTATTGAACGGAACGATACGACCGGTTGCGGGTCTGCAATGGAGGGGAGTTCCCACTCCCTATCCACATGGTTATCCACAGCTTCTGGGGATAAACAGGTTGGCCCGGCCATTCGTCGAGAGTGGCGGTGCGCAACCGAGCGCGAGGATCGCCGTCATGTCACACACGCTTTGCCTGAACCGCCAGTGCCTGGGCCTAGTGACCCGTATCGAATGCATCATCCGTCCACTAGCCGGCGGCAACGGCTTATGGACGCTGCTCTGCGCGGCGGGTATCAGTACCGGTCAGCCTACTGCGATCAAGGCGCAGGGCCCATTCCACGGGCCTCGAGAGGCTGAGTCAGTGCTGGAGGCGATAGCCAGTAATCTCTATGGGCAAGGCTATTGCGAATCCAACTCGCCATCGATCTGGCAACTGCATATGCAAGCTGAATTGCGCAAGGTCAACGCTAACCAGGCTCGTTATCTCGGTGGTTGGGAATCGCGAACCTGAGTCATGGATGATCGCGTCGCGTCTGCGGGCTTGGCTTTTCTGGCTAGGCCGGCGGCTTTGTGATTTTCTTATCCACAACGAAATATGCTGCCACAGCGCCTTTATTGAAGACTCCGTAGCGCTGCGTATACTCGCCTGCCTGTATCCGCCTCAGTGAGAACAGATGGAACGCTTCATCGAGAACACCATGTATGCCGCGCGCTGGTTGCTGGCGCCTATCTACTTTGGCCTGGCGTTCGCCCTGTTGGCCTTGGCGATCAAGTTCTTTCAGGAAATCTGGCACATCCTGCCGGTAGTGCTGTCTCTGAGCGAAGGCGATCTGATTCTCAAGCTGCTGTCTCTGATCGATATGGCGCTGGTGGGCGGCCTGTTGGTCATGGTCATGCTGTCCGGCTATGAGAATTTCGTGTCGCAGCTGAACGTGGACGAAGGCAAGGAAAAGCTCGACTGGCTCGGCAAGATGGACTCCGGCTCGCTGAAGATGAAGGTGGCAGCGTCGATTGTGGCGATTTCCTCGATTCATCTGCTGCGTATGTTCATGGATGCGCAGCAGCTCGAAAGCGAGCAACTGATGTGGTACGTCATCATTCACCTGACATTCGTGTTCTCCGCGTTTGCCATGGGCTATTTGGACAAGCTCACCAAGCATTGATCCGCTAATTGCCAGTACGCCGGATTGCAGCCATGCTCCGATCGACGCGGTGCGGTCGCGCTCGTCATTATGGCCATGCCTTTCAATCAGCAGGTTCAAAGCGGTGACCTGACTCGCTCAGTGAGGAGGCGGGTGTTAGAAAGCAGGGCTGTGCTAGGCTGTCGGCCCTTTTTTCCAGCGGAGCCCAGGCATGACCGATCTGAACCTTTCAACCGACGAAACTCGCGTGAGCTACGGTATCGGCCGCCAGCTGGGGGATCAGTTGCGTGATAATCCGCCGCCGGGCATCAGCCTGGATGCGGTGATCGCAGGCATTCGTGATGCCTTTTCCGGTGCTTCGAGCCAAGTCAGCCCGGAAGAGCTGAACGCCAGCTTTGCAGTCATTCGCGAGCGCATGCAGGCCGAGGCTCAAGAAAAGGCCGAAGCCGCCGCAGGCGAGGGCAAAGCGTTTCTGACGGAGAACGCCAAGCGCGAAGGCATCACAACGCTCGAATCGGGTCTGCAATACGAAGTGCTCACCGCTGGCGACGGCGCCAAGCCGAGCCGCGAAGACCAGGTCCGCACTCATTATCACGGCACGCTGATCGATGGCAGCGTTTTCGACAGCTCTTATCAGCGTGGCCAGCCGGCCGAATTTCCGGTCGGTGGCGTGATTGCTGGCTGGACCGAAGCTCTACAGCTGATGGCCGTCGGCAGCAAGTGGCGCCTCTATGTACCGAGCGAACTGGCGTACGGCGCCCAGGGTGTCGGTAGCATTCCTCCGCACAGCGTGTTGATTTTCGACGTCGAGCTACTGGCAGTACTTTAAAGGCTAGGGGCGCAACGCCCGTGCATAGCTGAACAGGAACAGGTTGCGTACCTGTTCCTTGAGCACGCCGGCCTCGCTGGTGCTCAACTCCTGCAGATCCAGATCGCCCTGCTCGCGCAGTTCGTCCAGGGCTTCTCCTTCCAGTGAAACGCACACCGCACCGGTGTTGCGATCGAGTATCCGTAGATAGGGTTGCGGACGGTCCAGCCAGGCATCGATCAGATAAGTCATTGTTCACCTCCAGTTGATTCATTTAATGAGAATAATTGTTATTTGCAAATACGCAAGCGCAAAAATCCTCAGCTCCGATCGATGGCGGCGGGTCTGATCAATATGGCTAATGAAGTGTTGGGTGAGCGGCTGGAAGGGTGCACGACGCTCCCTTCGACTCTTTAACGTCAGTGCGTCCGAGCGACGGCGAAGCGGCTGAGTTCTACCAAGGCGTCGCGATAGCGGTTAGCGGGGATTAATTCGAGGCAGGCGATGGCACGATCGGCATAGTCACGCGCCATACGTGCGGTGTACTCCAGTGCACCGCACGCTTCTACGGCCGTACGGATACTTTCGAGATCTTCAATGCCGCCTTTCTGGATCGCTTTGCGCACCAGCGCAGCCTGTTCCGCGCTGCCTTCGCGCATGGTGTAGATCAATGGCAGGGTTGGCTTGCCTTCGGCCAGATCGTCGCCGACATTCTTGCCGAGGGTTTCGGTGTCGCCCTGATAATCGAGAAGATCGTCCACCAGTTGAAAGGCAATGCCCAGATGATCGCCAAAGGTGCGCAGCGCCTCGCACTGTTCCGCGCTGGCGCCAGCCAGAGTAGCGGCGCTGTGGGTGGATGCTTCGAAGAGCATCGCGGTCTTGCCGCGGATGACTTCCATGTAGATTTCTTCGGTGGTGCTGGCATCGCGGACTTTGGATAGCTGCAGCACTTCGCCTTCGGCAATCACTCGGGTAGCTTGGGAAATGATGCGCATGACCGGCATTGAGCCGAGATCGACCATCATTTCGAACGAGCGCGCATAAAGGAAGTCGCCCACCAGTACGCTTGGCGCGTTACCCCACAGCGCGTTGGCAGTGGAGCGGCCACGGCGCATGCCGGACATGTCGACCACATCGTCATGCAGCAGAGTCGAGGTGTGCAGAAATTCGATGATTGCAGCCAGCAGGCGCAACTGATCGCCCTTGAGGCCCAGTGCGCTGCCGCTGAGCAAGACCAGCAAAGGGCGTAGGCGCTTGCCGCCGGCCGAGGTGATGTAATCCCCGATCTTTTCCACGAGCGGCACGCGGGAAGTCAGTTGGTTGCGGATAATGCCGTCAACGGCGGCAAAATCTTCAGCCACTACTTGGTAAAAGGCCTGGGGTTGCATCGGGGACGAGTACTCCTCGGAGATTGCGCGGCATGCTATGGGGCGGGTCAGGCACTGTCAAGGCAAGGCCCGCCGGCTATTGCGTGTGTCCTGGCGCATGCGTACAATCGCGGACCCTGAACTTCCCCCTGGGCATTTCCCTGCCTTACGCAATTGCAAGGGCGCCTCTCCCGGCCCCGAGCAGCCATGCCAGCCACCAACTATTTCACTTAAGCGCTGGGTGAGCAGGATCAACGGAGATACACAGATGTACGCAGTTATCGTTACCGGCGGCAAGCAATACAAGGTCGCCGAAGGCGAATACCTCAAGATTGAAAAACTCGAAGTTGCCACCGGCGAAGCAGTCACTTTTGACCGCGTTCTGCTGATCGGCAACGGCGAAGATGTAAAGATCGGCGCTCCGGTGGTCGATGGTGCCAAGGTCACTGCTGAAGTGATCGCCCAAGGTCGTCATGACAAGGTCACCATCATCAAATTCCGCCGTCGTAAGCACCACATGAAGCGTCAGGGCCACCGTCAGTGGTTCACTGAGGTCAAAATCACCGGTATTCAGGGCTAATCGGGCCTGAATCCCCTTATAGGAGTATTGAACTCATGGCACACAAAAAAGCTGGCGGTTCTACCCGCAACGGTCGCGACTCAGAAGCCAAACGACTTGGCGTGAAGATGTACGGCGGCCAGGTCATCAAGGCCGGCAACATCATCGTGCGTCAGCGCGGCACCCAGTTCCATGCCGGTTACGGCGTCGGTATGGGTAAGGATCACACCCTGTTCGCGAAAGTGGAAGGCGTGATCAAATTCGAAGTGAAGGGCGCTTTCGGCCGTCGCTACGTGAGCGTCGTCGCAGCCTAACTGCGGCGTTGCTGGAAAAGCCCTGTCATGCGACGGGGCTTTTTTGTTTCTGTATCCTGAGGCTCTTGCAAAGAAACTGCTCGGTGCTCATTCAGTTTTCGCTGGGTTTTTTGCAAGACCCTTATGTTCCTGTTTTCTAGCCCGTCCCTGCGGCGGGAGGCGTTCCCATGAAATTTGTCGATGAAGTGTCGATTTTTGTAAAAGCCGGTGATGGTGGTAACGGCATGATGAGCTTCCGCCGTGAGAAGTTCATCGAGAAAGGTGGCCCTAACGGCGGCGATGGCGGCGATGGCGGTTCCGTTTATTTGGAAGCCGACGTGAACCTCAATACGCTGGTCGACTACCGCTATACCCGCCGCTTCAATGCGCCGAATGGGCAGAAGGGCGGTAGCACGGAATGCACCGGTGCGAAGGGTGATGATCTGATTCTGCCGGTGCCGGTCGGCACCACCGTAATCGATGCCGCTACCCAGGATGTCATTGGAGACTTGACCAAGCCAGGTCAGCGCCTGTTGGTCGCTCAAGGTGGTTGGCATGGTCTGGGCAATACGCGCTTCAAGTCGAGCACCAATCGTGCGCCGCGGCAGACCACGCCGGGCAAGCCTGGTGATGCGCGCGACCTGAAACTGGAATTGAAGGTACTGGCCGATGTCGGCCTGCTGGGCTTGCCAAACGCTGGCAAGAGTACCTTTATCCGCTCGGTTTCGGCGGCAAAGCCGAAGGTGGCGGATTATCCCTTTACCACGTTGATTCCAAATCTCGGCGTGGTCAGCGTTGGTCGCTACAAAAGCTTTGTCATTGCTGACATCCCTGGTCTGATCGAGGGTGCAGCCGAAGGTGCCGGCCTGGGAATCCGATTCCTCAAGCACTTGGCGCGGACTCGTCTGTTGCTGCATCTCGTAGATATGGCGCCGCTGGATGAAAGCGACCCGGCCGACGCCGCCGAAGTGATCCTCAACGAGCTGGACAAGTTCAGTCCGGCCTTGATGCAGCGTGATCGGTGGCTTGTACTGAACAAGGCCGACCAGTTGCTCGAGGAGGATCGCGAAGAGCGCGTGCGTCGAGTTGTCGAGCGTCTCGAGTGGACCGGACCGGTTTTCGTCATTTCCGCTCTGGAGCGTGAAGGTACCGAGGCGCTCACTCAGGCCATCATGCGTTATTTGGACGAGCGCACAATGCGCATCGCCGAGGAGCCCGCATATGCCGAGGCGCTCGCCGAGCTGGATCAGCAAATCGAAGACGAGGCGCGTGCCCGTCTGCAGGAACTCGACGATCAGAGGGCGTTGCGCCGTGCTGGCGTCAAGGCGGCAGCGGATGTCGACGATGACGACTTCGATGATGACGATGATGACGAGGGCGGCGCTGAAATTTTCTACGTACGTTAAGCGTAGTTTTCTATGTAGGCGCGGGTATAGCGAGTGGTCGGCGGGCTGGCTCGTCTGATGCTCATCGAATGGTTTGGCCGGATACCGGATAGAAGGCGGGATCGATGCGGGACAAGGTGAGCGGCGCGCGGCGCTGGGTGGTAAAAATCGGCAGCGCGTTGCTGACCGCCGATGGGCGTGGTCTCGATCAGGCGGCGATGGCTGTCTGGGTCGACCAGATGGTGGCGCTGCGTGAGGCCGGGGTCGAGCTGGTGCTGGTATCGTCCGGTGCCGTTGCCGCTGGTATGAGTCGCCTAGGTTGGACGGCTCGCCCCAAGGCGGTTCACGAGCTTCAAGCAGCTGCTGCAGTCGGTCAGATGGGTTTGATTCGGGCCTGGGAAACCAGCTTTGCGCGCTGCGATCAGCAGACGGCGCAAATCCTCGTCACGCATGACGATCTCTCTGATCGCAAGCGCTATCTCAATGCGCGCAGCACCCTGCGGACCCTGATTGATCTTGGAGTGGTTCCGGTCATAAACGAGAACGATACAGTCGTTACCGACGAAATCCGCTTCGGTGACAACGATACCTTGGCTGCGCTGGTGGCGAACCTGGTCGAGGCGGACCTGTTGGTGATCCTTACCGATCGCGACGGCATGTTCGATGCGGATCCGCGCAGCAATCCTAGCGCTAATCTGATCAGCGAGGCGCGCGCCGATGATCCGGCGCTGGATGCTGTGGCGGGCGGTACTGGTGGCGCGCTGGGGCGCGGCGGGATGCAGACGAAGCTGCGCGCGGCTCGCCTGGCTGCGCGTTCCGGTGCCCATACGGTAATCATAGGTGGTCGTATCGAGCAGGTACTGGCGCGGCTCAAGACCGGCGAGCAGCTCGGAACGCTGCTGGCGCCCGAATGCAATCGTCACGCTGCGCGAAAGCAGTGGCTGGCCGGGCACCTGCAGACGCGCGGCACCGTCACGCTTGATGCTGGTGCGGTGCATGCCCTTAAACAGGGTAATCGCAGTCTGTTACCGGTTGGGGTCAAGGCGGCGCAGGGTAGTTTCCGGCGTGGTGAGATGGTGGTCTGCGTGGGACCGGATGGGCGCGAGATTGCCCGCGGGCTGGCCAATTACAACGTTGCCGAGACTCAACGGATTCTTGGGCGGCCATCGGATGAGATCGAGAGGCTGCTTGGTTACGTCGATGAGCCGGAGTTGATTCATCGCGACAATATGATTCTGGTTTGATTGGTAAAAAAGCCGACGAAGCGCTGGAGGCTTGAGGCTGAGCGGAAAAGCGGCGTGCTCTGGAGTGGCGGGTTTCAAGTAAACGCAGAAAGCGTTTGATGTGGGGCGATTCCGCGCCGAATCCTGTTCAGCCTTCAGCCTTCAGCCTTCAGCCTTCAGCCTTCAGCCTTCAGCCTTCAGCCTTCAGCCTTTCTTTGAGGCACAAAAAAACCGGCGCTAGGCCGGTTTTTTCAAGAACGTGCAGTTTAGGCTGCAGCAGCTTCGCCGAGGGCCTTGATGTGACCATTCAGGCGGCTCTTATGGCGAGCGGCTTTGTTCTTGTGAATGATGCCTTTGTCGGCCATACGGTCGATCACGGGCACGGCTGCGGTGTAAGCAGTACGAGCTTTTTCCAGATCTTTTGCATCAATGGCTTTGACCACATTCTTGATGTAGGTACGAACCATGGAGCGCAAGCTGGCGTTGTGGCTGCGACGCTTCTCAGCCTGAATTGCGCGTTTTTTGGCGGAAGGGCTGTTGGCCACCGTCGAACTCCTCGAAAACGTGGGATTACAAAGCAAATAAGGCCGCGAATCATGCCGATGCGGCGCATGGTTGTCAAGCCTGTTTCAGTCATGGGTACTGGCCGGACAGATGGGGTGCCGCTAAACTCGCGGCCTCTTTCAATGTCGTAACTGGCCATCGACCGATGGCCAATTGTCTGGCCGGATCAATCCTGCTGCAACTCTAGGAAGACAAATGTCCGATACATCCGGCAAGGGCGGGTTGCTGCGTTCCAGTGCGGTGGTTAGCGTAATGACGCTGCTGTCCCGCGTGCTGGGCATGGTACGCGATATGGTGGTGGCCAGCTACTTCGGCTCGGGGGCTGCTGCGGACGCCTTCTTCATAGCGTTCAAGATCCCCAATTTTCTTCGGCGGCTGTTCGCCGAAGGCGCATTCGCTCAGGCTTTCGTGCCGGTCCTGTCGGAATACCGAACCAATCGAGCGCTGGCCGAGGTCAAGCTGCTGGTCGATCGTACCGCGGGCATGCTCGGTCTGATCCTTACCGGTATTACCGCGATCGGCGTGCTGGCTTCTCCTTATGTGGTCATGCTCTTCGCGCCGGGCTTTCATGATGATCCGGCGAAGATGCAATTGGCGGGCGAGCTGCTGCGCATCACCTTTCCTTATCTATTGCTGATTTCCCTAACGGCTTTTACGTCCGGCGTGCTCAACAGTTATGGGCATTTCGCTGTGCCGGGCTTTACCCCAGTGCTGCTCAACGTTTGCATGATTACATCGGCAGTGTTTCTCACGCCTTATTTCGATCAGCCGATCATGGCGCTCGCCTGGGGCGTGTTCATCGCCGGGTTCGCGCAGCTGGCGTTCCAGCTTCCTTACGTGGCCAAGCTGGGATTGCTGCCGCGTCCGCGGGTGCGCTTCGGTGACGAAGGCGTGCGGCGCATCATGTTGCTGATGGTGCCGGCGCTGTTCGGGGTTTCG
Organism: Stutzerimonas sp.; assembly: GCF_982611455.1. Classification (NCBI taxonomy): domain Bacteria; kingdom Pseudomonadati; phylum Pseudomonadota; class Gammaproteobacteria; order Pseudomonadales; family Pseudomonadaceae; genus Stutzerimonas; species Stutzerimonas sp. The sequence goes on from NZ_CEXBBO010000017.1 coordinate 17,582, forward strand.
GTCAGTCAGATCAATTTGTTGCTCGATACCGTCCTCGCTTCCTTTCTACAGACCGGCAGCGTGTCGTGGCTGTATTACGCGGACCGCCTTTCCGAGCTGCCATTAGGTGCGTTTGGCATCGCCATCGGCACAGTGATCCTGCCGAGCCTGTCGCGTCAGCATGCGGGGCAAGATCCTAAAGCGTTCTCCGATACGCTCAACTGGGCGTTGCGGATGGTACTGCTGGTGGGGATTCCCGCGGCGCTTGCGCTGGGCATGCTGGCTGAGCCGCTGATCGCCAGCCTGTTCTTTTACGGTGCGATGAGCGAAGAGGCGGTGGTGCAGTCGGCCAGTGCCTTGGAAGCTTATTCTCTGGGTGTGCTGGCGTTCATGCTTATAAAAGTGTTGGCGCCGGGCTTCTTCGCACGGCAGGACATGAAGACGCCGGTGCGTGTCGCAATCATTTGCATGGTCGCCAATATGGTGATGAATCTGATCCTGATTTGGCCGCTCAAGCATGTCGGGCTGGCATTGGCAACGTCGTTGTCGTCGATGCTCAATGCGGGGCTGCTGTTTTGGGGGCTGTACAGGATCGGCGTATTTGAGATTGCGCCGGGTTGGGGGCTGTTCCTTCTGCGCCTGTTTGGTGGTTGCGCCGCGATGGTCGCTGCGGTCTGGTGGCTGAATGTGCCGTCCGTCGAATGGTTTGGCTGGGATTGGCAGCGGCGAGCCTTGCAGCTGGCATTGCTGGTTGCCGCTGGCTTGGCGGCGTTCGTCGCTGGGCTGATATTGCTCGGTCTGCGTCCGCGGCATTTACGTCACTGATCGCTTCGGGCCGCTCACGGCAAACCTGTCCGGGGCCGGTGCCTCATGCGTATAATCGACGACTTTTCAAGCAAGAAGTGCGGTATGCAGCTGGTTCGAGGTCTTCATAACCTGCGCCCCCGGCATCGGGGTTGCGTCGCCACCATCGGTAATTTCGACGGCGTCCACCGGGGGCACCAGGCTATCCTGGCGCGCTTGCGAGAGCGTGCGGCCGAGTTAGGGCTGCCAAGCTGCGTGGTGATCTTCGAGCCACAGCCGCGCGAATACTTCGCACCGGACAGGGCGCCCGCACGCCTGACCCGGCTGCGTGAAAAACTTCAGCTGCTGGACGAGCAGGGCGTCGATCTAGTGCTGTGTCTGGCTTTCAATCGACGTTTGCGCGAGCTGAGTGCCGCCGAGTTCGTCCACGCGACACTGGTCGAAGGGCTTGGCGTTCGGCATCTGGAGGTCGGTGATGACTTCCGTTTCGGTTGTGACCGTGCCGGTGATTTCAATTTTCTGTTGAAGGCCGGCGCTGCGGAAGGCTTCACTGTCGAGGCAGCAACTACCATCGAGGTCGATGGCGACCGAGTTAGCAGTACGCGGCTGCGACAGGTACTTGCCAGCGGCGATTTGGTACTGGCGGAGAAGCTGCTCGGTCGACCGTTCAGTATCACCGGACGGGTCATGCATGGGCAGGCGCTAGGGCGTCAGCTTGGTGCGCCGACCGCCAATATCCAGCTCAAGCGCAAAAGCACACCGCTTAGCGGGGTGTTCATGGTGAGTACGGAAGTCGACGGCATAATACAGCCGGCCGTGGCCAACATCGGCACGCGCCCGTCGGTCAAAAGCGACGGCCAACCCCATCTGGAAGTGCACTTGCTCAATTATCAGGGCGACCTCTATGGTCGTCTGCTGTGCGTGACCTTTCACCACAAGCTGCGTGATGAGCAGCGCTTCGCCTCGCTGGAGGCGCTCAAGACGGCGATCGAAGCAGATATCGCCGCGGCTCGCGAATACTGGCGGGCTTCACCCTTTACCACGAGTCAGGACTGAAATGACCGATTACAAAGCGACCCTCAATCTGCCGTCCACGGCATTTCCGATGAAGGCCGGTCTGCCACAGCGCGAGCCGGAGACCCTGCAGCGCTGGAACAGCATCGACCTGTACGGGAAGCTGCGGCAGATTGGCGAGGGTCGCCCGAAGTTCGTCCTGCATGACGGCCCGCCGTATGCCAACGGCAGTATTCACATCGGTCATGCGGTGAACAAGGTCATCAAGGACTTCATCGTCCGTTCCAAAACCCTTGCCGGTTTCGATGCGCCCTACGTGCCCGGTTGGGATTGCCATGGCCTGCCGATCGAACACAAGGTAGAAATCACGTTTGGTAAAAACCAACCTGCCGACCTGACCCGCGAGCGCTGCCGTGCCTATGCGGCCGAGCAGATCGAAGGGCAAAAGGCTGACTTCATCCGTCTCGGCGTGCTCGGCGAGTGGGACAATCCCTACCGCACCATGGATTTCGCCAACGAGGCCGGTGAAATCCGCGCGCTGGCGAAGATGGTTGAAGGCGGCTTCGTCTTCAAGGGCCTGAAGCCGGTGAACTGGTGTTTCGATTGTGGCTCGGCGCTGGCCGAGGCGGAAGTCGAGTACCAGGACAAAAAGTCCGATGCCATCGACGTCGCTTTCCAGGTCGAAGACGCGGACAAGCTGGCGGCGGCCTTCGGCGTGGCAGCGTTGGCCAAGCCGACCAGCATTGTCATCTGGACCACCACGCCCTGGACTATTCCGGCCAACCAGGCGCTCAACGTACATCCCGACTTTGTCTATGCCCTGGTCGACACCGGCGAAAAGCTGCTGGTTCTCGCCGAAGAACTGGTGGAGTCCTGCCTGCAGCGCTATGGCCTGACCGGTGAAATTATTGCCCGTTGTGAAGGTAAGGCGCTGGAGCTCATCCGTTTCCGTCATCCGTTCTACGAGCGCTTCGCGCCGGTCTATCTGGCCGACTACGTGGAAACCGGCGCCGGTACCGGCATTGTCCATTCCGCGCCCGCTTACGGTGAAGACGACTTCCGCTCCTGCAAGCATTACGGCATGGAGAACGACGATATTCTCAGTCCGGTGCAGAGCCATGGCGTCTATGTCTCCGACCTGCCGTTCTTTGGCGGCCAGTTCATCTGGAAGGCCAACCCGGCCATCGTCGAGAAGCTGGCTGAGGTCGGTGCGCTGCTCAAGCACGAGTCGATCCAGCACAGCTACATGCATTGCTGGCGACACAAGACTCCGCTGATCTACCGCGCTACGGCGCAATGGTTCGTCGGCATGGACAAGGTGGCTCACGATGGCAGTTCGTTGCGTCGCCGGGCGCTGGACGCCATCGAACAGACCGAATTCGTCCCTGCCTGGGGCCAGGCGCGGTTGCACGGCATGATCGCCGGGCGCCCGGATTGGTGTATCTCGCGTCAACGTACCTGGGGTGTACCGATCCCGTTCTTCCTGCACAAGGAAAGCGGCGAGCTGCACCCGCGTACCGTCGAGCTGATGGAGGCCGTGGCGCAACGTGTGGAGCAGGGTGGTATCGAGGCCTGGTCGAAGCTGGATGCGGCCGAGCTGTTGGGCGACGAAGCGGCGCAGTACGACAAGATCAGCGACACCCTGGACGTCTGGTTCGACTCCGGTACCACGCACTGGCACGTGATGCGCGGCTCGCACCCGATGGGGCATGACAATGGCCCCCGTGCGGATCTGTATCTGGAAGGCTCCGACCAGCATCGCGGTTGGTTCCACTCATCGTTGCTGACGGGCTCGGCCATCGACGGTCATGCGCCGTACAAGGGGCTGCTGACGCACGGTTTCGTGGTCGACGAGAACGGCCGCAAGATGTCCAAGTCGCTGGGCAATGTCGTTGCGCCGCAGGAAGTCACTGACAGCCTGGGTGCTGACATCCTGCGCCTTTGGGTAGCCTCTACCGATTATTCCGGCGAGATGGCAGTATCCAAGGTCATCCTGCAGCGCAGCGCTGACTCCTATCGCCGCATTCGCAACACCGCGCGTTTCCTGCTTTCCAACCTCGACGGTTTCGACCCGGCGCAGCATCAGGTGCCGGTCGATCAGATGATCGCGCTCGACCGCTGGGCCATCGATCGCGCACTGCTGTTGCAGCGTGAAATCGAGGAAGCCTACGGCACCTACCGTTTCTGGAACGTCTATCAGAAGGTGCACAACTTCTGCGTACAGGAGCTGGGTGGTTTCTATCTCGACATCATCAAGGACCGCCAGTACACCACTGGTGCCGACAGTCTGCCACGACGCTCTTGTCAGACGGCGCTGTACCACATCGCCGAAGCATTGGTCCGCTGGATCGCGCCGATCTTGTCCTTCACCGCTGATGAAATCTGGCAGTACCTGCCGGGCGAGCGCAACGAATCGGTGATGCTCAACACCTGGTATGAAAGGCTTGCCGAGTTGCCGCAGGACATTGAGCTGGGTCGCGAATTCTGGGAAAGCGTCATGGCGGTCAAGGCTGCCGTGAATAAGGAATTGGAGGCCCAGCGTGCCGCCAAGACCATTGGTGGCAACCTGCAGGCCGAAGTGGTGCTTTATGCCGAAGCTTCGCTCGTGGCCGATCTGTCCAAGCTGGGTAACGAGCTGCGCTTTGTGCTGATCACTTCGGCCGTCGAAGTCGCGCCGTTGGCTGAGGCTCCGGCCGCTGCGGTGGAAAGCGAACTGGCGGGCTTGAAGCTGCTGGTCAAAAAGACCGAACACAGCAAATGCGGTCGCTGCTGGCATCACCTACCAGACGTGGGCAGCGATGCCCAGCATCCGGAGATCTGCGGTCGATGCGTGGAAAATATCGAAGGCGCCGGCGAGGTCCGCCGCTATGCGTGACGGTGCGTATTATCGTAGGGCGGACGCAACCCGCCGTGTTCTTTCGAGGGCAGCGGAATGACCTCGCGCTTCGGTAAGCTCACATGGCTCTGGCTGACCGTGCTGGTGATTGCACTGGATCAGGCATCCAAGCATTACTTCGAAGCCAACTTCAGCCTGTACCAGAAGGTCGAGGTGATACCCGACTACTTCGCTTGGACCCTGGCCTACAACACGGGCGCAGCCTTCAGCTTTCTTGCCGATCATTCCGGCTGGCAGCGTTGGCTATTCGCCGTGATCGCCATCGGCGTCAGTGCCGTGCTGGTGGTCTGGATGAAACGCCTGAAGCCCCACGAGACCTGGCTGGCGGTTGCCTTGGCGCTGGTCTTGGGGGGTGCCCTCGGCAACCTCTATGATCGTGTGGTGCTTGGTCACGTGGTCGATTTCATTCTGGTGCATTGGCAGAACCGCTGGTATTTCCCAGCATTCAACATCGCCGACAGCGCCATCACCATCGGCGCCGTGATGCTGGCGCTGGATATGTTCCGTGGCAGTAAAACGGGAGAAGCGGTAAATGACTGAACAACGCATCGGGCCGGACATGCAGGTGACTTTGCACTTCGCGCTGAGCCTGGATAATGGCGAGCAGGTCGATAGTACCTTCGACAAGCAGCCGGCCACCTTCAAAGTCGGCGACGGAAACCTGCTTCCGGGCTTCGAACAGCAGTTGTTCGGGCTCAAGGCCGGCGACAAACGCACCATCCAGATCGCGCCGGAACAAGGCTTCGGCCAGCACAACCAGCAGAACGTGCAGGTCATGCCTCGTAGTCAGTTCGAAGGCATGGAACTCTCGGAAGGCCTGCTGGTGATCTTCAACGATGCAGCCAAGACTGAGTTACCGGGTGTCGTCAAAAATTACGACGAGCTCCAGGTCACCGTGGATTTCAACCATCCGCTGGCCGGCAAGACGTTGACCTTCGAAGTGGAAATATTCGAGGTCAAGCCGGTCTGAAAGACCAGTCCCTGTAAGCAAGCTGCTCTTGTAGGAGCCTGCTTGCTGGCGAACCAGGGCGCGTTCCCCTATTGCGAGCATGGGCGTTATGGAGATTCCAGCTTCGCTTCATACCGCTGACCAGGCGTTACACTCAACAACTCATCCGCCCCGAGTGCCGAGAATTCACATGCAAATCAAACTCGCCAATCCGCGTGGCTTTTGTGCCGGTGTCGACCGTGCTATCGAGATCGTCAACCGTGCCCTCGAAGTCTTCGGTCCGCCGATCTATGTGCGTCATGAGGTCGTGCATAACAAGTTCGTGGTGGAGGATCTGCGTGAGCGGGGCGCAATCTTCGTCGATGAACTCGACCAAGTGCCGGATGGCTTTATCGTGATTTTCAGCGCCCACGGCGTGTCGCAGGCGGTGCGGATGGAAGGGGAAAGGCGCGGCCTGAAGGTGTTCGACGCCACCTGCCCACTGGTCACCAAGGTACATCTGGAAGTGACCAAGTACAGCCGGGAAGGGCGCGAGTGCATCCTCATCGGCCATGAGGGGCATCCTGAAGTCGAAGGCACCATGGGCCAATACGACACTGCCAACGGCGGCTCGATCTACTTGGTAGAAGACGAGGAGGATGTTGCCAATCTGCAGGTTCGCAACCCTGACGCGCTGGCATTCGTTACTCAAACCACCTTGTCCATGGACGACACCAGTCGCGTGATCGATGCGCTGCGGGCACGTTTCCCGTCGATCGGCGGGCCGCGCAAGGACGATATCTGCTACGCCACCCAGAATCGCCAGGATGCGGTCAAGCAACTGGCCGGCGAGTGCGATGTGGTGTTGGTCGTCGGCAGCCCCAACAGCTCTAACTCCAATCGCCTACGCGAGCTGGCCGAGCGCATGGCGACCCCCGCATACCTGATCGATGGGGCGGAAGATCTCAAGCGTGAGTGGTTCGAAAATGCCAGCAGAATCGGTATCACCGCCGGTGCCTCGGCGCCCGAAGTGCTGGTGCGTGGGGTGCTCGATCAACTACGCGAATGGGGCGCTACGGGGATGGATGAGCTGGACGGGCGGCCGGAGAACGTGACGTTCTCGATGCCGAAGGAGTTGCGGTTGAAAGCCCTATAGCTGTTGCCTATGGATTGCGATGTGACGGATAGCGTCTGCAACGAACTCCGGTCGTGCAACTTACCGGACTGCGGCCTCGCGATAGCGCTTTAGGAATAATCTGACAGAGCGGAGGCCGGAATTTGGCCTTCCTCTGCTATCCCTAAGTTTTTAGGCTACCGCCAGCATTCCGACCATGCTTTGGAGCCGGTATTGCCCTTGGTTCCGAGCGCATTCAGCGTCAGATTTCCACAGGCTGTGTCGCTGAACTGCTGATCGGCGCTTAGAGTATAACCGCCGTCTCCATCTTCAGCCCCAACAGTCAGGGTGTACTTGCCAGTATCGGACGTTACACCGCTGCTTGTTGAGGAACGCAGTTTAAGTTTGGCAACATCCGCTGCATCTGTAATGTATCTATTGTTCTGGGCGAAGTAGCGCTCTTGTCGTGCCGCGGCCTCACTCAGCAGCGCTTGACCTTCTGTGCGATTGCCGCGGAGCACGTAGTCTTGATAGGAGGGATAGGCAATCGCCGCAAGAATTCCGATGATCGCTACGACAATCATCACCTCTATCAGAGTAAATCCTTTAGTTGTTCGCATTATGAGAGTCATTGAAATTCCTCTGGAATAATATGCCAGCTCTGGCGCCCGCTCGAATTAGGGTCATCGCCTACGGTTGCAGGGTCGTTGGCACCGTCACTGCCATACACTTTGTTACCTGGGGCCAGGTTGAAACCGCCCAGAGCAGGAAAGCGAACCCCTGATATAACCTTGTCAGTGTACTTATCGACGCCGTCTACTATGCCGTCTTTGCTCAGGTCAAGCACGTTGTAAGCTGTGCGTCCACCGGTATATGCATCAATCGCATAGAACCATGTGTCGGCTCCATCGGAGCAAGGGTCAAGATTAGGTGTCAGGCTGCTGTAAAACAACGTACGGCCGCTTGCAGACATATTATTGATGACCATTTCACCGAGTTTGGCTGAGCCTACCTGCAAATTAAGCTGCCAGCCCCATTCTGCAACATTTCCGTCGTCCTGCAGATCCGTCGTATCTGGCTTAAACCAGCTGATCATGTCATCGCTGAGGATCCGAATGTCATTAGTTGCCTGATTGCCTTCTAAGCCAACCAAAGCGCCGTCATTTTGTGTGCCGAACGTTTGACTTGCTAGATTGCTTCGTTCCTCCGCGCGAGCGGTGGCCTCAGTGGTAGGCTGAGCTCTTGTTTGGCGATCCCATATGCCATAAATGGTCATTGCGCGGCTTGTATCAACATTGGCGTCATTGTTTTCGAAGTATTTTCCGGTGCCGAATAGTACGAGGTAGCCATAGCGTGTTGGATGTCGGACCAGCGACGGTTGAATAGTTATCGGCTGCCGCGCCTCAATCTCGTTCTCATCATCACGAGCCGTAAAAAGCGGGGTTTCATTGTAGGAAGTCTTAAAGTCATCGGTGCTGACATTGACTTGCCGGTTTCTTGAAAAAGGGTCGCCCGACATGGTGCCGTCTGTGTTCACAGGTTTAATAAGATCAAACCGCCACAGGTTGCCCTGAAGGTCGCCGGCATATGCGTAATCGGCAATGCCATCGCCGTTGTTATCGGCTGCGCGCACGCTAGAAAGCCCATTGGGCAGGCTCGTGCCGTTCTCCACGACTTCGGGCAGTTCAAGCTTTTTCAGCAGGTCACCGGTCTGGATATCAATGATCAGCAATGCCGCTTTGTCATTTGTGCTGTTATACCCATTTCCCATCAGCACAGCCCACTGTCCGCTATGTAGACGAACAATCTCTGGCTGAGCGAAGGTGTAGCCTAAGTCTACGTCGCCGTTCTCGGCAGTCGCGTCGAATTCCCAGAGCAACTTGATGTTTGTCGGGTCGGTGATATCGAGTGCGAAGAGCGCTTTGCCGCCGGCACGCAGTGTGCCGACTAGAACGGTCCGCCAACCATCAGCATCGCTGAAATAAACATCGCGAACAATGGGAGATCCATCCACGAAGAAGCGGTGCTCGCCGCCAGCGTAGTTTTTGCCTGTCAGGCGATAGAGGTTCGGCATCACCTCGCTAGGTATGAACGAAAAATCCGCTTTGCCGGTCGATGCGTTAAACCCATGCAGCATGCCGTCGTTGGCACCCACATAAAGCATCTCCTTGCGCCCATCCGGGTTAGCTTCAGTGATTTTTTTATGGGTTTGGCGGAAATCCGCATAGCCCTGATACCCCGCTCGACCCTGCGGTGCATCCGCGCTGATAGGGTTTTCGATTTGGTCTGCTAGATACGCTAGATAGCTCGGTGTACCAACAATTACGGGACTTGAATTAATGATGTCCCCAATTACTGTGCTGCGCTTGCGAAAATGCTCATCACCACTGCCTTCGTTGGCGCGGCTGCCTTGAATATAGGCCACGCGCTCCTCACCCCGTCCATCTGAGGAGTTGTTCAGGCTCTCTGGATTTTTGTTAAAAAGAACCTTTTGCTCATCGCTGAGGTTGTTCCAATCGAAATTTTCCAGGCCCGATCCCTCGGTGGAGCCGGAGTTTATTGACACATCTAGAGTGGACTGGTTGCGCTCTTTGGAACTCCAGAGCTCTGTCTGCGTTCCGCTAGCATCAACGGAAGTCCTAACCATTTCCCCGCTCCAGTCCTCGCTAGAAAACTGTGTCGCGTAGATATTACTTTGAAGTTCTGCGCCGTCCGCATCCGACACGAAGGAGGCGGATACTGCCGGCCGTGCAGCTGTGGTAGTGCGATCCGAGATTCGATTGAGGATTTCTTGGAATGCCTCGACCATGGCTTCCGGACTATCAACGCTGAAAAACTCGCCTCGGGAATTAATTGCTGTATGCCAGAGATCGTAAATATTGTTCGCACTGTCGGCTTCAGGCTTTGGCCATGATTTTGCACCGCTAACGAGGTTGTTGTAGCCGTTACCCCCGAACGTGCCCTCGTCCTGGTCCCACTCTAAGCCTGATAACGTCAACGATTCCGTTAATCCAAGACCCATAGTGTAATTGACCATGTGCTGCCAGTCGGCGGGGTCGTTTTTTGGATCCCAGTACTGGATCGTGGCGTCGGTATTAGCGGCGCGTACATATGGCTTAAGGTTGTTTGCAAGATTGGAGTTTAAGTCGGTCGCCCAATAGTGCATAGCTAGGTCGGCCAGTGTATTTGTGTGGTCGCTTACATATGGGTGGCGTGTTCCGGAGTAATTTTTACCATCCGGTAAATTCACTGAACTATGGTCAGGCTTCAGGTTCGACGGGCTAGCATTGTTACCGTTCCACATGCCATCCGTCATCAAAACGTGGTAGCTGGGTCGGCATGAGTACTGAGGTGACTGTACGGTAGTTCCTTTTCCGCCCGAACTGGTAAAAGGATTGGGTGTCTTCGCCCACGCTTCGTCTCGCTTAAGGAATTCGCCGGCTCGTCCTAGTGCCTCGCGAAGCGGGGTACCGCTATCAAATTGGATGTCCGTAAGCCAGTTGAAGAAGTTTCCCTTGTGTTGAGTGTTGAATTCTCGAAGCAGGTTCTTATCGCAGGCTCCCTCGGTCAGGCTTTTGCAACTATTGAGGCTCTGCCAGTTAAACCGAACAGAGGACGATAGGTTATTGAATGCGATGTTGGTAGCGCTCAGTGTGGCTAGTGCTCGGTTACGGTAAAAGGAGTACCAGATCGCGAAATTTTCCCGCTCGTCAGTACCGTCAATTCCGGAACTGGCCGAAACGGTAATCAATTCATAACACTCGTCGTCCTCTTCTGATTCGCTTACACAGTTTGGCAAGCTTGTGTTAAATACATAATAGTAAGCCGGAACTCCTTTCTGAGTGTCGTTACTGGAGACACTTTGCCGCTCGCCTCTATATCTAGTCCTGCCGCTTGATCTGTAACTTTCGCAAGAGAATGTGTAATAGCCATTAAATGTACATTCCCTTTCATTGGAGAAGCTCTCTCGGCTGCCGGTAAGGTTTATGAAGTCGCTGGCGGGGTTTTCAGCAAGCCTGTATATCGTGCCGCTTCCAGAATAGTTCGTGCTGCTTGAGTAAGTGTAGCTCTGCTCTTGCGAAATGTCGTAATCCCAAGATACTTTATAGTCATCGCTTAGGTTTACCGTTCCGGCGCTCGTTTTAAACCCGTTTTGATAAGCGCTTGTGAAGCTTGTGCTATATCCAGGGCTTGCTTCGCTGCCATCATCATTCGTCTTGGTCGGTACTTGGTACGTGACCGCGGGGTTGTAATACATTGGGTTGAAGGTAGAGGATTTGGCCCTTCTAGTGTTGCGCCACCCACTACTTTCCATACCGATTCGGTCCGGGGCAAATGCGAAGCGCATACTTCCTGAGTCATCGAGAGTCAAAATCAGGTTTGGCGCAACCGTATCGTTAAGTATAAGTGGAATGTTGCTTATGTTTAACGCTGCTGCAGTCGCAGCCTGAGTTCCGCTGAGAAATAAAGCGCAGCCAAAGAAACTGGCGACGGCTTTTTGATAGAAAGTAAGGGCGCTCATAGCGGCTCCATGAGAACGAGTAAGAGGTTGAGAGAATGCGCTGTTATTCGCTTTCAATCCGGCCTTTCGAATTCAAGGCGGTCGTAGAACGCAAAGCGGCACTCAGATTATTACTAGTTGAAGAGCTGTTAATCTCATAGCGGAAAATCCCTATACCCATGAGCATATTCCCATACTCAGGATTTTCGTTTTCCCCTTGAGTTTCACCCGATGGTGCTATCTGTGCGTACCAAAGCGCTTCCCGCTCTAGTTGAGTGTCGTCGCTGGGGGAGTACTCTTGGTGGTCGGTGAAATCCTGCCCGTAGGCAGGCTCTCTGTCCAAGAGGCAAAGCGTTTTAGTTGAAATTCCATCGCAGTTGCTCGTAGGCTCCTGAGGTCCACGAACAGTCGCTCGGCGTTCGCCGTCTCTTAATGCTGATTCTGCAGTGCTCAAAAGTTTTTTCTGTTCGGATACGTTGCCTGTAATACGAGCTTCCAGCACGACTTCGCGCATATTAGAAATCGCCAATACAGTAAGGATGAGCAGGAATACCATTGCAATAAGCAAGCTGGCGCCGCGTTGCCGGTATATGGAGAGAGAAGGTGAAATCATGGCAGGCGATTCCTTATGCTAATGGTGCTTCCAGTCCTTGAGTAGAGTCGTCTGTCTGGCGTTTCTGCATCGTCGAGATATTTTGCGGACCATTGTTTGTAGGCCGCACTGTCCGACGTGTCGCTAAGCTGCGCGGATGTAGCGGTCAGGGCGGAATAGCGGATTGTACGAATTTCATCGTTCGAACCGGGAGCGAGCTTGTAGGAGTTCACGATTTTTGCGTCGTTTGAATTGATGCCGTATTCGAAGCGTATATCTACGATTCCATTGGCGATTGGTTGGCTGTTGCAGCGCAGCTCTTCTGTTTCGTCATCGAATTCAAATCTGGCTACGATCGGGTCTTCTTCAAAGGTTGTATATGGCTGAGATGGTATGTCCTCAACATCGTTGCCCTCGCAATCTTTCGCGTCGGTGAACGCCGGCTGATAGCGAATGCAGAAACTCTTCTCATCGACATATGTAATTGTTTGTCCGGCAGCGAAGTTGCAGCCTTCGGCTGTTTGGGCCGGAAATGAAAATTCGAATTCACTATCGGGCTGCCGTCGATACCCTGCCTTTGCCAGCTCTTGTTCGAGAATGAGTAGGGTGTATCGGCCATTTTCGATGTTTGTCGTTTGCCCTTGCTGAAAGAGATAGTTGCGCTTGTTATCAATATAAATCTGTGTGATGCCAAGTATTAGAAAACTACTGATGGCCAACGCCACTAGCAATTCGACCATCGAGAGTCCAGCTTGCCTGCTCATGTATATAATTCCTACAGTTCCGATCGAATTCGGTAATGGCAAAGCGAGCTGCTCGGTTCTTCCTCTTCGCCGTCCTCCCCGCCGTCCAGATCGGCGTCGTTGAGACAACCTTCCCCTTGGGCTTGCCAAGCAACCTGAATCTCAACCACAGAGCCGTTCGCACAGGAGCCAGGGGCCTTGGAACGACAAACGTGAAACTCGCCAGCGACTTCCTCATCCTTCGCGCCGGGAAGCAGGGCGCGCACATCTCTGGACCAGCACGCTAACTGCTGGGACACGGCGGAGTTGGCAAGTTCGATACAGCTGGTAGGGTCAGTAGCAGCTGGGGGCAGGCTATCGAATGAGTAGCTGCTGATTTCACTTGGATTAGCCTTGATCAGCTCAAATAGATCGCTTGTGAGCATCGCCGCTTGGTTTCGCTGCACGGAATCCTGAGTGTATTGAATGGCACGGCCTTGCATTGCGACGAGCCCGATAATGCCGATGCTGATAAGCAGCAGGGTGACCAGCACCTCGATAAGGCTGAAGCCATTTTGAGGAGTGAAAGGATGCTTCATGGCGTGCAGCTTCCCAATGTTTGGCCAGATTCGGTCCCACGAGCATGGAGCTGCGTTGCACCGCTTGCGCTGATGGTAATTAAGTATCCAGAGGAGCTGTCTGTATCCCGGCACAACGTCAAACGTGCGCTTTCTGCCGTTCCGTTAGGGGAGTACTCAAGGCTTGTGAAGCTCGCACGGATGTTGGCTTGTGCGGGGGTTGGCACGAATTGCCGCAGCACGGCCTGGCTAGTGACTGCGGTGGCCGTCCAGGCTTGCTGGTCGCTGCCGACCGTAACTCGAATAGTTTGACGGTTTGCTACCGCGGAGCTTCGTGCATATTGCAGAAACGCCTGTAGCTCTTCCGCATTACCCTGAAGCTGATTGTTGCGGATAAATGTGGACAAATTTGGCGTTGCAATGCTGACGATAATCGCCAGCAAAGCGACGACGATGACTAATTCGATGAGGGTGAATCCGTGCATGCCTGAACGACGAGACATGATGAGCTCCATAGAACTTGACGGCGGAAGCATGACGTTTGCACCGAACCGTGTCGCCATAGTGAAGACAGCCGGCTCGAATGGTTGGATGTTCGGTAATGGGGCGTTACGGTTTTGTGATTTGCATCTGATTATGAAAGCTCCGGTGCCAGTTGAATCAGCTGCAGTATTTAAGCTTCTTCTCGTTCTCCTGTTCACTGCCTAAGCGAATGCGTCCTTGTCGGCTCAATATGACCTGCCATGAAACGCGCTTGTCATGGCACTGATAAAAAAAGCCGTTACTGCTGGGGCTGGTTCCGTTGGTGTAGAAAACTATGTCATTTGAAAATCCGCTCCAGCGCAAAGGATTATCGCGTGCAAGCCGGCTGTGACGATGCGTCATCTCGCTCCGCAAGCTCCGAATCATCCAGCCGGACGACCAGTCGGTCTGGCATGCTTCGCCGTTTCCTGATGCACACAGTTCAATGGCGCCGCCGCTCATCACTGCATAGGCACGGGCGTACTGCAGAGCAGAAAGCATCTCATCGCGTATCGCGTGCTGCCGGTTTCGTTCAACGAAGTCAGCGAAGTTGGGTATGGCAATCGAGCTGACTATGGCAAGCAGTGCTACCGTGATCATCAATTCGATAAGCGTAAACGCCCGTTGTCGTTTGGGCTTCATGGTGCGCTTCCTTTTGCACGTATGATTCGGTCTTCCAGACGGCCCCTTTTTTAACGTCGTATGGTTCAAAGTCAAGGCATGAGCGGTGAATCTGCTGATCCATTGGAGATAAGTGTGGCTGATGTATCAATAGTCGTCGGCGGAGGCGTCATTGGCCTGCTTTCGACCTATCTACTGGCGAGCGCAGGCCAGGAAGTCGTTTTGCTCGAATCAGGTGAGACGGGCACCGAAGCCTCCTGGGCTGGCGGCGGTATCGTTTCTCCGCTTTACCCGTGGCGCTACAGCCCGGCGGTGACGGCGCTGGCGCATTGGTCGCAGGCGTTCTATCCGCAGTTGGGGGGACGGCTGCTCGAGCAGACCGAGATCGATCCCGAGGTGTACGAGACCGGGCTCTACTGGCTGGATTTGGAGGATGAAGGCGAGGCGCTGGCCTGGGCTGAGCGTCAGGGGCGCTCTCTGGAGCGAGTGCCGATGAGGCAAGTGCACGCCGCGGTACCCGAGCTTGGCGAAGGGTTTTCTCGGGCGATATTCATGCCGGGAGTCGCCAACGTGCGCAACCCGCAGCTTTTGCGCGCCCTGCGGGAGGCGCTCGCCAGGATGCCGGGCGTAAGGGTGATCGAGCACTGCCCGGTGACCGGTTTTATCCGTGACGGCGAGAGGATTCTTGGAGTCCACACGGCGCAAGGCGAAATACGAGCCGAACGGGTGGTGGTTGCCGCCGGGGCGTGGAGCGGTAAATTGCTGGCTACGCTGGGGCTTGAGCTGCCGGTCAAGCCAATGAAGGGGCAGATGATTCTGTTCAAGTGCGCCGCAGACTTTCTGCCGAGCATGGTGCTGGCCAAGCGGCGCTATGCGATCCCGCGTCGCGATGGCCATATCCTGGTGGGCAGCACACTTGAAGACGCAGGCTTTGACAAGACGCCGACCGAAGATGCGCTTGAAAGCCTCAGGGCCAGCGCTATCGAACTGCTACCGGCGCTGGCTGATGCGACCGTAATCAAGCACTGGGCCGGGCTGCGTCCGGCTTCACCCAAGGGCATTCCGTATATTGGGCCAGTACTGGGTCATGACGGCCTCTGGCTCAACTGCGGACACTTTCGTAACGGTCTGGTGCTGGCTCCGGCGTCCTGCCAGTTGCTGACGGATCTGATGCTGGGGCGGCCGCCTTGCATCGATCCCGAGCCGTACGCCCCGGTCGGTCGGCTCTGATGTTCGCCCGGATTTGATAAGCGCTTCGGAATGATGGCGAGCCCCGCGGTTTAGTGGGGTTTTGTTGTTAAGGCGGGATGGTTTAACGAGCGGTAGTGTCTGGAGCCGACTCCCTGCCGGCCGCGGGTCAGTTTTCGCCGCGGGTCGCGCCTCCCACAAGGTTTCGGTATGGGCTTTGGCCAGCGATGGGCGAGGCTTCTGGCTCGTCAGTGAACGGAACCCAGCGCTTCGATGTGGAGTGAGTCCGCATTCGCCACAATTCGTGTTTTTCCACAGGGCTCGGTATGCACGCGTTGCTCTTGTAGGAGGCCCGCCTCGGGGCGAAGCTTTTCAGGCTGTTCGCGGCGATGACGGTGCAGCGCTTCGAGTGAGCCGGTTTTGCTGTTAAATTGCTCGGCTTTGTGGCGCTGGGCGTAGCTGCGCCGATTTCTTCGCTCAAGAGGTTTCGTGTGGCCAAGAAAACCACCTCCTTGTCGGGCCTTGGCGGCCTGGTATTTTCCACCGATGCAGGGCGGCATTGTCCGGATTGCAGCCAGCCTCTGGATGCCTGTGTCTGCAAGCAATCCGTGATCCCCGGAGGCGATGGCATCGCTCGGGTTCGCCGGGAGAGCAAAGGCCGCGGTGGCAAGACGGTGACGACGATTACTGGCGTACCGCTTGCTGAAATTGAACTCAAGGAGCTTGCCAGTGCCCTCAAGCGTCGCTGCGGTACTGGCGGTGCGCTCAAGGATGGGGTCATCGAGATCCAGGGCGACCATGTTCAACTGTTGCTGGATGAGCTGATCAAGCGCGGATTTAAGGCAAAAAAATCCGGCGGTTGAGCTCTTTTTCTATCCAATCATCGTTTGCGCTTATTTCCTTGCGCACCGGCTGTCCAACCGGGATAGCCTTTCTGTCGTGTTCTACTGCCCGACAGACCACCATTTTTTCAGGAGACTTAGATGCCCGTACGACGCACACGTAAAGACGACGGCAGCCAATGGACCGCAGCGGACAGCCGTAGCGTTTACGGCATTCGTCACTGGGGCGCGGGTTATTTTTCGATCAGTGATGACGGTCAAGTCGAAGTGCGCCCGCAGGGACCGGTTGGCGAGCCGATCGAGTTTACCGGGCTGATCGAACAGCTGCGTGATGCGGGGCTGACTTTGCCGTTGCTGGTGCGTTTCCCGGACATTCTGCAGGACCGCGTTCGCCGGCTGACCGGCGCCTTCGATGCCAACATCGAACGGCTGGAATACCAGAGCAAGTACACCGCTTTGTATCCGATCAAGGTCAACCAGCAGGAAGCGGTGGTGGAGAACATCATTGCCACGCAGAACGTCGCCATCGGCCTTGAGGCCGGTTCCAAGCCCGAGCTGATGGCCGTGCTGGCGCTGGCGCCAAAGGGTGGCACCATCGTCTGTAACGGCTACAAGGATCGCGAATTCATCCGCCTGGCGTTGATGGGGCAGAAGCTCGGGCACAACGTGTTCATCGTCATCGAGAAAATGTCGGAAGTGGGCATGGTGATCGAAGAGGCCGCTGAGCTAAAAATCCTTCCGCAGGTCGGGCTACGAGTGCGATTGTCATCTCTGGCGTCGAGCAAGTGGGCCGACACGGGGGGGGAGAAATCCAAATTCGGTCTGTCCGCCGCGCAGTTGCTTACCGTCATTGAGCGCTTCCGTGCGGCTGGCGTCGAACAGGGCGTGCGCCTGCTGCATTTCCACATGGGTTCGCAGATCGCTAACCTGGCCGACTACCGCGACGGCTTCCGCGAGGCCATCCGCTACTACGCCGAGCTGCGCGCGCTGGGGCTGCCCGTCGACCATATCGATGTGGGCGGTGGGCTGGGGGTCGACTACGACGGCACGCATTCGCGCAACGCCAGTTCGATCAACTACGACATCGACGAATACGCCGGCACCGTGGTCGGCATGCTCAAGGAATTCTGCGATCGTCAGGAGCTGCCGCACCCGCACATTTTCTCCGAGAGCGGTCGAGCCATGACCGCGCACCATGCGGTGCTGGTGATGCAAGTGACTGACTTCGAGCGTCACAATGACGAGCCGCCGACCATCGAAAATTACGACGAGCTCCCCGAAATCGTCCAGGCGCTGGCCGATCTGCTTGGCCCTTCCGATCCGGAGATGGTGACCGAAACCTACTGGCGCGCCACTCATTACATGAGCGAGGCCGCGGCGCAGTATGCCTCCGGTAAGTTGTCGCTGGCGCAGAAGGCCCTGGCCGAACAAAGCTACTTCGCCATCTGTCGTCGTCTCTATAACCAACTCAAGGCACGCCAGCGCTCGCATCGCGCCGTGCTCGACGAGTTGAACGACAAGCTGGCGGACAAGTACATCTGCAACTTCTCGGTGTTCCAGAGCCTGCCGGATACCTGGGCGATCGATCAGATCCTACCGATCGTGCCGTTGCAGCGTCTGACCGAGGAACCGGTGCGCCGCGCCGTGCTACAGGACCTTACCTGCGACTCCGACGGCAAGATCAAGCACTACGTCGATGAGCAGAGCATCGAGAACAGCATGCCGGTGCATGAGATTCAGGCGGGGGAGGAATATTTCCTCGGGGTCTTCCTGGTCGGGGCTTACCAAGAAATTCTCGGCGACATGCACAACCTGTTCGGCGACACCGATTCGGTGAATGTGTATCAGCGCGAGGACGGCAGCTACTACCACGCAGGCATTGAGACCCACGACACCATCGAGGACATGCTGCGCTACGTGCACCTGTCGCCCGAGGAGCTGATGACCTACTACCGCGACAAGGTCTCCAGTGCGCGGCTCAGCGCCAAGGAACGCACCCAGTACATCGACGCGCTGCGCTTGGGTCTGACACGCTCTTCGTATCTCACGCCTTGAGCCAGCACAGTCGATAACGACGCCGAATGCAGGAATGCTAAGCCGCATTCCGGCACGCGGTGCCGGCTCGGGATGAAAGAGGTCGGCTTCGAGGTGAAGTTTTGGCTCTGTTGGCAGGCTTCGCCTGCATTCGCCACGGGGCGTGCCTCCTACAAGCGCACTGCGCAGGCGTTTGCGTCTGTGGGAGGGCCGACCCGGCGCGAAGCTTTTTGCTTTTAGACCTTTCTAACGAACTCCGATTTCAGCTTCATCGCGCCGATACCGTCGATCTTGCAGTCGATGTCATGGTCGCCGTCACACAGGCGGATGTTCTTGACCTTGGTGCCAACCTTGACCACCAGCGACGAGCCCTTGACCTTTAGGTCCTTGATCACGGTGACGGTATCGCCGTCCTGCAGCGTATTGCCGACCGAATCCTTGATGATCTTTTCATCGCTGGTAGATACCACTGGCGCTGTGGCGGACCACTCGTGGGCGCACTCCGGACAGACCAGCATCGGACCGTCCTCATAGGTGTATTCGGAGTTGCATATAGGGCAGGGCGGCAGAGCGCTCACGGCAGATCCTCGGTTTGGTGATGCAAAAAGCCGCGAATTGTATGAGTTTTTCCTGCTCTGCGGCGCAGGCGGTATGTCGTTTGCTGCGTGTTCCGGTCTACCCACCGGAGCGGCTGGGTTGGTTGCCCGCCGCATCGGTCACGGCTGGGCACGGGTTCGAATCGGTACGGTGAATTCAGGCTTCGTCCTTGATCGCCTGATAGCGCTCTTCCAGCTCGCGGCGGATCTGCCGGCGCTGCTGGGCCTGGGCGAAACGGCGTTTCTGGTCGGGCGTCTGCGGTTGTAGCGTGGGCACGGTTGTCGGGCGACCATCTTCGCCGACCGCGACCATCGTGAAAAAGCAGCTGTTGGTATGGCGAACCGTCTTATGGCGAATGTCTTCGGTGACGACCTTGATGCCGATCTCCATCGACGTATTGCCGGTGTAATTGACCGATGCCAGGAACGTCACCAACTCGCCCACATGGATCGGCTGGCGAAAATTCACCTGATCGACCGACAGCGTGACCACATATTGCCCGGCGTAACGGCTGGCGCAGGCGTAAGCGACTTCGTCGAGATATTTCAGCAGCGTGCCGCCATGTACGTTGCCTGAAAAGTTGGCCTTGTCCGGCGTCATCAGTACGGTCATGGTCAGTTCGGCGTTTCCATCAAGCATGGTGCGCGGCTCGTGCTGGCAAAAAGGGCCGCTACTTTAGTCGAATACGAAGCGGCTGTGTGCACCCAGGACGCGCTGCCTTCAGTTTTATTTTCGCGGGTCAATGTGGCAATAGCGCGCAGAGCCAGCAGCGCGCGTCCGCGTGCATTGCTTGCAATTTTCTAACAAGCAGAATCTGCCTATCGCACCGCTTCGCTTATTCAATTGGGGTGGCGCGGCGCCCGCTCCTAATCTTCCCGCTGCGTTCCAGACGCAATTAAAAACGAGAAGAGGAAGAGTGAATGAACCGTTACCTGTCAGGCGCCTTGCCTGCACGCATGCTGCTTGGCGTGCTTTGCGCGAGCGCGCTGTCGCTTTGCGCCCATGCTGCTCCGCTGACCCGCGACAATGGCGCGCCTGTCGGCAACAACCAGAACTCGCAGACTGCCGGCCCCAACGGCTCGACCCTGCTGCAAGATGTACAGCTGCTGCAGAAGCTGCAGCGCTTCGGCCGCGAGCGTGTGCCCGAGCGCGTCGTGCATGCGCGCGGTACCGGCGCCCATGGCGAATTCACCGCGACCGACGATATTTCCGATCTGTCCCTGGCCAAAGTCTTCGAAAAGGGCAGCACCACCCCGGTTTTCGTGCGCTTTTCCGCCGTGGTGCATGGCCTGCACTCGCCAGAAACCCTGCGTGATCCCCGTGGTTTCGCCACCAAGTTCTACACCGCCGATGGCAACTGGGACCTAGTCGGCAATAACTTCCCGACCTTCTTCATCCGCGACGCGATCAAGTTTCCGGACATGGTCCACGCGTTCAAGCCCGATCCTCGCACCAATCTGGATGACGACACACGTCGCTTCGACTTCCTCTCTCACCATCCCGAATCCACTCGCACCCTGACGCTGCTGTATTCCAATCAGGGCACGCCAGCCAGCCTGCGGATGATGGACGGCAACGGCGTTCACGCCTACAAGCTGATCAATGATCAAGGTGATGTGCACTACGTGAAGTTTCACTGGAAGAGCCTGCAGGGCGTGAAGAACCTGGACCCGAAGGAAACCCAGGAGATGCAGGGTAAGGACTACAGCCACCTGACCTCGGACCTGATCGCCGCCATCGACCGGGGCGACTACCCGAAGTGGGACCTCTACATTCAGGTGCTCAAGCCGGAAGACCTGGCTAAGTTCGAGTTCGATCCGCTGGATGCCACCAAGATCTGGCCTGACGTACCTGAGCGCAAGATCGGTCAGATGGTGCTGAACAAGAACCCGGACAATGTATTCCAGGAAACCGAGCAGGTCGCCATGGCACCCGCTAACCTGGTGCCTGGCATCGAGCCGTCCGAGGATCGCCTGCTGCAAGGCCGTCTGTTCTCCTATGCCGATACGCAGATGTACCGCGTCGGCGCCAATGGCATGAGCCTGCCGATCAACCGTCCGAAAGTCGCTGTCAACAACGGCAACCAGGATGGCCAGCTGAACAGTGGACACACCACTACCAGCGTCAACTACCAGCCGAGCCGTCGCGAAAACCGTGAAGAAACGCCGCGGGCTATCTACAGCAAGACTGCGCTGACCGGCACCACTCAGCAGGCGCCGATCTACCGCGAGCAGAACTTCAAGCAGACCGGCGAGCTGTATCGCTCGTTCAGCAAGAAGGAGCAGCAGGATCTGATCAATACGCTGGGCGGAGAGTTGGCTAAGACCGATCAGGAAGCGCGCTACCTCCTGCTGTCGTACTTCTACAAGGCGGACGCCGAGTACGGCGAAGGACTGACCAAGGTCGCCAAGTCCGACCTCAAGCGGGTCAAGGCGCTGGCCGCCAACCTGCAGGACTGATGCAGCAATCGGCCGTCGCCACGTACGGCGGCCACTGACCCGAGCCAGGCTCGGGTCAGCTATTTAAGGAGCAGAGCATGAAGTGCTTTTATCTGTTAGCTGCCTTGCTGCTCGGCAGTGGGCAGGCATTCGCCGCGTCGGAACTGAACGCGGTATCGAATGACTCCGAGCAGGTCCAGACTCAATTACGCGACTACTTCTTCAACGCCGCTCGCTTTGGCGATAACGAGGTTCTCGACGAATTCATTCAGGCCGGATACGACCTGAACACCGCCGACGAGAAGGGCTACACCGCCTTGATCCTGGCGGCCTACAACGGCCACCCGGATACGGTGGAGCGGCTTATCACCGCCGGTGCCGATGCCTGCGCCGAGGACAAGCGCGGCAACACCGCCCTGATGGGCGCGATCTTCAAAGGTGAGCTGCGCATCGCCAAGCGCTTGTTAGCCACCGAATGCGACCCCGACCAGCGCAACAAGGCCGGCCAGACCCCAGCGATGTACGCCGCGCTGTTCCAACGCGATGCTCTGCTCGAAGCGCTACGCGAGCGAGGAGCCGATCTCGAGTCAAGCGATCCGCTGGGCAACAACGTCGATAGCCTGGCACGTGGCGAAATCCGTACCCGCTGATCAATAACTCTTGTACGGCAGAAATTTGCCGGACAGGACGACATTGACTCGATCACCCTTCGGGTCGGGTTGGCGTTGAATATTCATAGAGAAATCGATGGCACTCATGATGCCGTCACCGAACTCCTCGTGGATCAGCTCCTTGATGGTGCTGCCGTAGACGTTGACGAGTTCGTACCAGCGATAGATCAGCGGATCGGTGGGCACTGTAGTCGGTAATGACCCTTTATAGGGCACGATCTGCAACCAGGCGACGGCTTCGTCAGGCAGCTCGAACAGCTTGCCGAGGGTTTCCGCCTGGGTTTTGTCGAAGGCCATCTGGCCAAGGCAGCCGGCGGTGGTCCATTCCTTCGACATGCCGATGGACTCGGCCACCTGGGTCCATTTCAGGTTTTTGCGCACCTTGGCAGAAACGATCATCTGGGTGACTTGGCTGCGGCAGGAAATCATGGCGTTACCTCGTTCACTGGAGCCGCGGCGGCGGCAGGTATCGCCAGTGATGCATGACATATGCCAGGGGGACGGAGGTGGCTTGGGTTTCCATCGTCGCGAAAATGATCGGACAGGCTGAATCCAATCGCTTTTCAGAATGTAGGGCCGAATTCATTCGGCCGATCAATGACCCAGCTGCATCGGCCTAACGAGTTCGCCTGAGGGATTGACTATAGGTAATTTCTGAAGCGCATCAAGCCGCTGCAAGACTCTCCCTTCAGTCGTACTCCGACGCCTCATGCTTGCCTAGCAAGCGCCGCTGCCTCGGCGTGGCCGCTGCGATCACCTCGGGATTGAAACGCCATTGCAGATAGGGCGAAAACTTCTGCGCGACCATGCGCCGGCCGTAGTGCACTTGCAGCAGGTAACGGCTGCGGTCGGTTGTGCGGTTGCGGCTGCCGGCGTGCCAGAGATCGCTGCGAAACAGCAATATGTCGCCGGCTTCACAGAGCACCGGTTCGAGGGGCTGTCCGTGCCAGCTGATTTCACCCTGGCGTGGTTTGCGGCCGGCGCGGTGGCTGCCGGGAATCACGAGCGTCGGGCAGAGATCCGCATCGATCCGGTCGAGATAGATGTGTGCCGTGCAGACCTGCATCGGCAGCTCGAAGGCGGGATCGGCCAACAGCGCTTCCGGCAGCTCCATCGCCAGATAGTCCGCATGTAACTCGCCACCGATGAAGCCCGGACGGCTGCGCCAGGCGGTCTGGCCGATCACATGGCAGTCCGCACCGAGGCAGGCTTCGGCCAGTTCGATGACACCCGGTAAGTCGAGATAGGCCAGCCAGAACGGATCGCGATTGAACACGCATTTGTAATGGTCGTCGACCAGGCCCTGGTAATCCCAATGGATCGGCTCGAGGCGATCGATGGCGGCGCGCACGTCGTCGATTTGCTGCGATTGCAGAACGCCCCGCAGCAGTACGAAGCCTTGCTCATGCATGGCCTGCAATAGATCGGCGGTGAGGGCAGTTCGTGGCATAGCGGCAGACTCGAAAACGCTTAGGCTGTCGACAGCTTGTTGAAAGCCTAGGTTCGTATGCTGTCACCGCTCGCGATGACCTGTCCTCGCAGCAGGCGCGCAGCCACAAGCGGTGCGCTGGTTGCATCCCTTCTCGTGCGAACACCGGCCACGCGGCCACAAGCGGCGTCCGCCGGGTTCGCTTTTCACCCGAAAGCCGCACCAGTCGCATGGCGAAACCGCTCTGGCTTGGGTTCTGACGCCGTTTGAGCGAAAATCGCCGCGCTTTTTTCCGTCGCACATCGATGCGCTTGGCATGTCACGAGGCTTGGATGACTACCGCACGTTTCACTCCTGTACAGATCCTGTTCCACTGGCTCAGCGCGCTGCTGGTGCTGACAATCATCGCGTTGCCTTACGGCGCGGATTTCTTCGCATCGCTACTCGGTGGCAAGGGCAACGTATTTACCCTGCACAAGTCGCTTGGCGTCGTAGTGCTGGCGTTGACCCTGCTGCGCCTGGCCTACCGTGGCCGCAAGGTTGCGCCGCAACAGCTCGAGCCCCAGCAATCCCGCACGCAGCAAATCGCTGCCGCTGGCGGACATGGGCTGCTTTACCTGCTGTTGTTGCTGATGCCGATCTCCGGTCTGCTGTTCGGCAGCAAACCAATCAATCTGTTTTGGCTGGCGGAGATCGGACCGCTGCCGTTCTCATCCGACATTCGTGGCGTGGCGAAGGACGTCCACATCCTCGGCCAGTACGTGCTCTTCGCAATGATCCTGGGCCACGCCGCCGTTGCTCTCTGGCATCACTACGTGCGTCGCGACGACGTGCTCAAGAACATGCTGCCGCTGGTGCGCTGAGGCCGATCTGCACCGCTAATCACGGGCGAGCGGCCTCGCACTAGCGTGCCGCTCAGCCCGCCCCACCGATGATCTGCAGCCCGCTCTGACCGTTGCCCTGTCGCTGCACCTGAATCTGCACCGGGATGCGCTCGTGCATTTCCGCGACGTGGGAAATCACCGCGACCTTGCGGCCCTGGGCTTGCAGCGAGTCCAGTGCGTCCATGGCAATTTGCAGCGATTCGGGGTCGAGGCTGCCGAAGCCTTCATCGATGAACAATGACTCGATCTTCAGCTTGCTCGACGCCATCGAGGCCAGGCCCAGCGCGAGCGCCAGCGAGACGAGGAAGGTTTCGCCGCCGGACAGTGAATGCACCGAGCGCAGTTCGTCGCCCATTTCCGTATCCATCACCAACAATCCCAGCGGACTGCCGCCGCGCTTGAGCCGATAACGCCGCGCCAGCTGACGCAGCTGCACGTTGGCGTGCTGCACCAGCAGATCGAGGTTGTAGGCTTGGGCGATCTTGCGGAAGGCACCGCCGTCGCTCGATCCGATCAGCGCGGCGATGCGGCCCCAGCGCTGGCTTTCGGTCGTGGCCTCGGCGATCTGCTCGAGCAGAGACTGGCTCTGGTCGCGCCGACGGTCATCGTCGAGCAGCGCTGCGCGGAGTTCGGTGCTTCGCTGTTCTGCCGCGTTGCAGCTGATTTCCTGCTCTGCGTACTGGTGTTTCAAGGTTTCGCCATCCGGCGCATCGGGCTGCCCGGCCTGATGCGCGGCCAGCCGCTGCGTGCAGCCGTCCAGCCGTTCGCGGCTACGGGCGAGTTGCTCGGTGTTGGCGCGCAGACGTTCGCGCGCTTCGGCGAGCAGTGTTTCGTCCAGCTGCAGCAGCTGTTCCAGGGTCGCATCGTCCATATCAGGATGCGTGGCGCGCCAGGCTGTGAGTTCCTCGCTCAGCGTGCTGCGTTCGGCCAGCAGCTCTTCGCGTCGTTGATTGCAGCTCTGCTGTTCACTGGCGAGTCGAGTCAGGTCGACGCGTGCCGCGTTCAATTGCCGGTCGACGTCGGCGTTTTGCTGGCGAGCGGTCAGGATCGCTTCTTCCAATTGCTGCTGCCAGGCTTGGGCGCTGGGCTGTTCACCGAGGCTTTCGCGCAGGCTCTGGCGGCAGGCCAATTCGCGGGCTTCGAGTTCGGCGAGGCGGGCGGCGCACGCCTTGTGCTGGTCGAGACGATGCTGTTGCTGCAACTGCTCGCGCTCAAGTGCGGCCTGGCGCAGTTGTCGCTCCTCGGCCAACTCGTTCTGTTGGTCGATCTGCTGACGCCGGGCTTCGACCCTGCTGTCGAGCTGCATGAATGTCTCGGCAGGCGCCCCGCGCCAACAGGCGAGCGAGGCAGCAGGCAGCAGACTGGCGAATTCAGCCAGCTCGTCAGTCAATCGCTCGTCGTCGCGGGCGATGGCCTCGCGCTGGCTGGTGAGCGCCTGTGTCGCCTGAACGCAGGTGTCGCGCGCGCTCTGCCAGGCGTTCTGCAGGGTTTCGCTTCGCTGCTGCATCTTGAGCAGTTCACGCTGGCGGGCATTGGCCGTGGTGATGTCGGTTTTAAGCGTGGCGAGCAATCCGTCAAGCCAGGACTGGCGCTCCGTTTCCGCCTCGCTCAACAGTTCGTCGTAGAGGGGCAGGGCGGCCAGTTGCGGTTCCAGCGTTGCCAGCTCATCGGCGATTTCAGCGTGTCGCTGCCCGTTCTGTTTGATGCCTGTCGTCAGTGCGATGTGCTGGTCGCGCAGCGCCTGAAGCTTTTCATCGTGATTCTTCAGCTGCAGCTGGGCTTGTTCGACTTCGCGCTCGTCCCCCTGATCGAGGGCGGCGAGCAGCGCACTGCCGTCGTGCCAGGGATGTTCGAGGCTGCCGCAGACGCTGCACGGCTCGCCTGGGGCCAACGCCGCGCGCATGGCTTCGACATTGGCGCTGCGGGCCAGGCGCTGGCGATCCAACAATGTCTGCACCACCGTGAGCGCCTTTTCCGCATCGTCGCGTTCGCTACGGGCGAGCTTGCCGGCCTGCGTAAGGGCGTCGAGCTCCTGCTGCTGGCTGCTTTTCGCGTCGATCAATGCCTGTTGCTGATGTGCCAGTTGCTGTTTGCGAGACCAATGCCCGTGTAGGCTTTCTCCTTCGCGCAGGGCTTCGCGCCAGGCGTCGAGCCGAGTGTTGAGTTGGGCGAGTTGGTCGGCCAGGCCCGTTTCACCGCCAATGTCTGCTTGCAGTGCGTCGAGCGCCTGGCGTGCCTGAACCTGTGCGGCTTCGGCGTTCTTGGCAGTGGCTTCCAGGGCTGGAAGCTCCTGACGACCCTGTTGCAGGCGAGCCGCAATCTGCACGGCCTGCTGCAGGCGTGGCCGATAGCCATTCCAGGCCGCGCACAACGGCTGCAACTCGGCGCTGCGGGCAAGCCCTTCGGTCAGGGCTGCCAGTTGGCTGGTGGTCTGTTCCTGCTGCTGCCGTAGTTGAGTCAGGGTCTGTTCACCGGCCTTGCTTGCGGCTTCGGCGTGTTCGGTTTGCTGGCGCGCGTCGCTCAGGTCATTGGCCAGATGGCTTAAACGCTCCTCTTCGCGGCGCGCCTGCACAAGCCGCGGTTCGGCGGCCTTGAGCGCTTGCTCGGCTGCATTCAACGCATCGATCGAATTTTTGCAGAGCTGTTCCAGCTCATCGAGCCGCTGCTGCATCGCGCTGTGCTCGCGGCCATGGCGGGCCAGGTTTTCCTCGACTTTGGCCAGCAGCGGCGCCAGTTCCTGCTCGCGTAGGAAGCGATGCCGTTGCGGTGCCAGCAGCTCGAACAGCCCGAGGATGCGGCGGGCGTCGGCGAGGTTTTCATGTTCGCTTTCAGCATCGGTCAGCTGCTGCCTGGCATTGTCGCGATCAGCTTGCAAGCGGGCCAGGTCCTGCAGCCATTGGCTCTGCTGTTTCAGGATCTCGAGCTGCTGTTGCATTGCCTTGAGTTCGGCTAGCTGCTGCTCATGCTGCGCTTCCAGCGCTTGGTGCGCCTCGGGTTCGAGTGGCTGCACGCCGCCGGCCTGTTGTTGCAGAACAGCCAGCGCTTCGCGGGTGCGCTTGGCGGCCTCGAAGGCGGCCTGGCCGAGGCGGCTGTAGAGGCCGGTATCGGTGAGTTTTTCCAACAAGGTGCCGCGGTCGTTGTCATCGGCCTTGAGAAATGCGGAGAACTCGCTTTGGGCCAGCAGCACGGCGCGGGTGAATTGCGCCATGTTCATGCCGAGTCTGGCTTCGAGCAGCTCCTTGAATTCGCGTTTCTTGCCGCTGGCCAGGAGCTGGTCGCGGTCCAGGTCCAGCAGGCTCTGGTTGCTGGCCTGCAAGCGGCCGTCGACCTTCTCACGGGCGCGTTTGACCTCCCATCTGGCACGGTAGCGGTGGCCATCGACGCCGGCGAAATCCACCTCTGCATAGCCGCTGCTGCAGCCGCGACGTAGCAGGTTGCGTTCGTCGGTATTGCCTATCTCGTCGCTGCCGTCTGGAACCTTGCCTTGGGTGCCTACGTCTTCCAACCGCGGCGTGCTACCGAACAGCGCCAAACACAGCGCGTCGAGAATGGTGCTTTTTCCGGCACCCGTGGGCCCGGTGATCGCGAACAGGCCGGCGCTGGCCAAGGGTTCGGCGGTGAAGTCGATGACCTGTTCGCCGGCCAGCGAGGCGAGGTTTTTCAGGCGGATGGCCAGGATCTTCATGTGGCGTCTCCTTCGCCGGCGAACTCGACGCGTTGTAGCAGGCTGGCGAAATCATCCAATGCCTGCTCGTCCGGCGGGTTGCCGAACTGTTCTTCCCAGGCGCGGGCGAAGAGTTCCTGTGGCGTGATCTGGTCGAGGCCGAGCAGGACTTCGGATTCCGCCTCGCCGCGTTTACCAGCGTATTCACTGGCGATGCGCACCAATCGGCAGGCCTTGTTGGTGAGTGCCGTTTCGATACGCTGGCGCAAGTCCGGCAGCGGTTCGTCGAGCTGCACGCGCACCTCCAGCCAGGGCAGGTTTTCAGCGAACAGGCCCACCGGAGGCAACGCTTCAAGGGCGGCGATGACTTCCGCCAATGGTGCGCGACCGATGCGGATCATCTCCACGGCGCGTGGCACCGGCAGGCTTTCGATCGTGTCCAGCCGGTCGCCGCCAAAGCTCACCAGCAATACCTGATGCGGATAATTGATCTCGCCAAAAGACAGCGGCAACGGCGAGCCGCTATAGCGAATGCGCTCCTGGCCCGCGACCTTTTGCGGCTTGTGCAGGTGGCCGAGGGCGACGTAGGCGATGGGCTCGGGAAACAGACTGGCTGGCAGCGCTTCGGCGTTGCCGATGACGATATTGCGTTCCGAATCTTCCGATACCGCACCGCCCGCCATGTGCGCGTGGCTCATGGCGATCAGCGCTTGACCGGGCTGGCGCTGCGCTTCGGCCGCGGCGATCAGGTGCTGATGCACGTGGCGGATGCCGGCCATGTAGTCCTCGCCCGCCTCGCCGCCGGTGACTTCCGCCGGGCGCAGAAAGGGCAGGGCCAAGCACCATCCGGCCACTTGGCCCTTGGCGTCATGCAGCGGTACCAGCAACCGGCCATGGTCGAGCTGATGGTCCGCGAGCCAGCTGATGCGCCCGATGGCGTGGGCGTTGAGGCGCCTCATCAACGGCCCGGGTAACTCGATCCGACCGCCGGAGTCGTGGTTGCCGGCGATCATCACGATATCCAGCTGCGGCAGTTTTTCGTGGGCGCGAACTATGAAGTCGTACAGACGCTCCTGGGCCTTGAGCGGTGGGTTCACCGTGTCGAAGATATCGCCGGCGATCAGCAGGGCGTCGGGCTGATGTTGGGTCAGCTGGTCGAGCAGCCAGGCGAGGAATTGCGCGTGTTCGTAGTCGCGGTCCTGGCCGTGGAGGGTCTGGCCCAGGTGCCAGTCGGAGGTGTGAATCAGGCGCATACGAGGGGTCTTTTTTGGTGGCGAGTGGGCGCCTGCAGGCGGTCGGCGCGCACGGTTCGCCGGGGGCTGTTGTAGGAGCGAGCTTGCTCGCGAAGCTCTTGGGTTTGGGTTCGTGCGGGAAAACCTATTGGCGGGGTTGGCCGAGGCATTGGTTTCGCCCTGCTGGGCGACTCACTTTTTTCAGTCGCCGGATGGCCGGCCCCAAAAAAAGTAAGCAAAAACGCTTGCCCCTGCATACGGGGCTCGCTGCGCTCGACTCCCCTCACTCCATCGCTGCTCCGAGGGTCGCCGCGCAAGGGCCATCCATGGCCCTTCACGGCTCTCGCGGCATCCATGCCGCTCGCCCCTCTGCGCAGAGATTCCATTCGGCCTCCTGAAAGGGGCGTTTGGTGTTGCCTGGTAGGCCGTGCAAACGGGAACGGGCAGAGTTTTTTGTTGCTAATGCTCTTGGAAAACCTCCAGACGACTCGGTTCCAAGTCCCCTTCAGGAGGCCGAGCGCAGGCGTTGCGTAGGGGGTCGCGAGACATGGATGCCGAGCGAGGAGTGATGGGACATGGATGTCCCTTCGCGACGACCTCCGGAGCGGCGCCGGAGGGAGGGAAGTTTTGCGCAGCAAAACCCGGATGCAGGGGTGGCCTTCTTTTTGGTTACTTTTTCTTGGCCACACAAGAAAAAGTGACGCGCCGTGCAAGGCGCAACCTGTAGGTCGGGCCGAGGAAAGCGCGGCGCCATACTCAAACTTCTGCGCCAGCAATCGTTCGCGAGCGAGCTCGCTCCTACAAAAAGCAATGGCGCGGTCAGCCGCCACTGGCCAGAGCGCGCTGCGATTTGCAAAGGGGCCGGCGGGCGGAACCGGGTGAATGAATTCGCCCCTACAGATGAGGCGGCTGCGTGGAACCATCACGAATACAACCACACCTTCAACCCTTGCAAATTGCTCACCTGAATCTGCTGCGCAGCAGCATTCGCCTGAACGGTGTTGGGATCGATCTGATACCGCTGCAGCACGTACTGCACCAACGCTCCACGGGTCGCGATGCGCAGCTCGCCATCCTGCATGCCGTAATCGGTTTCGATGATCGCCTTCTGCTCCGGGTTAAGCCGCGCATCGGCCTCGATGATCACCTCTACCGAAGTATTCCAGGCCTTGTCTGCGTCACAGGTATTCTCGCTTTCATCCATCAGATCCGGCTCGCCGCGAAAGCGGCTCAACACGAAATCACGGTAGCCTCGATTCTTCTCGCAGTAAGCGCGCACATGCCAGCGGGTGCCGGTGAAGACCAGCGTATGCGGCGCCATCACGCGGATCTCGACGTCGGGGTGGGCGAGGGACACGTATTCGGTTTCCAGTCGCAACCCCTCACGGCAGGCTTTCAGGATCGGCCGCAGTACCTCGGGACGGATGCTGCGATCGGGCATGTGCAGCACTTCGGTGTGCGCATAGGCCAACGCTAGGCCTTCGATATGCGGCGCGCGATCACGGTTCTGGTCGAGCAGGTGGAGATAAGCGCTGGCGCTACCGTCGATGAACAGCGGCTGAAACTGCTTGCTCGGCGTATAGCCCTTCAGATGGCGGTCATATGTAAGGTTATTTGGCGCATGTTCGTTGAGGTAGGTATTGATGTCTTTCGACGCTTGCTGCCGACTGATGCCGAAGCTCTGCATCAGGTGACCCGTGGTCAGACGGCCTTCCCACCAGGCGATCGTCTCGATCAGGCGATAACGCAGTGCCAAGTCCCAGCGGATCTGATTGATCGATTGCATCCTTTTCATCCGTCCCTCTTCTGCTGGAAAACTTTACACGCGACTATCGGGTAGCTCGACGTGTCGCGCGAAGCTACATATATTCAAGGCGTACTTCAAGCGAGCAGAACGAGGACGACGACACCATGAGCCTGTTATTGAATGCGCTGCTGTTCTCCGCAACCGTCTTCGCCGGCATGGGTTTTCTGGCCTGGTTGGCGTACGGGAAAAGCGAGGGGAAGTGAGGCGGGCCGGGGCGCGCAACGTTACATTTTTTTGTCGATGAACGGTCATCCGATGAGTGGTTGGAATCTCCGGGTGATTTGCCGGGTCTTTGTCACAGACTTAGCGCATGAGGCGTTCGATGAAAACCCTGTCCCGTCACCTTGCCGACAATTTTCCGGCTGAATATCAGACCCGCGTGGAGCCGCAAGACGACGGCTATTTGGTGGTCCGCGTCGGTTATCGGATCAACGGCACCGAAGCCATTCGCATGGTCTCTGGCCGTCAGGTTCAGAACGGCCTGCTGGTGGAAACCATTCTGGAAGATATGCGCAACGAGCTGTCCCGCCCGCAGTAAGCGCTCTGCTCCTTCGCATCACCGATTGCCTTGCTGAGCTGCCCGGCCTTTTGCTGTCGGCAGGCGGATGCTGACCTGCAGCCCGCCGAGTGCGCTCTGTTCCAACGTCAAATCACCGTTCCAGGCGGCGGTGATATCCCGCACGATCCCGAGTCCCAGGCCGTGGCCCTCCGCCCGTTCGTCGAGACGTGTGCCGCGCTCCAGAGCGGCCTCGCGGCGGTCTTCGGGAATTCCCGGTCCATCATCCTCGACTCGGAGCAGATAACCATCCGGCAGCTTTTCGATGTTCAGCGATACCTGCGCGCGCGCCCACTTGCAGGCGTTGTCGAGTAGGTTGCCGAGCAGCTCGAGCATGTCTTCACGATCCCAGGGCAAGCGGCAATCGGCATGGGTGTGCCAACGCAGGTCGAGGTCGCGGCGGTGGATCATGTGCAGCGTTTCGAACAGTGCCGGCAGTTCTTCGGCGCAGTCGAAATGGGCGCCAGGCAGGACCTCGCCGGCCAGCCTTGCACGACTTAATTCGCGCGACACGCGCTGCTGGATCTGGTCCAGTTGGTCGCGCAGATTTGCCTGCAGGTCCGGCTGTGCTGCCAACTCCTCGCGCTGGGTGAGGCTGCCGAGCACGGCCAACGGGGTTTTCAGAGCGTGGCCGAGGTTGCCCAGCGCATGCCGCGAACGCTTGAGGGTGTCGTCGGTGTGCGCCAATAGACGATTGATCTGTTCCACCAGCGGCTGCAGTTCCTGTGGCACCTGGATGTCGAGCTGCTGACGCTGGCCCTGCTGCAGCTGCGCAATCTGCTGGCGGGCTCTTTCCAGCGGGCGCATGGCGAGCTTCACCGCGTAGCGCTGCAGGAGCAGGAACACCAGCAGGACGACACCGACCAGGCCCAATCCGGCGAGACGAACCTGGGCGAAACTCGTGAGGATCGGCGTGTAGTCGCGGGCGACGCTGATACCTATGGTTTGGCCATCGCGGCGGTAGTCGGCGTGATAGGTAAGCAGGCGCTGATCCTGCGGGCCGTCGAGTAGTTCGTCGCCGAGCCCATCGCTGCCGGGCCAGACCGGTTCGGCATCCCACAGCGAGCGGGAACGCCAGCTGCGCCCAGGCAGGTCGATACGAAAGTAATGGCCGGAAAAGGCCCGTTGATAGCGCGGATTCAGTCGGCTCGAATCGAGCTTGAAGCCATTCGGACCTTGCACCACGGCGATCAGCAGACCTTCGGTTTCTTCGCGCAGGTCGGTTTCCAGGCTGCGTTTGAGCCCCGTTTCGAACAGCCAGAGGCTGGTCTGCAGCAAAAGCAGGCTAACGATCAGCAGCACGGCGATCAGCCCCAGGCTGAGGCTGCGCTGGATCGACTTCAAGGCGCGCCGCCGAAGCGATAGCCCTGGCCGCGGCGGGTCTCGATCAACTCGCGGCCGAGCTTGCCGCGCAAGCGGTTGACGTGCACCTCGATCACGTTGGAATCGCGCTCGGTTTCGCCATCGTAGAGGTGTTCGGCCAGTTGGGTTTTCGACAGCAGCTGGCCGGGGTGCAGCATGAAGTAGCGCAACAGGCGAAATTCTCCAGCGGTCAGCTCGATATCCTGGCCGTCCTTGTTGCAATGCTGGCGTGCTTCGTCCAAAGCCAGCCCACCCACTTGCAACAGCGGCTGGTTGGCCACACCGTGGGCGCGGCGCAGCAGCGCTTGGATGCGCAACTGCAACTCTTCGGGATGGAAGGGTTTGGTCAGGTAATCATCGGCGCCGGCTTTGAGGCCTTCGATGCGTTCGGCCCAGGAGTCGCGGGCGGTGAGAATCAGCACCGGCGTTGCCAGGCCTCGTGCGCGCCAAGCGCGCAATACCTCCAGCCCTGGCTTGCCAGGCAGGCCGAGGTCCAGAACGATAAGGTCATAGGGTTCGCTGCTGCCTTGATAATCGGCATCTCGCCCATCGGCGAGCCAGTCGGTGGCGTAGCCTTGGCGGCTCAGGCTGGACACCAGTTCGTCAGCCAGCGGAACGTTGTCTTCGACTAATAACAGGCGCATCAGTCTTCTTCGTCCTTGAGCATCCGGCCATCGCGCGCGTCCAGTTCCAGCTCGCGAGCGATGCCATCTGCGGTCAGCAGTTCGATTTCATAAATATAAAGACCATCATCTTCTTCCAGCTCGGCTTCCAGCAGGCGAGCACCGGGATGACGCTCCATCGCCCGCTGCAGCAAACTTTCCAATGGCAGAATCAGGCCCTCACGGCGAAGCCGCAGGGCTTCATCCTGGTCCAGGTCACGGCTCGCCGCCGGGGTGGTGGCGAGCAGCAGAGCCAGTGGAATGGTGAGAAGAGTGGCGGGTCGCATTAATCGTCCTGATGGTCCTTGAGCACTTCGCCGGTTTTGGCATCGAGCTCCATGTCCCATTGCACACCTTTGTCGTCGCGCAATTCAACCTGATAAATGTGGCGACCGTATTCCTCTTCCAGTTCGGTCTCCTCAACCTTGGCGCCGGAGTGCTTGGCCATTGCCGTTTCGTTGAGCTTCTCGAACGACTGGATGGTGCCGGCATCGCGCAGCTTCAATGCTTCGTCGGGGCCCAGGTCGCGGGCCATGGCCAGGTTGGCGCCGAGGGCGAGGGTGGCGGCGGTGATCAGCGTAGTCAGTGTTTTCATGGGTTCGTTTTCCTGTGTGGGTTTTGACGATTCACAGGTTACGAGTGCTGGCTTACGCGAAACTGAACGGGTGTGTGCTGCGACAAAAAGCGTTTGGGCCAAGCAATAGGTGCGGCTGCATTGTCCAATGCAGCGTACGTCCACCTGTTTCGGGAGGCTGTCATGAATCTGTTCTACAGCGTCGCGCTAAGCGTGTTTCTGCTCAATCAGCCCGCGTTTGCGCAGGACCTGCTCAAGCCTACGGCCCCGGCGGAATCTCCGGATATCGACGCGGGGCCCGCCACTGAAATGGTTTCGGAGCCGGTCATGCGCGCCAGCGGAACCATCGAGGCCCTGGACCGCGAACAAGGCGTGGTGACCATCGCCCATGGCCCGGTGCCCGCTTTGAAATGGCCGGCATCGACCATGGAGTTCCAGGTCCGGCGAGAGCAGCTCGAAGGGTTGGTCGTAGGTGATGCGGTTGAAATCGGTTTTCAGAGTGAAGGCGACGAGGCGGCGATCGTCTCCATCGACAAGCGTTGATACATGCATCCTGCCGTTGTAGACGGTTTGTGCTGAACCTCCGTCTGCCCGTTGGGCTCGTATTCATAAGGGCTGCGTTGCACCCCGTCCCGACAAACAGCAAAAGGATCGAACTTATGTATCACAAGAAACTGACCGCTGCCCTGGCCGTCGCCGTTCTCGGAAGCGCCAGTGGTTTTGCACTGGCAGACAAGCCAGGCGCCGACTGGATCACTCTTGAGCAGGCCGTAGAAAAAGCCAAGGCAGCCGGCTATACACAGCTTCATTCCATCGACGCGGACAACGATTCGTGGGAAGGCGAAGGTGTCAAAGCCGATGGCAAAGTCTGGGAATTCAAGATGGACGGCAAGACCGGGAAAATGACCCGCGACGAGCAGGACTGATCGCAGCGGCCCGCTACAGTTCGGCGCGGCGGGCCAGTTTGCAGATGCGATCGGCGGTGCGGCAGGCGATCGCCTGGATGGTCAGCGATGGGTTGACCCCGCCCGAGGTCGGGAATACCGAGCCATCGCAGATCCAC
Source organism: Stutzerimonas sp. (assembly GCF_982611455.1). Classification (NCBI taxonomy): domain Bacteria; kingdom Pseudomonadati; phylum Pseudomonadota; class Gammaproteobacteria; order Pseudomonadales; family Pseudomonadaceae; genus Stutzerimonas; species Stutzerimonas sp. The sequence continues at coordinate 52,856 of NZ_CEXBBO010000017.1, forward strand.
AGGTTGCGGATGTCCCAGCTGCGGCAGTCGGCGTCGACCACGCTGGTCGCCGGGTCGGAGCCCATGCGCGCGGTGCCCATCAGGTGCGCGGTGCCGTCCGTTTCGTTCCAGATGTTACGGGCGCCCATGCCCTCCAAGCCGCGGCGCATGAAGTCGACGGCATGCTCGACCAGCCGCTGGTCGTTGTCACCCATCGACCAGGTGACCCGTGCGATGGGCAGTCCGTACTGGTCCTTCTCATCCGCCAGCGTCACCCGGTTGCCGGATTGAGGCAGCGTTTCGCCGACGATCTTCAGCCCGACCTGGTGGTTGTACTTTTGCATTTCGTCGACCAGCGCCTTGCCCCAGAGCCCGCGGTTGCCGGTCTGGGTGGCGGCCCAGGCGGCCGGTAGCGGGCCCTGGCTCATGATCGCGTAGCCGCCGTGAAAATCCTTGCCGCGGTCTTCGTAGTTCCAGTGCTCGGTGATTGCCAGTGACGGCGGTCCCTTGTACCAGCGAATTTCCTCATCGACCTCGCCCCAAGCGGCCTGGTTGGCGTGCACCATCAGGTGCGTACCGACCAGACCGGAGCTGTTGGCGAGCCCGTCGGGGTAACGTTCGTTGGCCGAATTGAGCAGCAACCGCGGCGTCTCGATGGCGTAGCCGGCGACCACCACGTTACGCGCATGCTGGAAGCGCCACTGACCGTCACGGTGGTAATGCACACCGCTGGCGAGCCCATCCGGTCCGGTCTCGATGCGCCCGACCATGGCCAGGTCGCGTACTTCGGCGCCGGCACTGAGCGCACGAGGTATCCAGGTGTTGAGCACGCTCTGCTTGGCGTTGGTCGAGCAGCCGGTGACGCAGAAGCCGCGATAGACGCAGGGTGGCGCGTTGTCGCGTGGCGCCGAGAGGGTCGCCAGCGGTGTCGGTGCCCAGGCTACGCCCATCGCTTCGCAGGCTTTCGCCAGCGCCATGCCCGAGGCGTTCACTTCATGCTGACGATAGGGGTAGCGTCGGCGCTTCGGCCCCCAGGGGTAGCGTACCGGCCCGGAAATCTTCAGCGCCTGTTCGACCTCCTCGTAGTAATCCCACATCTCGCGCCAATCGAGCGGCCAATCCAATCCATAGCCGAGCAGCGAGCGCGCCTTGAACCACTCGGGGCGCATGCGCAGCGAGACCATGGCGAAGTGCACCGTGCTGCCGCCGACCGACTTGCCGCTGTTGTTGGTGCCGAGCTTGAGTGGATTTTCGCCATCGCACAGGCGCTCATCGGTCCAGAACAGCTTTTCCTGATGGGCCTCATCCGACGCGAATTCCTCCAGCGGTCGCCACCACGCGCCAGCGTCGAAGGCGACCACCGAAAAGCCGGCCTCGGCCAGCTTGCAGGCGAGGGTGCCGCCGCCAGCACCGGTACCGACAATGGCGAAGTCCACCGACTCGTGTTCCGGGTACTCACGCATCGGCACCCAGCCACCACGGTGGAACACATCAGGGGCTCGGCCGTTGCGACCGCGTGGCGTGCGCATGGCATCGAGCAGACGATCAGCGGACATGGCGATTCAACTTCCGCGCGTGGCCTTCCTTGCCGGGGTGGGCCTCGGCGGCTTCCCAGGTATCGCGGGTGTCCTCGGCCAGGCGCACGTAGCCACGCGGGCTGGCCGGGCCGCCGAAGCCCAGCTCGTTCCAGGCTGTCGGGTGGCTGTAGTAGGCGGCGGGAATGTCATGCACCAGGCGGTGGCTGAAGAAGGCCGCAGCCGGCATGCCCTGCCAGGCGGCGCCATGCAGCTCGTCGCGTTGCATGGCGGCAAGCAGATCGTCCTGTCGTGCCGGTGGCAGCTCGGCAAAGCATTGACCGTGATGGGCCTGCGCTTCGGCATCGAGTGCATCGAGCCCGGTGGCCCAAGCCTGCTGCAACGGCGGCAGACGGGCGTCTCGGTAGCCATCGCCACGGCGCTCGCTGACTCTGAGCTGCACCAGCGCGGCGACCGGGATCGGCAGTCGATCAGGCGGTTGCGGCACGATTCGATCACACACCGCCTGCAGGGTGCGCCATTGGTTCGCGCTGAAATAGCCGGTCTCGTTCGGCACGGCCAGACGTTGCTCGACGACCTCTCGGCTCGGTTCGTTCCACGACGGCCCCTGGCGTTTGCGCAGCACATCGTAATCGGGGTAACGGTTGGTCATTATTTCCACCATCGGTATTGCGCCAGTTGCTTTTCTTCGTCGAGCAGCGAGTGCGCCGCCAGCCCGGCCAGTGCCAGACCGGTGAAGCTCGGCGGTGCGGGTAGCGGCGGGCCGGCCTGTAGATTCTGTCGCCAGTTGCGCCAGCCGCCCATGTTTCGGGTGATGCCAAAGGCATGAAACCCGGCCCCGGCGAAGCCCATGAACGCGGTGAAACGCAGCACCAGTCGCGACAGCCAGCGCAGCCGCTGGCGGCGCGGACTGGTCAGTGCGCTGGCGGCCAGCAGTGCGGCGGCGAGCGGCGGCGCGGTCACCGGCAGGTACATCGCCGGGTTCTGGAACGAGCCACGAAAATGCAGCAGGCCGGCTTCGGCGGTGGTGCCGAGCAAGCCACCGGCGGCCATCAACGCCACCGACCGGCCCGCTGGCAAACCGAATACCCGCGGTACGGCATCGCCACTGGCGTTGCGCAGGCGCTCGGCGTAGTAACCGAGCAGGCCGGAAAGCACCAGCGCCGAGGGCGCACCCAGCGGCGCGGCATAGAACAGATTGCTCCAGCCCAGGCCGCCCGGGCGCTTGGTGACGTTGTAAAGGTGAAACCCGGTGCCGACCAGGCCGGTCAGTCCGGTCAGCAGGTAGATCGGATCACGCACGTCGTGGGCGACGGCCTTACGGTCCTGCTGGCCGTGTCCGCTGGCGAGCAGCGACAGCGTCGAGGTGATCAACGGGGTGTACATGGCGCGGTTCTGAAAGTCGCCCCGGTAGTGCTCCAGCGCGCTGTCCAGCGCCACCGAGGTGGCCAGCAGGCCGGCGCCGCGGTTCAGCGTGCGCGCGGCATCGACCATGGTGCCCCGGCTCGGGCTGAACAGCAGGCCGCGGCCGCGCTTCTCGTGTTTCTGCCAGTTCAGGGCGGCAAGACCCAGCGCGGTAGTCGCGCCGACGGCCAGCAGCCTGAGTTGCGTGCGTGAAACCATGAATGCTCCGTCAGATGGCGTAGCGCTGTGCATCCGCCGCGCGCAGCCGCAGGCCGTGGCCCGGACGCGTCAGATCCGGCACTATCTCGCCGTTTTTCAGCGAAGGTGCGCCATCGAACAGCATCGTTTCCAGTCGCACGTGATCGTGAAACCACTCCTGGTGGCGAAAGCGCGGCGCGGCGCAACACGCATGCAAATGCAACGCCGGTGCGCAGTGCGCCGAGAGGTCGAGATGGAAGGCTTCGCACAGCGCCGCCGCCTGCAAAAAGCCAGTCACGCCGCCGCAGCGGGTGAGGTCAGCCTGCAGCACATCCACCGCGCGGTACTCGGCGAAGCGGCGAAAATCGTCCGGCGTGTAGGCATATTCGCCCGCCGCCACGTCCATCGCTTGGCCGCTGGCACCGAGCGCCTCACGAACTTCGCGCAGTCCGGCCAGATCATCGGAACTGACCGGCTCCTCGAACCAGCCGACCTGCTGCTCGGCCACGTGATGGGCGAAGGCAATGGCGCTGCGTGGCGTGTGCGCGCCGTTGGCATCGATGAACAACCCGGCGTCTTCTCCGATTGCCTCGCGCGCCGCACGGACCCGCTCGGCATCGCGCCCGGCATCGGCGCCGATCTTCATCTTTACCCAGCGGCAATCGCCGTCGTGCACCCAACTTCCGAGCTGTTCGCGCAGACGGGCGTCGTCATAGCTGGTGAAGCCACCGCTGCCGTACACCGCGATGCGCTCGCGTCGGGCATCGAGCAGGCGCGCCAGCGGTAGGTCGAGCAGCCGGGCTTTGAGATCCCAGAGCGCCGAGTCGATGGCCGAAATCGCACAAGCCGCCAGCCCCGAACGGCCGAGGTTGCGCACGCTGGCCCAGAGCCGTTCGTTGAGCTGGCCAATGGCGAAGGCATCCGCGCCTTCGACCTGCTCGCGAAAATGCCCGTCGATCAGCCGCACCAACGACGCGTCGGCATAGGTATAGCCGAGCCCGGTTTCGCCGGCTGCGTCGAGCTCGACCACCACCAGCGTGGTGGCGTTCCAGGCGAAGGTGCCATCGGCCTCGGGCGCGTCGGTCGGTATGCGGTAGGCCGCCACCCGCAACGCGCGGATGGCGGCGTCCGGCCGAGCGGTCATTTCTTGTCCTTCTCGTCCGTGTGGTGCCCCGGCATGACCTTGCTGAGCACCTGCTTGGCCGACTGTTTGATGATCCCGCCCTGGTCCGGGTCGCCGTGCAGCAGTGTGGTGGCGAAGTGCTTGGCCTGTTCCAGCTTGATATGCGGTGGCAGCGGCGGCACGTTCGGGTCGGTCTTGAATTCGATCAACACCGGTCTGTCGGCAGCAAAGGCTTGATCCCAGGCGGCGCCGACCTGGTCCTCGCGGTCGACGTAAATGCCTTTCAGACCAATGGATTCGGCGAAGCGGTGGTAGGGCACGTTGGGGATGTTCTGCGAGGCCTCGAACTTCGGGTCGCCTTCCATCACGCGCTGTTCCCAGGTGACCTGGTTAAGGTCCTCGTTGTTGAACACGCAGCAGATCCACTGTGGGTTCTGCCACTCCTTCCAGTATTTGGCGACGGTGATCAGCTCGGCCATGTTGTTCATCTGCATGGCGCCGTCGCCGACCATGGCCACCACCGGACGGTCCGGATGGGAGAACTTGGCCGCGATGGCATAGGGCACGGCTGCGCCCATCGACGCCAAGCCACCGGAGAGTGAACACATCATGCCGCGGCGGATCTTCACATCGCGGGCGTACCAGTTGGCGCAGGAGCCCGAGTCGCTGGTGATGATTGCCAAGTCGGGCAAACGCGGAGACAGCTCGAAGGCGACGCGTTGCGGGTTGATCGGCTCGGCAGCGACCATGGCGCGTTGTTCCAGGGTTTTTTCCCAGTCCATCCGCCAGTTTTCAATGTCCTTGCGCCAGGCGCGGTCGGTCTTTTCCTGCAGCAGCGGCAACAACGCGCGCAGGGTCTCCGCCGAGTCGCCATGCAGATTCACCTCCATCGGATAGCGAATGCTCAGCATGTCGGCCTTGAGATCGATCTGCACGCCCCTTGCCTGGCCCTCTTCGGGCAGAAATTCGGAATAGGGGAAGCCCGAGCCGATCATCAGCAGGGTGTCGCACTCGGTCATCAGCTTGTAGCTCGGCTCGGTGCCGAGCAAGCCGATGGAGCCAGTGACCCATGGCAGATCGTCCGGTAGAGCGGCCTTGCCCAGCAGCGCCTTGGCGACGCCGGCACCGAGTTTTTCAGCCACGGCGATGACCTCGTCCGTGGCGTTCAGCGCGCCGGCGCCGACCAGAATCGCCACCTTCTTGCCGCCATTGAGCACTTCGGCGGCGCGCTGCAGGTCTGCCTCGTAGGGCATCACCTTCGGACGCGTATAGCCGATGCCGGAATGCACCGCGCCGTGGGAACGCGGCGGCTCGCTGTATTCCATCTCTTGCAGGTCGTTGGGCAGGATGATCGCGGTGACCTTGCGCTCGCCGACCGCGGTGCGAATCGCCCGGTCAACCAGATGCCGCACCTGGGCCGGTGCGCTGGCCTGCTGCACGAAAGCCCCAGCGACATCCTTGAACATCGCCGGCAGATCGAGCTCCTGCTGGTAATGCGCGCCCAGGGCCGTGCGGGCCTGCTGGCCGGCGATGGCGAGTACAGGCATGTGATCCATACGCGCGTCGTACAGGCCGGTCAGAAGATGCGCCGCACCGGGGCCGGAAGTCGCGATGCACACGCCGAGCCCACCGTTGAACTTGGCGTCGGCGGAGGCCATGAAAGCGGCCATTTCCTCGTGCCGAGCCTGAATGAAGCGAATCTTCCCGTTGGCCCGGTTCAGCGCGCCGAATACGCCGTTGATACCGTCGCCGGGGTAGCCGTAAATACGGCGAACACCCCATTGATACAGGCGTTCGACTATAAAATCGCCAACTGTCATTGCCATGGAAACCTCGCTTGGTCTGGACTCGAACCGTTAGACAAGGCGGGCTGGTACGCCAGAAGCGTTCGCATGCAACGCAAATTGACGCGTTATATGGAAGTGCCTTCTCAGCCCTGGATGCCTGCTGTTCTAGACTGGACCGGATGGCGCGCGCAGGGTTTCCCATAAATTTGCTGGAATGACGGGCGAGCCTTCAGCGCCGTACGAAGTGCAGTTCGCTCGCTCTACATTCTTCAGTTGGTTACTGAGGATCTGCCTGATGGCAACAGCCGGCAGAGGCGGTGGAATCGCCTGGTCTGGCTCGTCCGGTGTTGTCGACGGTGTCGCCGCTGCCGTAGCGATCATGGTGCCGGACCCAATCGGTCAGATTGTGTTGTGGCCCGTTCTCGCTGCGACCGTTGGGCGTCATGTCGAGCAGCACATAGCTGCCCAGCAACTCCTCCGCGCCGCGCCCGTAAGCCGAAAAGGTGTGGAAGATGCGTCCATCCTCATCGCGGTAGAACACGCTGAAACCCGACAACTCCTCACAGACGAACGGTTCCCACGTGAAGTTATAGAAAACCTTGCCGTCGACGATGTCTTCGGGATCGAACGAGACGTGGAAATCACGATTGAAATCGCTGCCGGCAGAAGATACCCAGCGAATCTGCCAGCCCATGCGTTGGCGAAAGGCATCGAGCGCCGCGAAGGGCGCACGGGAGATTGCGACGACACTGACGTCGTGGTTGGCCAGATGCACCAGGGGGCCCTGCAGGTGATCCATCTCGAAGGAGCAGCCGACACAGCCTTCCTGCCAGTCGGGGCCGAACATGAAGTGCTTGACGATCAGTTGGCTGCGTCCGTCGAACAGCTCGTCCAAACGCACCGGACCCTGGGCGTCATGGAACCGGTAGTCCTTCTCCACGCGCGTCCAGGGTAGTTCGCGGCGCGCGGCGGCGAGGGCTTCGCGCTGGTGCGTGACCTGTTTTTCCCTGAGCAGATGTTCGGTATGGGCGGCCAGCCATTGCTGGCGGGAAACGATCGAATGGTTGTTCATCATGAGCCTCCGGTTGCGGGACGAGCGAACTGAGCATCGATGATTTCGATGCGGTCTCGAATGGTCGACTGGCCGCGATTCAAATCGACAGCTGTGAAAACCAAAGTTGATTCGGATATCGCTGGCGGAGCGCGGGTGGCGGTCGGGTATCATCGCAAGTCGTTTTCGTTCGTGCGCGCCGTCATGTCCGCTACTGCTCCCAATGCCCGCAGCACCCTTCATTTGCCCCAAGGCGACTGGGCCACCGTGCTCGATTGCCTGTGCGCGCATTTCCCTGCGATCGATCGCGACACCTGGCTGGATCGCTTTGCCAGAGGCCGCGTGCTGGGCGCGGACGGGCAGCCGTTTGCGGCAACGCATCCTTATCAGGTCGGGCTGAAGATCCACTATTTCCGCGAAGTACCGGACGAGAAGCCGATCCCCTTCGAAGAGCAGATTCTGCACCTCGACGAACATCTGCTAGTGGCCGACAAACCGCACTTCCTACCGGTGATGCCGGCCGGCGAATACGTCAACGAAACCCTGTTGGCGCGTCTGAGCAAACGTTTGGACAATTCCGATCTGGTGCCGATTCACCGCATCGACCGGCTGACGGCCGGGCTGGTGCTGTTCTCCACCAACCCGCAAAGCCGTGGCCGTTACCAGGCGTTGTTTCGTGAACGGAAGATAGACAAGCGCTACGAAGCGATCTGCCCGGCGCTGCCCGCGCTGACGTTTCCGCGCCAGGAGCGGCTGCACATGGTCGACGGCGAGCCGTTCTTCCTGATGAAGCAGGGCGATGGCGAGCCCAACAGCGAGACGCGCATCGAGGTGCTCGAACGCCGTGGCGAATTCTGGCGTTACGCGCTGTATCCAGTTACCGGGCGTAAGCATCAGCTGCGCCTGCAGATGGCCACGCTGGGTGCCGGTATTTGCAACGATCCCTTCTACCCGGCGCTGATCGAGCGCGGGCGGCGCGATCAAGACGATTATTCGCGGCCGTTGAAGTTGCTGGCCCAGGCTTTGAGCTTCAGCGATCCGCTGACCGGCATCGAGCGGCACTTCGAAAGCGCCCGGCAACTGAGCTGGTGAGTCGCCGGGCCTGAGCATCCACGGCCGTCAGAGATTGCCTTTTTCATCGTTCGGATCATCAAGCTCTTCGAGCTTGAGCTCCATCCCCCAACTCGCCCCCTTGTCGCTGCCGGCCGCCTGCGGCGATGGCGGCGCGTTGCTCGGGGCCGCCGTCACACCACCGTCGCGGTGCAGCTTCAGTTTGAGCCGCACGTTGTTCGCCGAGTCGGCATTCTTGGTCGCTTCTTCCTCGTCCAGCACCCCTTCGTTGACCAGATCGATAAGCGCCTGGTCGAAGGTTTGCATACCCAGGTTCTTGGACTTTTCCATGATCTCTTTGAGTTCGCTGAACTCGTTGCGCTTGATCAGATCGCGAATCGTCGGCGTGCCGAGCATCACCTCCACCGCGGCCCGGCGTTTGCCGTCTGTGGTCTTCACCAACCGCTGAGAAATGAACGCCTTGAGGTTGTTGCCCAGGTCGTTGAGCAACTGCGGGCGGCGCTCTTCCGGGAAGAAATTGATGATGCGATCCAGCGCCTGGTTGGCGTTGTTGGCGTGCAGGGTGGAGATCGCCAGATGGCCGGTATCGGCGAATGCCAGGGCATGTTCCATGGTTTCGCGATCACGGATCTCGCCGATCAGAATCACATCCGGCGCCTGGCGCAGGGTGTTCTTCAGCGCGGCATGGAAGCTGCGGGTATCCACCCCGACCTCGCGTTGGTTGATGATCGATTTCTTATGCCGATGCACATATTCCACCGGGTCCTCAATGGTGATGATGTGCCCACCGCTGTTGCGGTTGCGATAGTCGATCAGTGCTGCCAGCGAGGTGGACTTGCCCGAACCGGTACCGCCGACGAAGAGCACCAGGCCGCGCTTTTCCATGATGACGTCGAGCAGCACCTTGGGCAGTTTCAGATCTTCGAAAATGGGAATGTCCAGCTTGATATTGCGCGCAACGATCGAAACCTCGTTGCGCTGCTTGAAGATATTGATGCGGAAGCGCCCGACGCCCGGTACCGAGATCGCCAGGTTCATTTCCAGCTCGCGCTCGAACTCGGCACGTTGCTCGGCATCCATGATGCCCTCGGCGATGGTGGCGATGTCGCCGGGTTTCAGCGGCTCGGCTGACAGGGCCTTGAGCACGCCATTGAACTTGGCGCAGGGGGGCGCGCCAGTGGAGAGAAAGAGGTCGGAGCCATCCTGGGCGGCCAGGGTTTTCAATAAGGGTTTGATATCCATCGGCTACATCCAGACGAAATTTGTGGGCAGGGTCGCGGGTAAAGCCGCGGCGCCACTGGCGGCGTTCACTTTATGGGCCCGCGTCTGCCGGCACAACGCCGGGCGCGTGAACTGGTTCCGGTCACGGATAGCCCGTTGGCGCGGCAGAGATCGGCTCGCGCTCACGAGCTTAGATCAGTCTTCATCGCGCTTGGTCGTCTCTGTCGCACCTTCACGCCTGGCGCCAGTCGATATCGGTAACGCCCAGCCGAAGCGATATCGCCATGCCCGAAGGTCCATCGATCGTCATTCTTCGCGAACAGGCCGACGTGTTCACCGGCCAGGTCATCGAACGTGCCGAGGGCAACTCCAAGCTCGACAAGGCGCGGCTGGTCGGCCAGACCGTGCGATCGTTTCGCAGCTGGGGCAAGCACTTTCTGATCGAGCTGGACGACGTGTCCCTGCGCATCCATCTGCTGCTGTTCGGCAGCTATCGAATCAACGAGCGCAAGGAGTCCGCGCCGCGCCTGAGCCTGGGCTTCGCCAATGGTGAGCTGAATTTTTATGGCTGCTCGGTGCAGCCCATCGAAGGCCCGCTGGACGAGGCCTACGACTGGAGCGCTGACGTCATGAGCGATGCCTGGAATGAACGCGCGGCGCTCAAAAAGCTGCGCGCACGGCCGCGGCTGCTCGCCTGCGATGCGCTGCTGGATCAAACGCTGTTTTCCGGCTCCGGCAACATCATCAAGAACGAAGTGCTGTTCCGCACGCGCATCCATCCGCTGTCGCTGATCGGTGAATTGCCGGCGGCCAAGCTGCGCGAGCTGGCACGTGAAGTTCGCACCTACAGCTTCGAATTTCTTCAGTGGAAGCACGAAGGCACGCTCAAGAAGCACTGGCTGGCGCACACCAAAACGACCTGTCCGCGCTGCAAGATTCCATTCGTAAAAGCCAAAGCGCTGGGGCGAAGCAAGCGCCGCAGTTTCTATTGTGAGCGTTGCCAAAAGCGCTACGGGACCGACGCTGGCATTCAACAAGCCGAGCAGCCGATCGTCGAAGCCGAAGTCGACTGATGCACGCCTAACAGCCCGGCGAACCGATAAGATAGCCCGCTAACGAACTGGCTGGAGTTTCCGATGCTCGACCTAGCGGCGGCGTTCATTGCGCTGACGACCTTCTTCACTTACGTCAATTACCGCTTCCTCAAGCTACCGCCGACGATTGGCGTGATGCTGACGGCGCTGGTCCTGTCATTGATCGCGCTGGGTTTTTCGGCATTGGGCTATCCAGTGCTCGAAACCGAAATGCAGCAAATCGTCAGTCGCATCGACTTTTCCGACGTGCTGATGACCTGGTTCCTGCCCGCATTGCTGTTCGCCGGCGCCCTGCACGTCAACCTTGACGACCTGCGTAGCTACAAATGGCCCGTCGGCATATTGGCCACCGGCGGCGTGCTGATTTCCACCTTCGTGGTGGCCTGGCTCGCGTTTTATATCTTCGGTCTGTTCGGCTGGCATATCGATTTCATCTACTGCCTGCTGTTCGGCGCGCTGATTTCGCCAACCGATCCGATCGCGGCGATGGGCATTCTCAAGAGCAGCGGCGCACCCAAGCCGCTGCAGACCACCATTGTCGGCGAGTCGCTGTTCAACGACGGCACCGCTGTGGTGCTGTTCAGCATCCTGCTGGGGGTGCTGAGCCTCGGCCAGACGCCAAGTCTGGCGGACTTCGGCCTGCTATTCGCCAAAGAGGCGGTCGGCGGCATCCTGCTGGGCATTGCGCTGGGCTATGGCGTGTTCTATCTGCTGCGTAAGGTCGATGAGCATCAGCCATCGGTGATGCTGACCTTAGCGCTGGTGTTCGGTGGTTCGGCAGTGGCAGCCCATCTGCACGTTTCGGCGCCGATCGTGATGGCGGTGGCCGGTTTGATCATCGGTAACCAGGGCCGCAAGAAGGCGATGAGCGACAGCACGCGGCGTTACGTCGACGGCTTCTGGGAGCTGATCGATGAAATTCTCAATGCGCTGCTGTTCGCGCTTATCGGCCTCGAACTGCTGATCTTGCCGTTCGGCTGGTTGCACGCGGTGACGGCGTTGCTGCTGGGCGCGGCGGTGCTGCTTTCACGCGTGCTGACCGTGGCGCCGATGATCGTCATGTTGCGCAAACTGCACGGCGTCACTGACCGGCAGATCACGCGCGGCACCATCCGCATCCTGTCATGGGGCGGCCTGCGGGGCGGCGTCTCGGTGGCGCTGGCGCTGTCTTTACCGCTGGGAGAAGAACGGGATCTGCTGCTGAGCCTGACCTACATCGTCGTGCTGGTCTCGATTCTATTGCAGGGCCTGACGGTGGGCCCGCTGGTGCGATCAATGTATGGCACGCAGCCACCTAAGGCTGATCAGCATTGAGCGGCTCATTCGTGAACCTGTCTGGAGTCATTCATATGCGCGCCGTCTTGCTGCCGCTGATCCTGTGGTCCTCGTTTGCCAGCGCCGAACCTCTGCTCGATCTGCAGGTAGGCGACGCTCGGTTGCAGGCCGAATACGCCCGCTCAGCAGCCGAGCGCGAACGCGGTTTGATGGAGCGCACCGAGCTGGCGGCAGACGGCGGCATGCTGTTTCGCTTCGACGATTTTCGCCGCCACTGCCTGTGGATGAAGAACACTCCGTTGCCGCTGTCGGCAGCCTTCATGGACGAGCAGGGGCGCATCGTCGATGTGATCGACCTGGAGCCGCTGAGCACGGCGATCCGCTGCTCGCGCGAGCCGGCGCGTTATGCGCTGGAAGTGAACCAGGGCTGGTTTCGTCAGCACGGCGCAGGTATCGGCGATCAGGTGAACGGTATCCCGAAATAAGTTGCGAGCGGCCGCCAAACGTCGCCCCGCGAGCTAGACGACGCGCTTTAACGAGCGGGCGGCGCCGCCCGTTTCGCCTGTTTAGACAAGTCATCAAACAGTCATTAACCCTTCACCGAAGCGACATTGGCCGGCCCTAAGGTCATGCCTCATCAGACGGTGGCCAACAAGGGGCTGCCGTCGTTCTCGATGAGGGAGACGGTCCATGAATGCGGTTATCCGTGTCGACAGTCTGAACAAGACCTTCGCAGGCAAACGTGCTCTGCATGATCTAGCACTGTCCGTGCAGCCGGGCGAGATGGTCGCGCTGATCGGCGCCTCGGGCTCCGGCAAATCCACGCTGCTGCGGCACATCGCCGGGCTGGCCTGCTGCGATCGCAGCGGCGGCAACATTCAGGTGCTCGGGCGCGAAGTGCAGTCGGCGGGTCGTTTGAATGGCGACGTGCGGCGGCTGCGTGCAGACATCGGTTACATCTTCCAGCAGTTCAATCTGGTCAACCGTCTCAGCGTGATGGACAACGTGCTACTGGGCTTTCTCGGTCGTATGCCGCGCTGGCGCGGTTCGCTGGGCATGTTCAGCGCCGAGCAGAAGCAGCAGGCGCTGGCGGCGCTGGAACGCGTGGGGCTGGCCCATCGTGCCGATCAGCGCGCCTCGACACTTTCCGGCGGTCAGCAGCAACGGGTCGCCATCGCCCGCGCGCTGACCCAGCAGGCTGAAGTGATTCTTGCCGACGAGCCAATCGCCTCGCTCGATCCCGAATCCGCGCGCAAGGTCATGGACATTCTCGCTGACATCAACCGGATCGACGGCAAGACCGTGGTGGTGACATTGCATCAGGTCGACTACGCCTTGCGGTACTGCCGTAGGGCGGTGGCACTGAAGGACGGCCGAATCCATTACGACGGCGCCTGCGCAGACCTGGATTCGCGGTTTCTCAACGATCTTTACGGCGCCGATCTCGACGCCAGCCTGCTGTTCTCCGATCAAACCCGGTCGCCTGCGGCTGCGGTGCCTGCACAGACCCGCACGCTGACCCTGGCGCGCGCCTGAACACCCAATAAGACATGCCAACCCAACGTCATCACTGACAGGAGCTTTTCCATGTTCAATCGTCTTGGCCGCGTCCTGGCCGCCTCTGCCTTGTTGACCGGCTCGCTGCTGGGCAACGCCCACGCAGAGGATGGCAAGGAACTGAATTTCGGCATCATCTCCACCGAATCCTCGCAAAACCTGCGGGCCGTCTGGGATCCCTTCCTCGCCGCGATGAGCGAGCGCACTGGGATGAAGATCAACGCGTTCTTCGCCCCGGACTATGCCGGCATTATCCAGGGCATGCGCTTCGACAAGGTCGACCTGGCCTGGTACGGCAACAAGTCGGCTATGGAAGCGGTGGACCGCGCTGGCGGTGAAATCTTCGCCCAGACCGTCGCCGCCAATGGTGCGCAGGGTTATTACAGCCTGCTGGTCGCGCACAAGGACAGCCCCATCGACTCCGTCGACGCGATGCTCAAAAACGCCGCCAACCTGACCTTCGCCAACGGCGACCCGAACTCCACTTCGGGCTATCTGGTGCCGGGCTACTACGTCTTCGCCAAGAACAAGGTAGACGCCAACAAGATCTTCAAGCGCTCGCTCAACGGCAGCCACGAAGTGAACGCCCTGTCGGTGGCCAACAAGCAGGTCGACGTCGGCACCTTCAACAACGAAGGCATGGAGCGCCTGGAGCTGACCGCGCCGGAAAAGGCCGCTCAGCTCCAGGTGATCTGGACCTCTCCGCTGATCCCGGCCGACCCTATGGTCTGGCGCAAGAACCTGCCAGAGGCGACCAAGGCCGGTATTCGCGAATTCTTCATGACCTATGGCGACAAGCCCGGCGAGATGGACGTGCTGGCTGACCTGCAGTGGGGCAAGTTCCGCGCCTCCGATGACGACCAGCTGCTGCCGATCCGTCAGTTGGAGCTGTTCAAGAAGCGCAGCGAAGTCGCCAACAACAGCAAACTCGACGAAAGCGAGAAGCAGGCTCAGCTGAAGGAGTTGGACGCCCAGCTCGCCACGCTCGAGCAACGCATGGCTGAGCTCCAGCAGAAAACCGCAGCCGCAACGGCGGGCTGATCCACTGGCCGCCGCGCGAGCGGCGGCCAGCTTTCTTGTTTGCCGGAGCCTCTGATGACTTCTCTGACTGCACATCCAACCGTTGCCGCGCCGCAGAAACACTCGTGGCTCAAGCTGATCGGCTGGGGGCTGTTCCTGATGCTGCTGGGTTGGTCCTGGCAGGGCGCCGAGATGAAGCCGCTGACGCTGATCCGCGATGCCGACAATATGGCGACCTTCGCCGCCGACTTCTTTCCGCCGGACTTCAGCCACTGGGAGCTGTACCTGAAGGAAATGATCGTCACCGTGCAGATCGCCCTTTGGGGCACCGTGTTGGCGATCGTTTGCGCGATCCCGCTGGGCATTCTCTGCGCCGATAACATCGTGCCCTGGTGGGTGTATCAGCCAGTCCGGCGCGCAATGGACGCCTGTCGTTCGATCAACGAGATGGTCTTTGCGATGCTCTTCGTCGTCGCGGTCGGCCTCGGGCCTTTCGCCGGCGTACTGGCGCTGTTCGTCGGCACCACCGGCGTGCTCGCCAAGCTCTTCGCCGAAGCGGTTGAAGCCATCGAGCCGGGCCCTGTGGAAGGCGTACGCGCCACCGGTGCCAGCGCCTTGCAAGAGGTCATTTTCGGGGTGATTCCGCAAGTGCTGCCGCTGTGGATTTCCTACGCGCTGTATCGCTTCGAATCCAATGTGCGCTCGGCAACGGTAGTGGGCATGGTCGGCGCAGGCGGTATCGGGGTGATTCTTTGGGAGGCCATCCGCGGCTTCCAGTTTGGCCAAACCTGCGCCTTGCTGATCGTCATCGTGGCGGTGGTGAGCGTGATCGACATCGTTTCCCAGCGCTTGCGCAAACTGTTCATCTGACCGGAGACGGGCGCCGCGTGCGTCCTTTTTTAGCCATGCACCTGTCTAGACAACCTCAACCGCGTTACCTGCAGCTGGCCGCCCAGCTGCGTGAGGAATTGCGTCATCTGCAGCCCGGCGACCAGTTGCCCGGCGAGGTTCAGCTGGCGAACCGGTTTGCGGTCAACCGCCACACGCTGCGCCGCGCTATCGACGAGCTGGTCAGCGAGGGCCGCGTGTTACGCCAACAGGGCCGAAGTACGCGAGTCCTGGCGCGTCCGCTGATCTATCCGCTGGCCGCTGGCAGTGCCTACAGCGAATCGCTGTCGGCGCAAGGCCTCGGGGTTCAGGCGCGGCTGCTGCAGCGCCAGCTGCGTCCGGCGACCGCCGAGGAGGCCGGCTACCTGAAGCTGGGCGAGAGCGCGGCGTTGCTTGAGTTGCACACCCTTCGCCTGCTCGACGAACAACCGGTAAGCCTGATCCGTCACCGCTTCTGTGCCAGCCGCCAACCGCTGCTGGACGATTACAACGGCGGTTCGTTGCGTCGTTACCTGGGCGAGCGTGATCTGCCGCTGCACCGCGCCTTTAGCCTGATCGGTGCGCGACTGCCCACGCCCGACGAGGCCGATCAGCTGTTGATGCCGCGCCACGCGCCGCTGCTGACCGTGCTCACCCTTTCCCACGACCTGGCCGGACGGCCGGTGGAGCTGTCGTTGTCGACCAGCCGCGCCGACCGCTTCCAGTACCAGGTCGCTACCTGATGGAGACGCGCATGACCCCAGAAATAGCCACTCGCCAGCGCTGGATGGGCGTGCTTGCCCGTGCCGGCGATGAGCTGACGCGCTACGAGGCCGAGCTCAAGGACATCGATTACCAACTGGTACGCGCACCGGAAATCGGCATGACGCTGGTCCGTGGCCGCATGGGCGGCACTGGCGCTGCGTTCAACCTCGGCGAAATGACGGTGACCCGTTGCGTGGTGCGCCTTGGCGATGGACGGACCGGCTACAGCTACGTGGCTGGGCGCGACAAGCACCACGCCGAACTGGCCGCACTGGCTGACGCGCATCTGCAAGGCCGCGATCAGGCGCGCTGGCAGCAGCAAGTCATCGCACCGCTGGCAGCTGAACAGGCGGCCAGTCGTGCGGCGCAGGACGCCGAGACGGCCAGCAGCAAAGTGGAATTCTTCACCCTGGTCAGAGGAGAGGACTGATGAGCACGGATTTGTTGCATGCAGCATTCGACGACCAAGTGCTGGACAGCCAACGAGTGTTTCGTACTGCGCTCAAGGCCCTGGCCGAGCCCGGCCTGGCGCAGCCAGTGATTCCGGTAGCGGCCCTCGATTCACTGGCGCCGGCAACTTACGCCTTGTGCCTGAGCCTGCTCGACGGTGATACGCGACTGTGGCTGGCGCCCGCCTTCGATACGCCGACGGTGCGCGCCAACCTGGCGTTCCATTGTGGTTGCCCGATCGTGGCTGAACGCGAGTCGGCTGATTTCGCGCTGCTCGGCCCCCAGGAGTTGGCAGACCTGTCCGGCTTCTGCACCGGTAGCGAACGCTTTCCTGACCAGTCCTGCACGTTACTGGTCCAGCTCGATGCCCTCGAGGGTGGCGCGGCGTTGAGCTGGAGCGGCCCCGGCATTCTTGGGCCGCGCGAGGTCCGCCTGCCGGTTCCGGCCGCGTTATGGCAGCAGCGCGCTACTCGCAACGACTTCCCGCGCGGGCTGGACCTGTTCTTCGCCGCCGACCGATCACTGATCGGCTTGCCCCGCAGCACCCGTATTGCGTCATCGATAGAGGAGGTCGCCTGATGTATGTAGCCGTCAAAGGTGGCGAACAGGCCATCGACAATGCTCACCGACTGCTGGCGAAGAAGCGCCGCGGCGACACCGCCTTGCCCGAACTGAGCGTCAGCCAGATCCGACAGCAATTGCCTTTGGCGGTGGCGCGGGTCATGGCTGAAGGGTCGCTGTTCGACGAAGAATTGGCGGCGCTGGCGATCAAGCAGGCGGCTGGCGATCTGCTCGAAGCGATCTTCCTGCTACGCGCCTATCGCACCACGCTGCCGCGTTTTGGCAATAGCGTGCCGCTGGAAACCGCAGAGATGCGCCCGAACCGTCGCATCTCGGCGACCTTCAAGGATCTGCCCGGCGGCCAGCTGCTCGGCCCGACCTTCGATTACAGCCATCGCCTTCTGGATTTCAGCCTACTGGCTGAGGGCGAACATCCCGGTCCGGAGCTTGATCCTCACGCCGAACTGGCAGACTGTCCGCGCGTGCTCGATCTGCTCGCCCAGGAAGGTTTGATGAAACCGGAGCGCGGCGGCGATCACGCTGTGCCGGATATCACCCGTGAACCGCTGGAATTTCCCAGCGACCGCGCCCAACGGCTGCAAGCGTTGGCTCGTGGCGACGAGGGCTTTCTACTGGCGCTGGGTTACTCGACCCAACGCGGCTATGGCCGCAACCACCCCTTCGCCGGAGAAATCCGTATCGGTCAGGTCGAGGTCTGGATGGAGCCGCCGGAGTTGGGCTTTGCCGTTCCGCTGGGCGACATCGAAGTGACCGAGTGCGAGATGGTCAACCAGTTCGTCGGCGGGCAGGGCATCGACCCGCAGTTCACCCGCGGCTACGGGCTGGCCTTCGGTTACGCCGAGCGCAAGGCCATGGGCATGGCACTCGTCGACCGGGCGCTGCGCGGCGCCGAGTACGGCGAGACGGTGCAGGGCCCGGCGCAGCAGGAAGAGTTCGTCTTGATGCACTGCGACAACGTCGAGGCGGGTGGCTTCGTCTCGCACCTCAAGTTGCCGCATTACGTCGATTTCCAGTCCGAACTGGAGTTGATTCGCAAGCTGCGCCGCGCGCCGGTCGAGGAGACCGCCACGGCCGAGCCCAACGCCGAGGAGCGCCGCGCATGAATATGACTGTTATAGACCGTCAGCCTGGCGAGACAGAGCAGGGCTACAACTTCGCTTACCTGGATGAACAGACCAAACGCATGATCCGTCGCGGGCTGCTCAAGGCCGTGGCAATCCCCGGTTATCAGGTGCCCTTCGGCGGGCGCGAGATGCCGCTGCCCTATGGCTGGGGCACGGGCGGCATGCAGCTGACCGCCGCCATTCTCGGCGCCGAGGACGTGCTCAAGGTGATCGACCAGGGCGCGGACGACACCACCAATGCCGTGTCGATCCGTCGCTTCTTCGCCCGTACTGCGGGTGTTGCTACCACCACTCGCACGCCTGAAGCGACGCTGATCCAGACCCGCCACCGCATTCCGGAAACACCCCTGCGCAATGACCAGATCATGGTCTTCCAGGTGCCGATCCCCGAGCCGCTGCGGTTCATCGAACCCTCGGAGAGCGAGACGCGGACCATGCATGCGCTAGCCGATTACGGGGTCATGCACGTCAAGCTCTACGAAGACATCGCCACCTTCGGCCATATCGCCACCAGCTACGCCTACCCGGTGACGGTGGATGGCCGCTACGTGATGGACCCGTCGCCGATTCCCAAATTCGATAACCCCAAGCTGGACATGAGCCCGGCGCTGATGCTGTTCGGCGCCGGTCGTGAGAAGCGCCTGTATGCGTTGCCGCCCTACACGGACGTGCGCAGCCTGGACTTCGAGGATCACCCCTTCGCCATCCAGGCCTGGGACCAGTGCTGCGCCTTCTGCGGCAGTGACAGCTCGTACCTCGACGAACTCATCGTCGACGACGCCGGCACCAAACGCTTCGTCTGTTCGGACACCGATTACTGCACGCAACGCCGCGATGCCCAGGAGGTCGCCGAATGAACGCCGCGCTCGAACTGCAACAACCCGCCAGCCGACTCGATCAGCCCTTGCTGTCGGTCCGCGGGCTGACGCGCCTGTACGGGCCGGATACTGGCTGCCAGGGTGTCGATTTCGATCTCTATCCCGGTGAAGTGCTGGGCATCGTCGGTGAATCCGGTTCCGGCAAATCCACGCTGCTCAGCCTGCTCTCAGGGCGCTGCCCGCCCGATCGGGGCTCGGTCAGCTATCGTGGCCGCGACGACGCCTGGCTCGATCTCTATGCCGCCAGCGAGGCGGAACGCCGGAGCTTGCTGCGCACCGAGTGGGGCTTTGTCGAGCAGAACCCGCGCGATGGTCTGCGCATGGGTGTATCGGCCGGAGCCAATATCGGTGAACGATTGATGGCCCAGGGGCAGCGCCACTATGGCCAGTTGCGTCAGGCCGGATTGGACTGGCTGAGCCAGGTGGAGATCGATCCGACGCGTATCGACGATTTGCCGCGCACCTTCTCTGGCGGTATGCAGCAGCGCCTGCAGATCGCTCGCAATCTGGTCTCCGGGCCGCGTCTGGTGTTTATGGACGAGCCCACCGGCGGCCTCGACGTCTCGGTGCAGGCGCGCCTGCTCGACCTGCTGCGCGGTCTGGTGCACGAGCTGGATCTGGCGGTGGTGATCGTCACCCACGACCTGGCGGTTGCGCGGCTGCTGGCGGATCGGCTGATGGTCATGCGCCGCTCGCGGGTGGTGGAAACCGGGCTGACCGATCAGGTTCTCGATGATCCGCAGCACCCGTATTCGCAGCTGCTGGTGTCGTCGGTGCTGCAGCCATGAGTGGCCTCCCGGAACTGAGCAGCCCTCACCCCAACCCTCTCCCGGAGGGAGAGGGGGCAGGTCTATGTATGGCCGTTGCTTCGAACGTTGGTCTGAGCGCCGCGAAGCCGCAATTCGTAGCGGCTGGTCTCGTCGGTGTTGCAACCATGATTGGCCTCCCGCAGCTGAGCAGCCCTCACCCCAACCCTCTCCCGGAGGGGGAGGGGGCAGATAGGTGCATGGCCGTTGCTTCGATTGTTGATCTGAGGGCAGCGAAGTGGCGTTGGACACCGAGGTCGGTGCCGATCAATCCCTTCGTGCTCCAGGTGAGGTCAGAGGTCGAGAAAAAGGATGCCCATGCTGAGTCCACCCGCACACGGCCCAAGCTCACGCCGATCAACCCGCTCTCCCTCCGGGAGAGGGCTGGGGTGAGGACTACGCGGCGCACGCGATCGCTGGCCAATTCATCTTTATCCAATCCATGCATTGTCGGGGATCGCTCATGAACAACCTGATCGAGGTCCGCGACCTCAGCAAACGTTTCACCTTGCATCAGCAGCATGGCGTCGTGCTCGAGGTGCTATCGGCGCTGGAGTTCACCGTGCGCGGCGGCGAATGTCTGGTACTGCATGGACGCTCCGGTGCCGGAAAATCCACCCTGTTGCGCTGCCTTTACGGCAACTATCTGGCCACCGGCAGCATTCGTCTGCGCCATCGCGGCGAACCGCTGGAATTGGTCGGTGCCGAGCCTCGACAGCTGCTGGCGGTGCGCCGCGAAAGTCTCGGCTATGTCAGTCAGTTTCTGCGGGTAATCCCACGCGTACCTTGCCTCGAGGTGGTGATGGCGCCGGCGCTGGCGCGCGGCTGGAACCGTCAAGAGGCTCAGACCCGTGCAGAGAATCTGTTGACCCGGCTGAACATCCCCGAACGTCTCTGGCAGCTGGCGCCGGGCACCTTTTCCGGCGGCGAGCAGCAGCGCGTCAACCTGGCGCGTGGCTTCATGGTGCAGTGGCCGGTGCTGCTCCTGGACGAACCGACCGCATCGCTCGATGAAGCCAACTGCCAGGTGGTGCTGGAGCTGATCGCCGAAGCCAAGGCCGCAGGCGCGGCGCTGATCGGCATTTTCCATGACCGTGCGATACGCGAGGCGGTTGCCGATCGCTACCTGGACATGACTACAGAGGAGCACCGCCATGCCTGTTGAACTGATTCTGAAGAACGCCCGGATAGTCACGGCCGATCAGGTGATCGACGGCACGCTGGTCGTTCGTGACGGGATAATCGCCGAATTCAACGCAGGCAACAGTCAACTGCCACAGGCCCAGGATCTGGACGGCGATTACCTGATGCCCGGCTTGGTCGAGCTGCACACCGACAACCTGGAAAAGCACATGACGCCGCGCCCCGGCGTCGACTGGCCTTCGGCCTCGGCGGTGCTGACCCATGATGCGCAGATCGTTGCCGCAGGCATCACCACCGTGTTCGATGCGCTGTCCATCGGCGACATCAACCCGCGCGGCAAACGCATGCAACAGTTACCCGCCATGCTTGATGCCATCGCCCAGGCCGAGGCCGGCGGAGACACCCGCGCCGAGCATCGGCTGCACCTGCGCTGCGAAGTCTGCCACCCGGATACGCTGGCGGTGTTCCGCGATCTGGTGGAGCATCCATTGGTGCAACTGGTATCGGTCATGGATCACTCGCCCGGCCAGCGCCAGTTCGCTCGTGAAGAGAAATACCGCGAGTACTACATGGGCAAATACCACCTCAATGAGGCGGAGATGGATGCCTTCAGCGACCAGCAAGTCGCCAATTCCCGGCAGTACAGCGATCGTCAGCGCCGCGCCATCGTAGAGATCTGTCAGGCCCGCGGCTTGGCCCTGGCCAGCCACGATGACGCGACGCTGGCGCATGTCGCGGAGTCGGCCGGTTTCGGCATGGCCATCGCCGAATTTCCCACCACCTTCGAAGCGGCCGAGGCCAGCCATATCCGTGGGCTGAAGGTGCTGATGGGCGCGCCGAACATCGTTCGCGGTGGTTCGCATTCGGGCAACATTGCAGCGGCTGATCTGGCGCGACGTGGCGTGCTGGATATCCTGTCCAGCGATTACTACCCGGCCAGCCTGCTGCAAGCCGCGTTTCTGCTCGCCGCACAGAGCAACGACTATGATCTGCCCAAGGCCATCGCCACGGTGAGCCTGGCGCCAGCTCAGGCGGCGGGCTTCGATGATCGCGGCGAGATCCGCCCCGGCCTACGCGCGGACCTGCTGCAGGCGAGCGACAGACAGGGCCAGCCGGTAATCCGACAGGTATGGCGACAAGGCAAAAGGGTGTTCTGATGACGGGACGGATGACGGGACGATTGATCTATCTGATGGGGCCGTCCGGCTCCGGCAAGGACAGCCTGCTGCAGGCCGCGAGCGAGCCGCTGGAAGCGCGTGGATGCCGGATCGTCCGACGCGTAATTACCCGTTCCGCCGAGGCGGTGGGGGAGGACGCACTGGCGGTGACCGCCGAAGAATTCGAGCAACTGCGCCGCAACGGCGCCTTCGCATTGCATTGGCAGGCCAATGGCTTGCACTACGGCATTCCCAAGCAGATCGACGAATGGCTGGAGGCCGGCGAGGATGTGCTGGTCAATGGCTCGCGGGGCTATCTGAGCGAGGCGCGTAAACGCTATCCGCAGCTGCAGGCGGTTTTGCTTACGGTGACGCTGCCCGTGCTGCGTCAACGTCTGCTGGCGCGGGGCCGTGAAACAGTCGAGGAGATCGAGGCGCGGTTGGCCCGCAACGCACAGTTTCGCTCGGCGGCGGAGCAGGACGAGGTGCTGATCCTGGACAATTCCGGACCGCTGGAGCAGACCGTACAGCGCTTGCTTCAGCTGATCGACCGCGTCGAGCGTTTCCAAGAGAACAGCCCATGCACGCCAGTTCTGTAGGAGGCGCGCCCTCGCGGCGAATACAGGCCGCAGGCCTGTCCGAAACTCAGGCGCGCCCCGAGCTGTCAGTGCAGGACCGAGAAGCATCATGCGCCTGACCATACTCGGCAGCGGCAACGCCCGTCAGGTGCCGGTGTACAACTGCGATTGCGCGGCCTGCCAACGCGCGCGGCTCGATCCGGCCTGGCGTCGGGGGCCTTGCTGCGCCTTGATCGAATGCGGCACGCAACGCTGGTTGATCGACAGCGGTCTGACCGACCTCACCGAGCGCTTCGCCCCCGGCAGCCTCAGCGGAATCCTGCAGACCCATTACCACGCCGACCACGCCCAAGGTCTGCTGCATTTGCGCTGGGGGCTCGGGTTGCGCATTCCGGTGCATGGCCCGATCGACCCCGAGGGGCTGGCCGATCTCTACAAACATCCAGGAATCCTTGATTTTTCGGAGCCGTTCGCCGCGCTGGAACGCCGCGAGCTAGGCGATATGAACGAACTGAGCGTCACCGCACTGCCGCTCAATCACTCGAAGCCGACCCTGGGCTATTTGTTCGACGGAGCGGGGCGGCGCATCGCTTATCTCACCGATACCCTTGGCGTACCCGAAACCAGCCTGAGCGCGTTGCGCCAGCGTCCGCTCGACCTGCTGGTACTGGACTGTTCGAGCCCGCCGCAAGAGGCGCCGCAGAACCACAACGACCTGACCCGTGCGCTCGAGGTGATAGCCGAGCTGCAACCGGGGCGTGCGCTGCTGACACATATTGGTCACAATCTGGATGCTTGGTTGCTGGACAACCCCGACGCGTTACCGGCCGGGGTCAGCCTGGCCAGCGACGACCAGTCGCTCTGAACGCAGGAAGCACACCTTTCCCGCACGGACGCCACCGCAACGATGGAAGCCGAATGAACCCGACCGATGCCGCATCGCCGCCCGCTTCCGAGACGAGCCAGGCCTCTCGTCGGCTGACGCTGCTGATGTGCATCGCCGAAACCCTGGGCATGGCGGGCTTTGCTCTGTTCGCCGCGCTGTTGCCGGAGTTCCAGACGCTCTGGGAGCTGGACAACACCGCGGCGGGCTGGATCGGCGGCGGCTTCTTTCTCGGCTACATGATCGCGGTGCCGGTACTGACAGGGCTGACTGATCGCCACGATGCGCGGCTGATCTATCTCTGGGCGATGCTGCTGACGGCATTTGCCAGCGCCGGCTTCGTGCTGGCCGATGACTTCTGGTCGGCGCTGCTCTGGCGCGTGCTGGCCGGGATCGGCCTGGCCGGCACCTATATGCCGGGGCTCAAGGCGTTGTCCGAGCGCATCGAGGGCCCGGCGCAATCGCGCGCTATCGCGTTTTACACGGCGAGTTTCGGCCTCGGCACGGCGCTGTCCTTCCTGCTTTCTGGCGAACTCGCCAAACTCGGCGGCTGGCAGCTGCCGGCGCTGCTCAGCGGAGGCTGCGCGTTGCTTGCCTGGGTAATGGTCTGGCGCGGCCTGCCGCCTAAGGCGGTTGTCCAGCATGAGCAGCGGCGCTTGCTGGACCTGGCGCCGCTGACGAGCCGTCCCGTAATCGCCTACTGCCTGGCCTATGCCATGCACAACCTGGAGTTGTTCGCCTTCCGCGCCTGGCTGGTGGCTTTTGTCGTGTTCGCCGGTGAATGGCAGGGCCAGTCGCCCTGGCTGAGCGGGACCTGGGTGGCGATGATCGCGACGCTGATCGGCATGCCGGCGAGCATCCTCGGTAACGAAATGGCGATCCGCTTCGGCCGGCAGCGCTGGCTGGTGATTGTGATGCTGCTTTCGGCGGTGCTTGCCTGCCTGGTCGGGCTCGGCGCGGCGCTGCCATTCTGGGCGCTGTTGGTGTTGATCATTTGTTACAGCGTCACGGTAACGGCCGACTCGGCCGCGCTGACCGCCGGCCTGGTGGCGGTTGCGCCTGCCAGCCACCGCGGCGCTGTCATGGCGCTGTATTCCTGTACCGGCTTTACCGGCGCGTTTCTCGGCCCGCTGTTGTTCGGCATGGTGCTCGACGCGCTGGGCGACGAGCATCTGGTGGGTTGGTGGGCGGCGTTCGGCCTGATGGGTCTGTTGCTGCTGATCGGGCCGCTGGCGCTGCGCTGGGCCAACCGTCCCGGTGTGGGTGTTTGTCCGCAACCGCGCCAGGTTTGACCTGGGCGACGCTAGTTTCCTGAGCGGTTAATACATTCATCCATTGGCTCAAGCCTGTCGGAACTGTAGGAGGCGCGCCCCGCGGCGAATGCAATCCGCAGGGCTGCCAGCTTGTAGCGGCGCGTGCCGGGCAATGGCTTCGCCCCGAGGGCGGGCCTCCCACAGATAAGGCTCAAGCCTGCAAACTTGGGCTCGCCAACGACCCAAACAGCGCTAATCCAGCGGCAACTCTGTTGTCCGCTTCACCTCGCTCATCGCGATGTGCGAATGCGCTTCTTGCACATGCGGCCGCTGTAACAGTTGGTCGCGCAAAAAGCGCTCGTAACTGTCGATGTCCTTGGCGACCACCTTGAGCAGGTAGTCCGACTCGCCGGCCATGGTGTGGCACTCCAGCACCTCGGGATAACCCACCACTGCGCGCTCGAATTCATCGAGGTTGCTGCGCCCATGCGCCGAGAGCTTGATGTTGACGAACACCGTCATGTTCAGCCCGAGCTTCTTGGGATTGAGCAGGGCGACTTTGCGCTCGATCAGCCCTTCTTCCTGCATGCGATTGATTCGGCGCCAGCACGGCGATTGCGACAGCTCGACCTTTTCCGCGATTTCCGCAGCGGAGAGATCGGCGTTGTGTTGCAGCAGCAGCAGAATCTTGCGGTCGATGCTGCTCAGCGGTGTCTGCATGGTTGTTCCCTTTTTGTTGTTATTCGCGGATTGATCATGCGCTCGAAGGCGCTTACACCGCAAAAGTAGAAAGAAAATCTCTCCCGGTCACGGCCAGACTCTTATCCAACGCGCAACGGTGGGGTGATCCCCTGCCGATTGCTGGCGTGGCGAAGCCTCATACGGCTTCGCCATAGCTTTTAGGCGGGAGGCGAACAACGCCACCCAGACTCCGAACAACAAACAGGAGCGCCACATGTCATTGGCCGAGATCCGCCTGGATGACAAGTACCGGCTCGCAACCGGACATCTGTACCTCACCGGCACCCAGGCGCTGACCCGCCTGCCGATGCTGCAGCATCAGCGCGATCAGGCTCAGAACCTGAATACCGGTTGCTTCATTTCCGGCTACCGGGGCTCGCCGCTTGGCGGGTTGGACAAGAGCCTCTGGGACGCGCGCGACTATCTCAAGCAGAACGCCATCCACTTCCAGCCGGGCCTCAACGAGGAACTGGCGGCGACGGCGGTTTGGGGCAGTCAGCAGACCAACCTGTTTCCGGGCGCCAAATACGACGGCGTGTTCGCCATGTGGTATGGCAAAGGGCCGGGTGTCGACCGCTCCGGTGACGTCTTCAAGCACGGCAACGCCGCTGGCGTCTCGCCCCATGGCGGCGTCTTGCTGCTGGCCGGTGACGATCACGGCTGCAAATCCTCGACCCTGCCGCACCAGAGCGAGCACGCGTTCATCGCCGCCTCGATCCCGGTACTGAACCCGGCCAATGTTCAGGAAATCCTCGACTACGGCATCATCGGCTGGGAGCTGTCGCGTTATTCAGGTTGCTGGGTGGCGCTCAAGACCATCGCCGAGAACGTCGATTCGTCCGCCGTGGTGGAAGTCGATCCGCTGCGGGTCCAAACGCGCATCCCCGATGATTTCGAGCTGCCCGAGGACGGCGTGCATATCCGCTGGCCGGACCCGCCGCTGGCGCAGGAAAAACGCCTCAACCTCTACAAGATCTACGCCGCCCGCGCCTTTGCCCGCGCCAACTACCTCAACCAGGTGATGCTCGATTCGCCGAACCCGCGCCTGGGCATCATCACCACCGGCAAGAGTTACCTCGACGTGCGTCAGGCGCTGGACGATCTCGGTCTGGACGAAGCGCTGTGCGCCCAGGTCGGTCTGCGGGTGCTTAAGGTCGGCATGAGCTGGCCGCTGGAACCGGTTTCGGTGCACGAATTCGCGCAGGGCCTGGACGAGATTCTGGTGGTCGAGGAAAAACGCAGCATTCTCGAAGATCAGCTCACCGGTCAGCTCTACAACTGGCCGCTGGACAAGCGCCCACGGGTGGTCGGCGAGTTCGACGAGCACGGCACCTCATTGCTGCCCAACCTCAGCGAGCTGACCCCGG
The DNA here is from genome assembly GCF_982611455.1 of Stutzerimonas sp. NCBI lineage: Bacteria > Pseudomonadati > Pseudomonadota > Gammaproteobacteria > Pseudomonadales > Pseudomonadaceae > Stutzerimonas > Stutzerimonas sp. The sequence continues at coordinate 79,765 of NZ_CEXBBO010000017.1, forward strand.
CGATGATCGCCCGCGTGATCGCCAAGCGCCTCGCGCCGATCTACACCAGCGACAGCATCCAGGCGCGCCTGGCCTTCCTCTCCGCCAAGGAAAAAGCCCTGGCCGCGCGCAGTTACGACACCGTACGCACCCCGCATTACTGTTCCGGCTGCCCGCATAACAGCTCGACCAAGGTGCCCGAAGGCAGTCGCGCTGGCGCCGGTATCGGTTGTCATTACATGGTCCAGTGGATGGATCGGCGCACCGAGACCTTTACCCAGATGGGTGGCGAGGGCGTCAACTGGATCGGCCAGGCGCCGTTCACCGAAACCCCGCATGTATTCCAGAATCTCGGTGATGGCACCTACTTCCACTCCGGCAGCCTGGCGGTACGTGCGGCGGTGGCCTCGGGCGTCAACATCACCTTCAAGATTCTCTACAACGACGCGGTGGCCATGACCGGCGGCCAGCCCATCGACGGCGAGCTGCGTGTCGATCAGCTCAGCCGGCAGATCGCCGACGAAGGCGTCAAACGCATCGCGTTGGTCAGCGACGAGCCGGACAAGTACCCGAGCCGCGATGGCTTCGCGCCGATCACCAGCTTCCATCATCGCCGCGACCTGGACGCCGTGCAGCGCGAGCTACGCGAGTTCAAGGGCGTCTCGGTGATCATCTACGACCAGACCTGCGCCACCGAGAAGCGCCGTCGGCGCAAGCGCGGCAAGCTGGAAGACCCGGCCAAGCGCGCCTTCATCAACCCCGCCGTGTGCGAGGGCTGCGGCGACTGTGGCGAGAAGTCCAACTGCCTGGCCGTGTTGCCGCTGGAAACCGAGCTGGGGCGCAAGCGCGAGATCGACCAGAACGCCTGCAATAAGGATTTCTCCTGCGTTGAAGGCTTCTGCCCGAGCTTCGTCACCGTGCACGGCGGCGGGCTGCGTAAACCGGAAGCGGTGGGTGCGAGCCTCGATCCGGCGCAGCTTCCAGAGCCGCAACGTCCAGGTCTTGAGCGTCCGTGGAACGTGCTGATTCCCGGCGTCGGCGGCAGCGGTGTGACCACCCTAGGCGCGCTGTTGGGCATGGCCGCGCACTTGGAAGGCAAGGGTTGCACGGTGCTTGATCAGGCCGGGCTGGCGCAGAAATTCGGCCCGGTGGTCACTCATGTGCGCATCGCCGCCAAGCAGGACGACATCTATGCCGTACGTATCGCGGCCGGCGAGACGGACCTGCTGCTGGGTTGCGATCTGGTGGTCGCCGCGGGTGACGATTCGCTGACTCGCCTCAATGACCAGATCAGTCATGCGGTGATCAACAGCCACGAATCGGCCACTGCCGAATTCACCCGCAATCCCGACGCTCAGGTGCCGGGCAAGGCCATGCGCGAAGCATTGATGGATGCGGTGGGCGCGGAGAAGACCCATTTCATCGATGCCACACGTTTGGCGACTCGGCTGCTGGGCGACAGCATCGCCACCAATCTCTTCCTGCTGGGTTTCGCCTATCAGCAGGGGCTGTTGCCGCTTTCGGCCGAAGCCATCGAGAAGGCCATCAGCATCAACGGCGTCGCGGCGGAGCTGAACCTGCAGGCGTTCCGCTGGGGCCGTCGCGCGGTGCTGGAGCGCGAGGTGGTTGAGAAGCTGGCGCGTCCGGCTGACATGGCCGAGCCAATCTGCCAGACCCTGGAAGAAATCGTCGACTGGCGCGTGGATTTTCTCACGCAGTACCAGAACGCGGCGTACGCCAAGCGCTATCGCGCGTTGGTCGAGCGCGTGCGTGAAGTCGACACCGCCGATGACTTGGCCCTGTCCAAGGCTGTGGCGCGCTACTACTTCAAGCTGCTCGCCTACAAGGACGAGTACGAGGTGGCGCGGCTGTACAGCGAGCCGGAGTTCCGTCAGCAGCTAGAAGCCCAGTTCGAAGGCGACTACAAGCTGCAGTTCCACCTGGCGCCGGCCTGGCTGGCCAAGCGCGACAGCACCACCGGCGAGCCACGCAAACGCGAACTCGGGCCATGGGTACTGAATGCTTTCGGCGTGCTGGCCAAGCTGCGCTTCCTGCGCGGGACGCCGCTCGACGTGTTCGGGTATGGCCATGACCGCCGTGTTGAGCGGGAGCTGATCAGCGAATACGAGCGCAACCTCGATCAGCTCCTGGCCCAGCTCAAGCCGACCAATTACCGCACCGCCGTGGCCATCGCCGCGCTGCCCGAGCAGATTCGCGGTTACGGCCCGGTCAAGGAGCGCTCCATCACCAAGGCCCGGCAGCAGGAAAAGCTGCTCAAGGAGCAACTGACCCGCGGCGACGAGGTGCAGAGCGTGCGGCTGTTCGAACCGGCGGCGTGAACCGTGGTGCCCACCGCTACGGCGAGCGGCGCTGCCGTAGGGTGGGCTTAAGCCCACCGGCGAAAGTTCCGGGGTGCGGTGGGCTAAAGCCCACCCTACCGGGCTGCTTTTTATGGGAGGCCCGCCCTCGGGGCGAAGCTCTTGAGGCTCGGAGCCGACAGCGTTCGCCGCGGGGGCGCGCCTCCCACAATAGTGGCGCCTGCAGGCCGGTGTTTTTGTTTTAGATGAGCCCCGACAGCGGGCTCTAACCCGACAACGATAAAAAGAGGTAACCCATGGTCGTCTTCACCCATCCCGATTTCGATAACCACGAACAGGTGGTCTTCTGCCACGACAAGGCGTCGGGCCTCAAAGCCATCATCGCTGTCCACGACACCACGCTCGGCCCGGCGCTGGGCGGCTGCCGGATGTTCCCCTATGCCAGCGACGACGATGCTTTGCGCGACGTGCTGCGACTGTCGCGCGGGATGACGCTGAAATCTTCGCTGGCCGGGCTCAAGCTGGGCGGCGGCAAGGCGGTGATCATCGGCGATCCGCATATCGGCAAGAGCCAAGCGTTGCTGCACGCCATGGGCGATTTCATCGACAGCCTCGGCGGGCGCTACATCACCGCGGCGGATTCAGGCACCGGCGAGCCGGAAATGCAGGCCTTCGCCCAACGCACGCGCCACGTCATCGGCGCGACGCCACGTACTACGCTCGACGGCAGCATCGCCAGTGGCGATCCGTCGCCGTCCACCGCGCTGGGCGTCTTCGTCGGTCTGCGCGAGGCCGTGCGCCAGCGCCTCGGTCGCGACGATCTGACTGGTCTCAAGGTAGCGATTCAAGGCGTAGGGCATGTCGGTCTGGGCCTGGCCCGGCATCTCAAGCAGGCCGGAGCCGAGTTGTGGGTGTGCGACATCTTCGACGCCAATGTGCAGCAGGCGATGGAAGAGCTCGGCGCTAACGCGGTGCGCCCACAGGATATTTACGGGCTCGACGTGGATGTTTTCGCGCCGTGCGCCATGGGCGGCATCCTCAACGCCGAAACCCTGCAGAGTCTGCGTGCGCCGGTAATCGCCGGTGCCGCGAACAACCAGCTGGCAACGCCGGGAATCGGCGTCGAGCTGCAACGTCGCAACCATCTCTACGCGCCGGATTACGCCATCAATGCCGGCGGCATCATCGATGTTTACTACCAGCGCATCGGCGGTAGCGCGGCGCAGACCGATGCGCATGTCAAAGCCATCGGCGACACCCTGCGAGAGATCTTCAACCGTGCCGCCGCCAGCGACGAGCCTACCTCGGTCGTCGCCGACCGCCTGGCGCTTGAACGCGTGCAAGCCGGCGGCATGTCGCAGCCGAGCGAACAGCGCCTGCACGCTTAACGTTCCCGGCGGCCCCATGCCGCTCGTTTCGGCAGCCCAATCGTACGGTCGAGTGCAGCGCAGCGGCTCGCGTAGGGTGGCGCTTCAGCCCACCAGCCCCGGTGGGCTAAAGCACCACCCTACGGTGCAACCAGTGCTGACGAGGCGAAGAGCGACGAACTGTCGCACGGCGTTGTCAGTTTTTCGTTACGCCTGAGACGGCACAACCGCGGCATCTGGGCCGTACAGCATGCTGTAAATAAATCCTTCCAGTACAGCGTGTTTCCGACCGCGGACGAGGCGTGCGGCGGGCTTGTACGTCTTCTCCGGCTGGTTTGTGATGGGCGCAGCCAAGCCGTGCAGCGGCCCCGAACAACAAGAATCAGGAGGCGAAATGAACGCCGTGACCAAGATCGAACAGCACAACCCCATCGGCACCGATGGTTTCGAATTCGTCGAATTCACCGCACCGAATGCCGAGGGCATCGAACAGCTGCGTCAATTGTTCAGCCAGATGGGTTTCACCGAGACCGCCAAACATCGCTCCAAAGCCGTTTGGTTGTTTCAGCAGCACGACATCAACATCGTGCTCAACGGCAGCCCGACCGGGCATGTGCATGCGTTCGCCGAAAAGCACGGACCGAGTGCCTGCGCCATGGCGTTCCGAGTGAAGAATGCCGCCCAGGCCGCCGCCTATGTCGAGTCCCAGGGCGCCAAGCTGGTGGGCAGCCACGCCAATTTCGGCGAGCTGAACATCCCCTGCGTCGAAGGCATCGGCGGCTCGCTGCTGTATCTCGTCGACCGCTACGGAGACAAGAGCATTTACGACGTCGACTTCGAATACATCGAAGGGCGTACGCCGAACGACAACGCGGTCGGCCTGATGTGCATCGACCATCTGACCCACAACGTCATGCGCGGGCAGATGGACGTCTGGTCCGGCTTCTACGAGCGTATCGCCAACTTCCGCGAGATCCGTTACTTCGATATCGAAGGCAAACTCACCGGGCTGTTTTCACGGGCGATGACGGCGCCCTGCGGCAAGATCCGCATCCCGATCAACGAGTCGGCCGACGACAAATCGCAGATCGAGGAATTCATCCGCGAATACCACGGCGAGGGCATCCAGCACATCGCCCTGTCCACCGACGATATCTACGCCACCGTGCGCCAGCTGCGCGCCAACGGTGTGGACTTCATGAGTACGCCGGATACCTATTACGAGAAGGTCGACACCCGCGTCGCCGGCCATGGCGAGCCCACCGAAGTGCTGCGCGAGCTGAACCTGCTGATCGATGGAGCTCCGGGCGTCGGTACGTCGGGCGACAATGGCATCCTGCTGCAGATTTTCACTAACACAGTGATCGGCCCGATCTTTTTCGAAATCATCCAGCGCAAGGGTAATCAGGGCTTCGGCGAGGGCAACTTCAAGGCGCTGTTCGAATCCATCGAGGAAGATCAGGTTCGCCGTGGCGTGATCAGCGGGGAGTAGGCGGCGCAGTAGGGTGGGCTTCAGCCCACCAATGTCGAAGCGGCAGCCTCCTTGACCAGACCGCCGGTTGAGTTGAAATGTGGGCTGAAGCCCACCCTACGTCCGCCTCTCGATCTGGCGAAATGGTGGGCTGAAGTAGAACGCCGCCCGGCCCAGCCTACGACTGCACGCACCGCCGTTAGAACGGTAGGGTGGATCACGCTTCACCGATCCACCAGGCGAGTCGAGCGCACCGCAGCGGCCAATGGCGGATGAAAAAGCGTCATCCAACCTACGAGCAGGCAACACAACCAGAGAACTCCATGAATAGCAACGAGACGAACCAAAGAGCCGGCTCAGCTACGCTGAAACTCTACGGCTACTGGCGTTCCAGCGCCGCTTACCGGGTGCGCATCGCGCTTAACTTGAAAGGGCTGGCATTCGAGAACTTGCCCGTGCATTTAGTCAAGGATGGTGGCCAGCAGCATTCAGCTGACTACAAGGAGCTCAATCCGCAGGGGCTGGTGCCCTTGTTGGTTGATGGTAATGAGCGCATCAGTCAGTCGCTGGCGATTCTCGAATACCTGGAAGAGATTTTCCCGCTGCCCTCGCTGCTGCCGGACGACCCGGCCGACCGCGCACGGGTGCGTTCGCTGGCGTTGCACATTGCCTGTGATCTGCACCCGCTGAACAATCTGCGGGTGCTGCAGTATTTGAGCGGCACGCTGAGTGTCGACGACGAAGCGAAGCAGCAGTGGATCCGTCACTGGATCGCAACCGGCCTGGCTGGCGTCGAGCAGGGGCTGGCCGTGTACGACGGCAAGCTGTCACTCGGCAGACGGCCAGGTTACCTGGAAGCATGTCTGATTCCTCAGGTATACAATGCGCGCCGTTTTTCCTGTGACCTCACTGCGTACCCACGCATTCTCGAGATGGTCGCGCGCTGTGAAGATCTGGAGGCGTTTCGCAACGCCGCCCCGGAGGTGCAGCCCGACGCTCAATAAGGCTGATCCGCCTTGCCACTCCGTCGCGTCACGAGCGCGGCGGGTTCGATCCTCGTCACAGATAACAACAAACAGGTGACGCATGACCCGTGAAAAACCCAAGAACCTCTGGCTCTCCCGCTGGGGCTTCATCCTCGCTGCGACTGGCTCCGCAGTCGGCCTCGGCAATATCTGGAAATTCCCTTACATCACGGGCGAATACGGCGGTGGCGCCTTCGTGTTGATGTACCTGGCGTGCATTCTTGCCATCGGCATTCCGGTGATGATGACCGAGATCGCCATCGGCCGACGCGGCCGCGGCAGCCCCATCGATGCCATCGGCCGCGTCGCACGCGAGAACGGCAGCAACCCGCTGTGGAAGGGTGTCGGTGGCATGGCCATGGTTGCCGGCTTCCTGATCCTCTGCTTCTACGTGGTAGTGGCCGGCTGGGCCTTCGCCTATACCCTGAAGATGCTCGACGGCTCGCTGGCTGCTACTTCGGTTGACGCTATGGCACAGGTGTTCGAGGCGCATAACGCCAATCCCTGGCAGTTGGGCGGCTGGAGCGTGCTGGTGGCGCTGCTGACGCTGTGGATCGTCGCCAAAGGCGTGCAGAAGGGCATCGAGAATGCCGTGCGCTGGATGATGCCGGGACTCGCCGTTCTGCTATTGATTTTGGTCGGTTATGCCTTCACCAGCGGCGGCTTCGATCAGGGCTTCGCTTTCCTGTTCAGCTTCGATGCCTCGAAGATCACTGGCGAAGCCTTGCTGGCCGCGCTCGGCCATGCCTTCTTCACGCTCAGCCTGGCGTCCGGCGCGATCCTCACTTACGGCTCGTACCTGCCGGACGACAAGTCCATCGCTCGCACGACCTTCACCGTCGCCATCATCGATACCTGCGTGGCGTTGCTGGCAGGCCTGGCGATCTTCCCGATCATCTTCGCCAACGGCATGGACCCCACCGCCGGGCCGGGGCTGATCTTCATGAGTCTGCCGCTGGCCTTCCAGCAGATGCCGTTCGGCACGGCCTTTGGGGTGCTGTTCTTCGCCATGGTTTCCCTTGCCGCGCTGACTTCGGCCATCTCGATGATCGAGGCCACCGTCGCCTACCTCAACGAAAAACATGGCATCAGCCGCCTCAAAGCGGCTATCGGCTCCGGCGCGGTCCTGCTGGTGATCAGCCTGCTGGCGATGCTGTCGTTCAACCTCCTGTCGGGCTGGACGCCGTTGGGCAAGAACTTCTTCGATTGGCTGGATTATCTGACCTCGCGCTGGATGATGCCGCTGGGCGGAATCTTCCTCGTAGTTTTCGCCGGCTATGCACTGCGCAGCGACATCATGCGCGACGAGCTGAACCTGCCACCGCTAGGGTATGCACTGTGGCTGTTCATGGTGCGCTACGTCTGTCCGGTGTTGATCCTCATGGTCTTCCTGCATGCCCTCGGCTGGCTGGGCTTCGATCCGCTGGTGCGCTGGTACTGGATCGCCGGCGCCATCGGCATGCTGACCATCCTCGGCGAGGGCCTGCGTCCGCGCGTTTGGCCGGTGCTGGCAGGTCGCTAAGTCCCGGCACCTAAAGGCAGCAACAGAGCGGCGCGCCGGTAACAGGCGTGCCGTTTTTTTTTGGTGGCGGAACGACCGTCTCGAAATGTTATACCGTTCATCGGCATGCGTCTTGATATCGGCCGAAACGGCCGGCTGACGGGCGTTTGCGACTATTCCGAGAGGACTGCTGGGTTAAAGATCCGGCCGCTGAGGCCGACAAATCGACTAATGCCAGGACGCTCAGCCAGGAAAGGGATTGCCGATTCGATCCAGATCAACCCGGACTCGCGCCATGCCTAGTCATCTCAAATTCAGCCACAAGATCCTGCTGGCCGCGTCACTCGTAGTGATCGCGACCTTCGCCCTGTTTACGCTCTACAACGATTATCTGCAGCGCAACGCCATTCGCGACAATCTCGAGAGCTACCTGGACGAGATGGGCGAGATCACCTCGCATAATATCCAGAATTGGCTGTCCGGCCGCATTTTGCTGGTAGAAAGCGCTGCACAAGTCGATCGCCAACGACAGTTCGGATGAACGCGTAGTCGATCTGCTCGAACAACGGGCGTTGACTTCTACCTTTAATTTCACCTACCTGGGCGGGCAGGACGGGCGCTTCACCATGCGTCCTGAAGACCAGATGCCGGCCGATTACGACCCGCGTACCCGCCCTTGGTACAAGGATGCTATAGCTGCAGGCGGCACGACGCTGACAGAGCCTTACGTGGATGCGGCCACCAACGAGCTGATCATCACCGCGGCGACGCCGGCCAATGCTGGCGGCCAAACCCTCGGCGTGGTCGGTGGCGACCTCAGCCTCAAGGTGTTGGTGGATATCATCAACGCGCTGGACTTCGACGGCATGGGCTATGCGTTTCTGGTCAGCGGTGACGGCAAGATATTGGTGCATCCAGACAAGACCAAAGTGATGAAGACCCTGGCCGAGCTCTACCCGCAGAACACCCCGGCGCTGACCAGTGGCTACAGTGAGGCAGAGTTGGATGGTCAGACCCGTATCCTCAGCTTTAGCCCGGTCGCCGGGCTGCCATCGGTGAGCTGGTATGTCGGCATCTCGGTCGACAAGAACAAGGCCTACGCTGCGCTGACAAGCTTCCGCACCACGGCGCTGGTGGCTACGGTCATTGCCGTCGCTTTCATTCTGGTGCTGTTGGGCATGTTGATTCGTGTGCTGATGCGCCCATTGACCGATATGGGGCGTGCCATGGCCAACATCGCCGAGGGCGAGGGCGACCTCACCCGCCGGTTGGCGGTACAGACGAACGATGAATTCGGTGCATTGGCAGCCGCCTTCAACCGCTTCGTCGAGCGAATTCACGGCTCGATTCGCGAGGTGTCGTCGGCCACCGAACAGGTCAACGAAGTCGCACAGCGTGTGCTGACCGCCTCCAACTCGTCGATGGTCAATTCCGATGAGCAGGCCAGCCGTACCAACAGCGTTGCCGCCGCGATCAACCAGCTCGGCGCCGCCGCTCAGGAAATCGCCCGCAATGCGGCCGATGCCTCGCAGCAAGCCAGCGGCGCCAGCCATCAAGCCGAGGATGGCCGCAAGGTGGTCGAACAGAACATCGAGGCCATGAAGCAGCTTTCGAACAATATCAGCGCGTCTTGTACGCAGATCGAAGCGCTCAACAGCCAGACCGTCGGCATCGGGCAGATCCTCGATGTGATCAAGGGCATCTCCTAGCAGACCAACCTGCTGGCGCTTAACGCGGCCATCGAAGCGGCACGTGCCGGTGAAGCCGGGCGCGGTTTCGCGGTGGTGGCCGACGAGGTGCGCAGCCTGGCGCATCGCACCCAGACTTCCGCGCAGGAAATCCACGGGATGATCGAAAAGCTGCAGATCGGCGCGCGGGATTCGGTCAGCACCATGACCGAGAGCCAACGCCAGAGCGAGGCCAGTGTGGGCATCGCCAATCAAGCTGGTGAGCGTCTGGGCAGCGTGACTCAGAGCATTGGCGAGATCGACGCGATGAACCAGTCGGTGGCCACCGCCACTGAAGAGCAGACCTCGGTGATCGAGTCGCTGAACATGGACATCACGGAGATCAACACCCTCAACCAGGAAGGCGTGGAGAACTTGCAGTCGACCTTGCGGGCCTGTGGTGATCTGGAGCAGCAGGCTGCTCGCCTCAAGCAATTGGTTGGCAGCTTCCGTATCTGATTGGGCGTTTGGGTGAGGAGGGCGCTACGGCGCCCTTTTTGTTGAGATGGTCGGGGTTGTAAGGCGGTGGGCAGAAGCCTTTGGCATTGGCTTCTGAGGTATAGCCTAGTGGCGGGTTGGCTTGGGCATTGGTTTCGCCCTGCTGGGCGACTCACTTTTTTCAGTCGCGAAAAAAGTAAGCAAAAACGCTTGCCCCTGCATCCGGGTCTCGCTGCGCTCGACTTCCCTCACTCCATCCGCGCTCCGGGGGCCGGCGTACAAGGGCCATCCCTGGCCCTTTACGCCTCTCGCGGCATCCATGCCGCTCGCTCCCCTCCACGCGGATTACATTCGGCCTCCTGAAAGGGGCGTTCGGTGTCGTCTGAAAGTTTGCAAAACAGCGGGGAAATACGTTTTGTTTGTTCGCTGCCAAACGAACCATCAGACACCACCGAACGTACTCCTTTCAGTAGGCCGAATGGCATCCGAGTCAACGGGGCGAGCGGCATGGTCGGGGCTTCCATTGGTATGGATGGCCCTTGTACCGGCGCTTGGAGCGCGGATGGATTGAGGAAAGGTCGAGGCGCAGTCCGTGGTGGAAAACTGCGAAGCATTTTCCACCGAGGTCGATGCGAGAACCGTCAGCGGCTTAGGCTGCAAAAAGCGCTGGGTAAGCGTCGTGTTGTCCACCCCTAGGTCCTTCGTTTGTTCTGGATATAAACAACCCAACGTCGATGACGTTCCGCTCTTCCTGCGCACGTTCTATCAGACGACACCGAACGCCCCTTTCAGGAGGCCGAGGGCAGGTGGCGTGGAAGGGGTTGAGCGGCATGGATGCCGCGAGAGCCGCGTTGGGCCATGGATGGCCCATCGCGGCGGGCCCCTGGAACGTCACCGGAGGGAGGGAACCCCGGCGAAGCCGGGGCCGGATGCAGGGGCAAGACTTTTTGGTTACGTTTTCGGCGTTTGGAAAAAGTGACTCGCCCAGCAGGGCGAAACCAATGCCTCAGCCAGCTCGCTAATAGAGTTCACTCAGCGAACCCAAAGCCAAAGAGCTTCACGAGCAAGCTTGCTCCTACGCGACGTCGCCGCGGATTGGCCCAAGGCACGAGACCGCTCGCGCACCACGCCAATCGATCGATTCCCCACCCCCATGGTCGAGATGAACCATGGCCCGCATTCGGGCCTCGCTCAAAGGAGACTCCATGAAAGTTCTCATCGTGCTCACCTCCCACGACAAGCTAGGCGACACCGGCAAACCCACCGGCTTCTGGCTCGAAGAGTTCGCCGCGCCTTACTACGTATTCAAAGACGCCGGCGCCGAGATCGTGTTGGCCTCACCCAAAGGCGGCCAGCCCCCGCTGGACCCAAAGAGCGACGCACCAGACGCCCAGACCGAGATGACCAAACGCTTCAAAGAAGATGCCGAGGCGCAAGCGCTGCTGGCCAATAGCCGCAAGCTGGAAGAAGTGTCGGCTGCAGGCTTCGATACGGTGTTTTATCCCGGTGGCCACGGACCGCTGTGGGACCTGTCCGGTAACCGCACCTCAATCACCCTGATCGAATCCTTCATCAGAGCGGGCAAGCCAGTGGCGGCGGTCTGCCACGCGCCGGCGGCGTTGGTCGAGGTCCGCGGCGAGGACGGCGAATACCTGGTCAAGGGCAAGCGCGTGACCGGCTTCACCAACACGGAGGAGGAGGCCGTACAGCTCGCCGATGTGGTGCCTTTTCTGCTGGAAGACAAGCTCAAGGCGCTTGGTGGCAACTACAGCAAAGGCCCGGACTGGTCGTCTTACGTGCTGGTCGATGGCCTGCTGGTCACCGGACAGAACCCGGCGTCCTCGGAAGAGGCCGCACAGGAATTGCTCAAACTGCTAAAAGCCGGCTAAGGGGCTCTCAGCTCGGTAGCCCGCTCGGCCAGGCCAGCAGGTCCGCCTGGCCGCAAGATTCGAACAACGGCTTGCAGAACAGATAGCCCTGCATCAGGTTGACGCCAAGATCGTGCAGAGCGCTGCATTCATCGAGGGTTTCCACACCTTCGCCGATGACGGAGATATTCAGCTCCTGGCACATCTGTACGGTGGCGCGAACGATGGCCTGACGGGAGCGGCTCTGATCGATACCGCGGATCAGATCCATATCCAGCTTGATGATGTCCGGCTGGAAATCCGCCAGCAGGTTCAACCCGGCGAAGCCTGCGCCGAAATCGTCGATAGCGGTCAGAAAGCCGATGCGCTGATATTCGCGCAGGACTTCGGCAAGCCACTTGGCGTCGCTGATGCGTTCGCCTTCTACCGTCTCGAAGATGATCCGCTCGACCGGAAATCCATGTGCGCGGGCCGCTTCCAGGGTCGAGCGAATGCACAGCTCCGGGCGGTAGATGGCGTTGGGCATGAAGTTGATCGACAGTCTGCTCTGCATGTCCAGCTTGGCGGCCGTCTTGATCGCCTTGACGCGGCAGGCCTGATCGAAGCGGAAGCGATTGTCCTCGGTCACTTGCGACAGCACGCTGGGTGCCGGTTCGCCGTTGGCGCCTCGAACCAGGGCTTCATGAGCGAAGATTTCGCGCGCTTGCAGGTCGACGATCGGCTGATAGGCGTAGCTGAAGCGAAAACCGAGTCGCTCGCCGCTGGCGCAGCTGGGGCAACTGCCGTGCTCTTCAGCGGAATGGCAGGAATAGGAAGCAGGGGCGGGATTACTGGCGTCACGTTGAATCATTGGCGCGCTCGTTGTTGACGTGTTAGGGACGTTAACGGCTGCATCTACCGGCGCTGGACCCCGTTTGTCGCCGCCGGGGCATTGAGGCAGTTACGCTGCGGTCAGCCGAGCCACTTATGTTAATGCAGAACAATTACGCCATGATGGCCAATTGATACGACATACAGTCGTTGCCCAGGTTCCGTGTGGTCGATTCAAGCTGTGATTAGCGCTGAGCAGGGGCTTTCGATCGATTCGGCATTGGAGCGCGGGGCGTCTGGCGATGCTCACGCGTAGAGCGGGCAGGATGAATTTTGAGGGGCCGCGCCCGCTCGCGGCATTCTCCACATCCATGTGAATTGCCCAACCTCGGGGCGAAGCTTTTGGCTTTGAGCTGGCAGAGGGTTTGCTTTCGCCGCGGGGCGCGCCTCCAACGGAACGCGGCACGATGTAGGGGCCTTGGCACTGTGAACCGCCCCGGGAATTCCGAAGGCTCTTTGGTGTGAGTCACGCCGCTTGGGCC
>NZ_CEXBBO010000018.1:0-92604 GCF_982611455.1 Stutzerimonas sp.
CCAGGAGCAATGGGCTGAAGCACGCAAGATAAGAAAGTGTTTTTACACACTCTGGACCGATAATGAACGTGGTAGAGCAAGAAAACGACTCAGCCATGTCTGTCGAAACTGGAGCGATTCAGTAGTTTTTCTGTGCGACGGTCAGTGGGATTGTTCTAATAGTGAAAGCACACCTGTTGTTTTTAATAGCAAGATCGTTAGAGCCTCGATGCTGGAAGATGGTAGCTAGGAGCGCACTTGAGGTCAGGTGTATGCGTAGCCGGAGCGAGGATGCCCTCCCAGTAATAAGCAACTTGCTTCCCTGCACCCGTCGCAGCCACGCTGCGGCTAATCCGACTTGAGCCATATCCCTTTGGAGACGATATGTACGTCCCAGCACATTTCAATGAACCCTCGTCCGAAGCCATGCATCGGCTCATCAGGCAGCATCCGCTGGGAATACTTTTCACGAATGGTGAAAGCGGATATGACGCAAACCATGTGCCCTTCGAACTGGCTGCCGGCCAAGGCACTTGCGGCACGCTCCACGCTCATGTGGCCCGCAATAATCCTCTCTGGACTGAGGTTCGAAATGGCGATGAAGTACTGGTTGTATTCCGGGGTGAGGAGGCCTACATCTCACCCAACTGGTATCCGAGCAAACATGAACACCATAAACAGGTGCCGACATGGAATTACAAGGTCGTGCATGTTCATGGGCGCATTCTGATTAGAGATGATGAGCGCTACGTTAGAGGACTCGTCGCTCGGTTGACTCGGACTCACGAGGCAACCCAGCCGAAGCCCTGGAAAATGACCGATGGGCCGACGGAATACATCGAATCGATGCTCAAAGCCATCGTTGGGGTAGAAGTCCAAATCACCCGTCTAGTGGCTAAATTCAAGCTCAGCCAAAACAAGGAAGCACGTGATATCCAAGGTGCTGCGCATGCACTAATGGAAAACGGTCACCCCGCAATAAGCGTATCAATGCAGGAAGTTGCTTCACAGAAAGACAGCTTGAAACCATGAGTAGGATAGGCGTCACGGCCCTCTCATCCTCGATGGTTTTTCCTATGTCCGCGTCTAGCAAATAGCCCGGTCGTCACTGTCTGTTTTGGGGCCGATTTCTGCCGATCGTATCGATGAAATGTCGACGAGAGTCGTCGGCTTCATCGAGGTCGTGAGTGAATTGATGTACTGCCAGATGAATGTCTTCAGCTGAGTTTCCTTAGCAGCCTAAGGGATGGTGCTACTGCACTGAAAAATGGCACATTGACGCACCTGCCGTTTCTACCCCTTCTGTACGGAACCTCCCATGAACATCAGCACTGCCCAGGCCGACGTGGCGTTGGCACCAGCGTCACCACAAAGCAGTCCGCTGGTCATGCGCATCATCGGCGCGGTCGCGCTGGCGCATTTGATCAACGACCTGATTCAGGCCGTGCTGCCGTCGATTTATCCGATGCTCAAGGCCAGCTATGGCCTGACGTTCACCCAGGTTGGCCTGATCACCTTGACCTTTCAGCTGACGGCCTCGCTGCTGCAACCTTGGGTCGGCTACCACACCGACCGCCATCCCAAACCATGGCTGTTGCCGGCCGGCACGGTCTGCACCTTGATCGGCATTCTAATGATGTCGGTGGTGGCTAGCTTTCCGCTGATTCTGTTGGCGGCAGGGTTGATCGGTATCGGTTCTTCGACCTTTCATCCTGAAGCGTCTCGCGTAGCACGACTGGCTTCAGGTGGGCGTTTCGGCCTGGCGCAATCGACCTTTCAGGTTGGCGGCAATGCGGGGTCGGCGTTCGGGCCGCTATTGGCCGCAGCGATCATCATTCCCTACGGTCAGGGCAACGTTGCCTGGTTCGGGCTGTTCGCCGTGTTTGCGCTGTTCGTGCTGTATCGAATCAGCCGCTGGTACGCCAACCATTTGAGCCTGTTCAAGCTCAAAAAAGGTCAGGCGGCAACTCATGGCTTGTCGAAAAATCGGGTGATGAGCGCGCTGGTGGTGCTCGGCCTGCTGGTGTTTTCCAAGTATTTCTACATGGCTAGCTTCACCAGCTACTTCACCTTCTACCTGATCGAAAAATTCGATCTATCGGTAGCCAGCTCTCAGCTGCATCTGTTCCTGTTTCTCGGTGCGGTTGCGGCGGGAACCTTCTTCGGCGGACCAATCGGCGACAAGATCGGCCGCAAGGCAGTGATCTGGTTTTCGATCCTGGGTGTGGCGCCATTCACCCTGATTCTGCCTCACGTCGACCTGTTCTGGACCAGCGTCCTGAGCGTTGTCATCGGCTTCATCCTCGCCTCGGCGTTTTCGGCCATCGTCGTGTACGCCCAAGAACTGGTGCCGGGAAATGTCGGCATGATTGCTGGAGTGTTCTTTGGCTTGATGTTCGGTTTCGGTGGGATTGGCGCGGCGTTGCTGGGGCACTTGGCGGACATTCACGGCATCGAATACGTGTACTTCCTGTGTTCGTTCCTGCCGTTGTTCGGCGTGTTGGCGATCTTCCTGCCGAGAACTCAAAAAGCCTGAAGGACGCAGAAGTGTGGCGTGACCTTCAAAAAAAAGCAGGTCGGGGGGACGGGAGCGCCCCTCGGTCTGCTATCCGACCTCGCTACATGAAACCGAGCTTCTCTTCTCCAACTCCTCCCATAGGCAGCGCCGAAATAGCTGATGCAGGGGCAAGCGCTGCGCGCTGTGGCGGCTGATGAGCATCAGCTCGCGGTAGAAGGTGGCACTGCCGAGGGAAATGATGCGGACCGTTGGTGTGCGTTCGAGCCACAGCCCGGCCTTTGGCACCAGCGCCACGCCCAAGCCACTTTCAACCATTTTTACGATGGCATCCAGCTCGTCCAGTTCGAGGCCTGGACGCACATCTAAATGGTGTTTGCGTAGGAACTGACTCACCTGGCGACCGCCGAACGAACTGCGGTCGTAGCGCACGAAGGGATGCTCGACGAGCAACTTGAATGGGTCGTCGCCTTCGATATTCAGCGGCGTGATCAGCACGAAGGGTTCCTTCTGGATCAGCTCGGCGTGCAGTTCCTTCGGAAGCGCGAACGGTGGGCGGATCATTACCGCCAGGTCAATTTCGCCGGCATCGATCTGTGACAGCAGGTTCAGCGAAACGCCTGGCACCAGCTTGGGCTCCACGCCTGACGCCTCCCGCAACAATCGCAGCAGAACCGGCGGCAACAACCCGGTCTGTACCGTACCGATGGCACCAATGCGCAACTCGCCTCGGTAGTCGTCCACGGATTCGGGCTGACCCATCAGGGCGAAGGTTTCAATGATCTGCTCGGCCAGCGGCAGCGCCCGCAAACCCGCCGCGTTGAGATTAGCCGAACGCCCTGTTCTATCGAATAAACGAAGGCCCAACGCGTCCTCAAGATTTTTGATTTGGGCACTGACCGCTGACTGGGTCAGGCCGATCTTATTGCCCGCCGCGGCAAAACTGCCACACCGGGCTATGGTCAGAAATGTTTTGAGTTCGCGGATCATTAGGACCTTCATTGATCGATTTTTTTTGGGCTCGACTCAAAAGATATCCGCTGTTTGCGTATACGACAAACAGCAAGAATGACGTCACCTTGCCTCCCTAAGAAGGAATCCCCGATGAGCCTTTCACCGTTTCACCTTGCGATCCCTGTTTACGACTTGCCAGCCGCCCGCCATTTCTACGGCGAGGTGTTCGGACTCGCTGAAGGACGCTCTTCCGACCATTGGGTCGATTTCGATTTCTACGGACATCAATTGGTGATCCATGAGCATCCCAAGACCCATTCCCAAGACGCCGCACACACCAACGCGGTGGACGGCCATGACGTACCCGTGCCGCATTTTGGCATCGTGCTGAGCTGGCCGGAATGGGAGGCGCTTGCAGAACGCTTGCGCTCGCTGGGCACTCAGTTCGTCATCGAGCCCTATGTGCGTTTTCAGGGCCAAGTGGGCGAGCAAGCCACCATGTTTCTCTTCGATCCCTGCGGCAATGCGCTGGAATTCAAAGCGTTCAAGGACATGAGTCAACTGTTTGCCAAATGATCGCCCCGCTGCAGGCCGCCTCGCTGTAGACGACCTGTAGCGTTTCTCTGCGCGCTCACGATGCTTCCCCAGAGGCATTTGGAAAAACATCATCGCCGTGATTGAAAGCGCGCGGCCAGAGATTCAGTAGCCACAGCCATCCGAACCGCTCATCTCTGCAAAGCGCTTTTCCGACATCCCCCGCTAAACAAAACTGCCGATGTACCGATAACTCGGTATGCCAAGCGCGGCTTGCCCTTGCCGGTAGCCGCCTTGGTTTGTACCTGCCGACTTAGCGCCCTCGCTGCTTCACCGCCAGGCAGTCGGTAACGCCACCTGCATACGGAAGTCCTTACTGTGCAACTCATCGATAACCGAGCTTTGATCAACGATGCCCTCAGCCAGTCCGCGGTACTGACCGGAGGCCGTTTCGATCATCGCTACTGGTTGAACAAGGTGGCCGACGTGAAGCTGGTGATCATTTCCAAGCCGGAGGTGCTGTTCGATCTGTCGATCAAGGTGTACATACCGCTGGCGCCCGGCCAGGCGACGCCGCGCACCTATGGCGATGGCTGGTTCAACTGGCACTTCCTCGGCAGCAAGAGCGCGATGGTGACGATCGCCAGGGAAATTCTTTCGATCGCCATGCGCAATCGAAAGTCTGGTTCATCGGATCTACAAGCCTGGCTGACCGCGCTGGTGTCCTTCAAGCACAGCCATCAGACCATCGCCGTGCTGGAACCAGAGCCGCAGCAGGACCAGGCCGGGAGCTAATCGCCTCTTCGGCACCACGCGGTTCAATACGCATCATCCGGTGCGTTCGTCGGAGCGACTGCTAACACTGCACAGAGCGATCACGCCCTCGCTGCGGCGGACCATCAGCCTGATAACGTCCACCGCACCAGACAAATCGTCCAACACTCTGGACATGGCCAAGCACGGCTGTCTGCCACACTGGACAGCACACCTGAAGCCAGCCGGCACGTTTCGCGTGACGGTACCCACCTGCAGAGCGGCTGACGATGCGCAAGCCGACCGGCCATCGGTTAACGCATCGACGTCTCTCGCTCTGGCACGCCTTTGGCTCCGGCTGTCGAGCCTGGTCGCTGCCGTATTCATTCGCCCAGGCGCACTCGCCTCGTGGCGGTTGCCACGGGCATGACAAAAACAAGAAGAAGGAAGCCCCCATGAAAGCAACCCGTGCACATATCGCACGCCGCTCGGCAGCGCCGCGTCTACTGCTTGCCGTTCCCGCCTTGCTGGCAGTTGCGATAACCGAGCCCGCCGTGGCCGCTGGCTGCGGCGAGCTGTCAGGCGCTCTGGTCCCGGCCGCCGCTATCGCCTTGCCGACCTCCGGCGCCAGGGTGACATCCGCAACCGCGGTGCCCTCCGGCGGCACCGCACCGCAGACCTTCGGTGCATATTGCGACCTGAACGTGGAAATCGCCCCGGTCGACCCAAGCGCACCGACGATCAAGATGCGCATCGTTCTACCGGAGCAATGGAACAACAAGGCGATGATGTACGGCGGTGGCGGCTACAACGGCACCGTCCCCAACGTCGCAGGCAACGTCCCGGCCGGTCCGGTCGATCAGCCGACGCCGCTAGGCCGTGGTTATGCGGTGTTCGCCAGCGATTCGGGCCACGTCGCCAATCCGGTCAGTCCCGGCGATTTCGCCTGGAATAATGAGGCGCTGGCCAACTATGCCCACGACGCGCTGAAGAAAACCCGCGACACGGCGATGTTCATCATTGACCAGCGCTACGGCCGCCAGCCCGTCCGCAGTTACTTTGCTGGCGGCTCGACGGGTGGACGCGAAGCCTTGGCGGTGGTGCAGCAATGGCCCAAGGACTTTCAGGGTGCAATCGTGCTTTACCCGGCTTACAACGCGGCGGCGCTGGATTTGCAGTTCGGCCGCATCACCCGTGCACTGGCCGCGCCAGGCGCGTTTCCCAGCCTCGAAAAACGTTCCGCGCTGCTGGAAGCAGCAATGCAAGCCTGCGATGGCCTGGATGGAGCACGCGACCGGGTAATCAGCAATCAGGCCGCCTGCAACGCCTGGTTCGACCCGGCCAAGGCCAAGCTCAACGGCCGCCCGCTGCGCTGCCGTGGCGGGGCCGATACTGGTGACAGCTGCCTGTCCGATGCGCAGATCAATGCTCTTAAGGTGTTCAACACGCCGATCCGTTTCAGCCAACCGCTGGCCAGCGGCGAGCGCGGCTACCCCGGCTTCAATACTTGGGGCACCGACCTCGGCCGTCCCGGTAGCGGTCTGCAACTGGTGGTCAACCGCCTCGGCCTGAACACCTTGCAGCCGGACTATCCGATGCCAGTGCATGGCACCGGTTTCGCCGAGGGTGCGCCCTACCATTCGGGTTTCTGGGATGAATGGGTGCGCTATTTCATTACGCGCAACCCGGCGTTCAACTCGCTGACGCTGGACCCAACCAACCTCGGCCCTTGGCAGGCGCGCGTCGATGCGTTATCGCTGCGACAGGACGTTAACGAGACCGATCTGTCGGCCTTCGTCGCCAACGGCGGCAAGATTCTTATGGCCCATGGCACCTCGGATCAATTGGTCAGTACCCGTGCCACGGCCGAGTACTACCAGCGTGTGCAACGGGACATGGGCGTGGGCCAGACCAGGCGCTTCATGCGCTATTACGAAATCCCCGGCTATGCCCATGCGGCGAGTACGGTATTCAACGCTGCCTGGGATTCGCTGACGGCGCTGGAGAATTGGGTCGAACAGGGCATCGCACCCAAGCGACAGATAGTCACCGACACCGCCGCGGTCCCAGGGCGTACCCGCCCGCTGTGCGAGTACCCAGGCTGGCCGAAATACGTCGGTAAGCGCGACGTGAATGAAGCGTCGAGCTTCGTCTGTGTGAAAAGCCAGAAGGGCCGGCACTGAAATTCGTGGGATGGGCGCACGGCATCTAACGATGCAATTAAAGGGTTGCGCCCATCCTGCGAAACCGCGAGCCGGTGCGGCTGATGTATCGCTGATGAAACCCGATAGCGTTGAACGGCCGTCCAATAGATCAGACATCGGCCGCCTGCCCTCTTGAACATGTCCAACCTGACGGGCATCCCGATCGGCATAGCCCCCACTTAATACCCGCTGACCTGCTTGTTTGAGGGCTCTAGCGCGGCAGTTCCGCCATCCCCGCAATTTTCATCACAGCCGGCGCCAGGCTGGCACGCCTTTCGCTCAGCAGTTCCGACACCTCGTAGCTTTGCAGGCGCCGGAGCCGCCGCAGATCGCGCTTCCCAAAATAACAAGAACTGAAAGGACTGCCCGCGCATGTATGCCCATCAGGCCTCGCTCGCCGTTCACCTTTCAAAACATTCGATCACTTTTCTCTGTCCCTCAGCACCGGCTTAGCCGGTCGCGGAAACAATTTCGCCCGCTGTTTCACCCGTAACGCTGTAACCCATAAAAACAAGAGGAAGTACCCATGCAACATGACTGCAAAACCATCCGGCAACTACTTTGTGCAGGCGCTGCTCTGGGCATCGCCGGGCCAGCCAGCGCGGCTTTCATTGATGACAGCAAAGCAGCCGTGGAGCTGCGCAATTTCTACATGAACCGCGATTTCGCGGCAGCGAGTCCACTCAGGCCAAGGCCGAGGAATGGGCCCAGGGCTTCATCCTGAAAATCGAGTCCGGCTATACCGAAGGCCCGATCGGCTTTGGTGTCGACGCCCTCGGCCTGCTCGGCGTGAAGCTCGATTCCAGCCCGGATCGCTCAGGTACCGGTATTTTGCAAAGGGATTCGTCCAATCAGCCTCAGGATGACTACGGCACGGCAGGCCTGACCGCCAAAGCGAAGATGTCCGATACGACTCTCCACGTCGGTACCTTGCAGCCGATCATTCCGGTCGTAATGCGCAACGACAGCCGCCTGCTGCCCAACATCTACCGTGGCGCCTGGTTGCAGAGCAAGGAACTCGAAGGCCTGACCGTCGACGTGGGTATGCTCGACCGGGTCAGTTACCGCGACTCTTCGAATTACGAAGAGATGGCCGTATTCAACGGTGGCGCGCGGAATATCGTTCTAGGCAACACCGCCACCAGCGACGAATTCGTGTTCGCTGGTGGTCGTTACCAATTCTCACCCGAGCTGACCGGCAGCTACTACTACGGCGGGCTGGATGGCATCTATGACCAGCACAACGTCAATCTGGTGCATGTGCTGCCGATCGGTGACAACCAGAGCTTCAAGTCCGATCTGCGCTATGTGCGTTCTACCGATGACGGCGGCAGCAACGTCGACAACAACGCCTTCGGCGCGCTATTCACTTACCGGATCGGTGGTCACGGATTCACCGGTGGCTACCAGAAAATGAGTGGCGACACCGGCTTTGCTTATATCAGCGGCGGCGATAATTCGCTGATCAACTTGTTGCAGATCAATGACTTCGGCAACCAAGATGAGAAGTCATGGCAAGTTCGTTATGACTACGACTTCGCCGCTATGGGGATTCCCGGCCTAAGCCTGATGACCCGTTACGTGACGGGTGACAACGTCAACGTTGTCGGCCGCGCCAGCGAAGGCAAGGAATGGGAGCGCAACACCGATATCGCTTACGTGGTTCAGAGCGGACCGCTGAAGAACCTCGGGTTGAAGGTGCGCAACGCTACTGTGCGCAGCAACTTCGGCGCCGATCTGGATGAAACCCGTTTGATTCTCAGCTACACCATGGCGCTGTGGTGACAACGCAGCGCCATTGAGCGCTCCATCTCCTTGTTGGTTTTACCGGGCCTGTTGTGGCCCGGTTTTTCGTTCAGATCAGCCGCGCAGAAAGTCCAGCACGCGATCGGTGAAGCGATCACCCATTTCGACATTGGATAGATGGGCCGCATCGAACTCGACCAGCTTCGCATCAGCGATGCGCTCCAGCATGAATCGGCCATGCTCAGGAGTGGTTACCGGGTCTTTGCTGCCACAGACGATCAACGTCGGCACCTCGATGGCGCCCAACTGATCACGATAGTCGGCGTCGCGCACTGCGGCGCAATTGGCTGCGTAGCCTTGCGGTGAGGTGGTCGCGATCATCTGGGTGATGCGGCTGGTCTGCGCGGGTTGCTGTTCAGCGAAGGTCGGCGTGAACCAGCGTGCAATGGAAGCATCGCGCATGTCGCGCATGGCCTGCTCGCCGCCTTTCAAAACGGTGTCGATGCGGTCGTCCCAGACCTCGTCGGTGCCGATCTTCGCACCGGTATTGCAGATGACCAGTCGCGTCAGCCGCTCGCCGGCGTTGATGCCCAGCCACTGGCCGATCAGCCCCCCCATGGACAGGCCGCAGAAGGCGAAACGGTCAATGCCCAGCGCATCGACGAGGCCGAGCACGTCTTGCCCGAGCTGCTCGATGCTGTACGGCCCGGGTGTGACGGACGAACCGCCATGGCCACGGGTGTCATAGCGCAGCACGCGGAAATGCTCGCTAAAGGCTGGAATCTGTGGGTCCCACATGGCCAGATCAGTACCCAGCGAGTTGGAAAGCACCAGCACCGGCGCATCGACCGGGCCGTCGAGACGGTAATTCAGTTCGCCATCGGCGAGTTTTACGGTGGGCATGGGGAATCTCTCTAGGAAGTCGTTGTAAAGGTAGCCGCAGACGAGGAATACGTTTTGACGCGCAAAAGCCAGTCAAAGGCGGTATAGGCTGTGCGGTGAGGGACGACGGTGGGCTGAAGCCCACCCTACGGAAGCGGGCAGAGCTACCACAACGCGCGGAGGCTGCGTAGGGTGAGCGGGTAACATTCCGCTTCAGCTCACCATGGTCAAGGCTTCTGTAGGGTGAGCCGGGCGTCGCTCCGCCTCAGCCCACCATTCTTCGCGCAAAGAGCTCAGCTTTGTAGGGTGGGCTTCAGCCCACCACGACCGGCAAAAGGTCAGACCTTCTCGACCGCCAACGCCAACCCCTGCCCCACCCCAACGCACATGGTCGCCAGGCCGAGCTTGCCACCGGACTTTTCCAGCGCGTGCACGGTGGTCATCACCAGACGCGCGCCGCTCATGCCAAGCGGGTGACCCAGAGCGATGGCGCCGCCCTGTGGGTTGACCTTCGGGCTGTCGTCTTCCAGACCCAGGTCGCGAGTTACCGCCAACGCCTGGGCCGAGAACGCTTCGTTGAGCTCGATCACGTCGAAGTCGCTTACCGCAACATTCAACCGCTCGCACAGCTTGCGCACCGCCGGCACCGGGCCATAGCCCATTACATGTGGAGCGACGCCGGCGCTAGCCATGCCGAGCACCTTGGCGCGCGGCGTGAGGCCGTATTTCTGCACGGCTTCGGCACTAGCAAGAATCATCGCTGCCGCACCATCGTTGACGCCCGAGGCATTGCCCGCGGTGACGGTCTTGTCCGGGCCGTTGACCGGCTTCAGCTTGGCCAGCGCCTCGGCACTGGTATCGGGGCGCGGATGCTCATCGGTGTCGACGACCGTATCGCCCTTGCGGCCCTTGATCACCACCGGAACGATCTCTTCGGCGAAGAAGCCTGCAGCCTGCGCCTTGCCGGTGCGCTGCTGGCTGCGCAGGGCGAAAGCGTCCTGGTCCTCGCGGCTGATCTTGTGTTCTTCAGCGACGTTGTCGGCGGTCTGTGGCATGGCATCGACGCCGTACATTTCCTTCATCTTTGGATTGATGAAGCGCCAACCAATGGTGGTGTCCTCAATCTTCTGGGTACGGCCGAACGCGGTGTCGGCCTTACCCATCACGTAGGGCGCGCGGCTCATGGACTCGACGCCGCCAGCAATCGCCAGCTCCATTTCGCCGCAAGCGATGGCGCGGAAGGCGCTCCCCACCGCATCCATGCCCGAAGCGCAAAGACGGTTGAGGGTCACGCCCGGCACGGTTTCCGGCAGCCCGGCCAGCAACGCGGCCATACGCGCGACGTTGCGGTTGTCCTCGCCAGCCTGGTTGGCGCTGCCCATGAACACTTCTTCGATGGCCGCCGGATCGAGCTGCGGATTGCGCTCCAACAGCGCCTTGATCGGGGTTGCGGCCAGGTCGTCGGCGCGCACCGCGGCCAGCGAACCGCCGAAGCGGCCGATGGGCGTACGTACGGCGTCGCAGATAAAGACTTCGCGTGTCACTCGTCACCTCCAGATTGTCCGTGGGCGGCGGCCGTGCGGGCCTCCAGGGCGCGCAGGGCAACCAGTTCGTTGTCGGTCGGTGGCGCGGTTTCGCCGAGATCGTCAGCAAAACGGATCGCCCAGCCAGTGTTCTCGATCACCTGCTCGCGGGTCACGCCCGGGTGCAGCGAGGTCACCACGAATTCGTTGGACCCGGTTTCGGGCTCCATGATGCACAGATCGGTAATGATTCCGACCGGCCCGTTGCCCGACAGCCCGAGTTGCTTGCGATGATCGCCACCCTCGCCGAAACCGACCGACGTGATGAATGCCAATTTGTCGACGAAGGTGCGGTGCGATTGCTTGAGGATGATCAGCACCTGCTTGGCCGACCCGGCAATTTCCGGCGCCCCACCCGCTCCTGGCAAGCGAACTTTCGGTTGGTGATAGTCGCCAATCACCGTGGTGTTGATGTTGCCGTACTTGTCCACCTGCGCTGCGCCGAGAAAGCCGACATCGATGCGCCCGCCCTGCAGCCAGTAGCGGAAGATCTCGCCAGTAGGCACTACGGTGTCGGCGGTCTCGGCCAGCTCGCCGTCACCAATGGACAACGGAAGCACCGATGGTTTGGCGCCGATAGGGCCGGATTCATAGATCAGCACGACGTCCGGCGCATGGGTCAGGCGCGCCAAGTTGGCGGCCTTGGACGGAAGGCCGATGCCGACGAAGCAGACGCTGCCATCGCCGAGGCGGCGCGAGGCGGCCACGGTCATCATTTCATTGGTGCTGTAGTCATTGGCGTGAGCGCTCATCACTTGGCCTCCTGCTGCGCGGCCAGCTTGGTCTGGAACGCTGAGAAATCTGCAGTACCGTGGATGAACTCGTCGATCCAGGCGTTGAAAGTGTCGCGGTCGCGAGCAATCGGGTCCCACTGCTGGTAGAAGCGGTTGTCGCGCTCGTAGTACCCGTGGGCATAGGACGGATGAGCGCCGCCCGGCACCAGGCAGACAGCAGTCAGCGCCCAGGTCGGCAATACGCAGGCATTCATCGGTGCTTCGAGGTCGTCGACGATTTCCTCGACGGTGACGATGCAGCGTTTGGCCGCCAGAGCCGCTTCCTTCTGTACGCCGAGGATGCCCTGGATCAACACGTTGCCCTTGCGGTCGGCTTTTTGCGCGTGGATCACCGTGACGTCCGGACGCACACTTGGGACCGCCGCAAGGGTTTCGCCAGTGAACGGACAGTCGATGAACTTGATCATCGGATTGACCTTTGGCAGGTCAGAACCGAGATAGGCACGCAGCACTGCGAATGGCAAACCTGAGGCACCCGCGACGTAGGCATTAGCCAGGTCGGCATGGCTGTGTTCTTCAATCTCCAGCGGCTGCGGCCATTGCTTTTCCACCGCATCACGCAGGCGATGCAGCGAGCCGACACCGGGATTGCCGCCCCAGGAAAAGATCAGCTTCTTCGCGCAACCGGCGCCGATCAGCAGGTCATAGACCAGGTCAGGGGTCATGCGCACCAGGGTCAGGTCTTTCTTTCCTTGACGGATGATTTCGTGAGCAGCCGCGGTGGGAATCAGATGGGTGAAGCCTTCAAGGGCGACGGTGTCGCCGTTGTTGACGAAGCGATCGATTGCCTCGTGTAAAGAAAGGAGCTCGGCCATGGGTCAGTCTCGTGTTGGTATCGAATGCACGAACGAATCGGTGCTTACGACCCACACTAACCATCGTTTTGAGGCAGAACAATCCGATAATCGATTAACTGTTCGGTATTCGAACAGTGATTAATTGGTTTACGCCTTCGGATCGTCGGATTACACCTTCGGCTAATTCGACCCACGATGCACGTTCATTCCAGCGATCATCCAGCCTAATCGGCTGGGTAACGACCCCCGTCCTCGCTGCGGTGGGCTGAAGCGGAGCACCGCCCGGCCCACCCTACGGTCCTATCCCGTGCAGGCGAAACCTGACGGGATTGACCTGCACGCTAAAGGTCCCGCACCGGCTGCCTGTCCGCTTCGAGTTCAGCGACGTAGGGTGGGCCGGGCGGCGCTCCGCTTCAGCCCACCGGTGACAGCAGCTGGACCAGAGCTGTAGGTCGGGTCACGCTGCACCGACCCGACATGCGAAGTCGATGTCAATGAAACAGCCGCGTACTCAACTCCTTGCTCGCCTCCAGCAACACCGGTAGAAAACGCGTTTCCAGCTCCTGCCGGGTCACCCGACCGGCATGTGTGCCGACGTTCAGCGCGGCGAGTACCTGGCCGGCTGAATCCTTCAGCGGTACCGCCAGCGAGCGCAGCCCGACTTCCAGTTCCTGGTCGATGATCACCCAGCCCTGCTGCCGGATCTCGGCAATCGAAGCGCGGATTGCCTCGGGCGTATGCAGGGTGCGGCTGGTCTTGATTTGCAGTTCGGCGTGGTCCAGGTAGTCGTCCAGTGCCGCATCATCCAACGCCGCCAGCAATATCCGGCCCATCGACGTGCAATAGGCCGGCAACCGGCTCCCGACACTCAGATCGACCGAAATCAATCGCTGCGGCGTCGCCGAGCGGGCCACATAAAGCACCTCGTCACCTTCCAGCGTGGCCATCGAGCAGGCCTCGTGCAGCTGATCGCTGAGGCGGTCGAGGATCGGTTGCGCGGTCACAGCCAACGGTGTCGACGACAGATAAGCGTGGCCCAGCGTCAATACCTTGGGCAACAGCGAGTAGGTGCGACCATCGGTGGTGGCGTAGCCGAGCTTGATCAGCGTGTGCAGACAGCGACGCACTGCAGCGCGGGGGATTTCGGTGCGGTGGCTGATTTGCGCGATGGTCAGATGGCGCTTGCGCTCTTGAAACGCGTGGACCACCGCCAGCCCTCGGGCCAACGAGGTCATGAAGTTCGGATCGCCGGTCAAGGCTTCGATGCGCTTGGCCGGCGAAGCGATGATGGCCGGCGCCATCGGGGCAATACGGGAATGAGATTCGTCGTTCATGGCAGACAGCCTTGTCGGGGAGCGTTGTTCGATTATCGTCCGGATGATCGATAATCGCAAAGCTCGCCGTCAAGGCTTCTCGCAAATGCGAAACAGCTGCTTACAGCAGTTGCCAGGTGTAGTTGAAGATCAGCCGGTTCTCGTCGATATCGCTGCGGTAGTTGGAGCGCGCAGTGACGTTGCGCACGCGTACGCTGAGGCTCTTCAGCACACCGCTCTGGAAGGTGTATCCGAGATCCAGGTCGCGCTCCCACTCCTCGCCCTCGAAGCCACCGCCGGTATCGACGTTGTCGCCGCGGATGTAGCGCACCGTGGAAACCAGGCCGGGGATGCCGATGGCGGCGAAATCGTAATCATGCCGCACCTGCCAGGAACGCTCGTCGGCACCAGCGAACTCATAGGTCGGCACTTCATTGCCCAGCGGGCTGACATTGTTGAAAACCCGCGGAAAGGCGTCGTCGCCGAACATTGCCTGATAGCCGACGGAGACGGTGTGACCGCCCCGCTTGGCCGAAACCACACTGAACAGCGCACGGTTGTCGATGTCACCGAGCAGGCGCTCGCCATCTTCCTGCGAATCGTAAAAACCGAGGTTGGCGCCGAACACCCAATCGCCCATCGGCTCGCTGTGCTTGAGGCTATAGAAACGCTGGTTGTAGATGTCTTCCAACTGCGCGTACCAGATGCCCGCCGAGGTACGTTTTTGATTGAAGGCGTAATCGGCACTGACATAGTTGAATCGATCGGTTTCGGCATCGCCGCCCAGTTGCGGCACGTGGCCGAGCTTCGCTCGCATCGGGCCGTCGCCGGCCTCGTTCAGCACGCTGCCCGAATGCAGCTGCCCGGCCTGCAGGGTCAGCCCGTCGATTTCCTGCGAGACGATGCTGGCGCCCTGATAGGTCGGCGGTAGCAGGCGGATATCACTGAAGGTCAGCACCGGCAGATTCGGCGTCAGCTCGCCGAGCTTCAGCTCGGTCTTCGACAGCCGCACCTTCAGGGCCGCGCCGAGACGGCCGAAGTCGTCCGCCGCCGTGCCGTCGCTGCCGGTCGGCAGCAGTCCCGTATTGACCCGACTGGTGCTGCTGTCGAGCTTGAAACCGAGCTGCCCGAGCACATCCACGCCGAAGCCGATGGCGCCCGGCGTATAGCCCGACTTCACGTTGAGGATGAAGCCCTGCGCCCATTCTTCCGACTTCGACTGCTGGTTAGCCCCAACGATGTCGGAGAAGTCCCGGCTGAAGTAGTAATTGCGGGCCTGCAAGGTCGCGCTGGTGCCTTCGATGAAGCCTTCTTCGGCAAACACCGCAGGAGCGCCGAGCATGGCGCCGAGAGTCAATGCAATACGCGAGAGTTGTGGCTGGTTTTTCATGTATTTCACTCGTTGTTGTTGTTTTTCGGGTGCACGATGCCGCCCCCTCCGGCGCAGCCGAAGGAGCACGACAAGGGTTTTCAGGTGTTCAGTAGGGCGTTATGCGGTGATTTCAGCGCGCGGTTTGCTCCTGCGGCAGGCTAGCGCTGCTGCGCTTCGGTACGGCGGCGGGTTTTCTGCGCGTCAGTAACAAATGCGCGGCGATTCCGAATACCAGCCCCCAGAACGCAGCCGACAAACCGAGAAAGGACATGCCCGACACGGTGACCAGAAAAGTGATCAGCGCGGCCTCGCGATCCGCTGGCACCGACATCGCGGCACTCAACGCCCCGCCAATCGCGGCCAGCAGTGCCAGCCCGGCCAGAGCGGCGATCAGCGCGGCAGGAAAGGCGGTGAAAACCGATACCAGGGTCGCGCCGAAGATGCCCAGCAAAAGATAGAACACACCACCTGACACGCCTGCGACGTAGCGTTTGGCTGGGTCCTCATGGGATTCGCGACCGGTGCAGATCGCAGCAGTAATCGCCGCCAGATTCAGGCCATGACAGCCGAAAGGCGCCAACAACAGCGTGCCCAGAGCACTGCTACTGATCAGCGGGCTCGCCGGGGTCTGGTAACCATCGTTGCGCAGTACGACCATGCCGGGCACGAACTGGCCGGTCAGCGCCACCACCACCAGCGGAAAGGCGACACCGAGCATCACCTGCCAGTCGAACTCCGGCGTAATCCAGACCGGCATCGCCACGCCGAGCACCAGCGCTTCGCTATGCAACTCGCCACTGGCGACGGCGATCGCGACGCCCACTACCAGCACCGCCATCACCGCGTAACGCGGTAGCAACCGTTTGAACAGCAGATAGGTGGCGAACATCGCCAGCACCAACCAGGTTTGCTCCTTCACCGAAACGAACAATTCGGTGCCGAAACGGAACAGGATGCCCGCCAGCATCGCGGCGGAAATTGCCGCCGGTAGCTTGCTGATGACCCTGTCGAAGGCACCGGACAGCCCGACCAGCAGAATCACCAGACTCGACACCAGATAGGCACCAACCGCCTGGTTCATGCTGATGTCCGGCAACATGGTCACAAGCAACGCCGAACCGGGCGCCGACCAGGCGATGATGATCGGCACCTTGTAGCGCAGGCTCAGGACGATCCCGAGCACCCCGCTACCGATGGAAATGGCCCAGACCCATGACGACACCAGGTCATGGGGCAATCCACCGGCCTTGGCCGCCTGGAAGATGATCACCAGCGGGCCGGCGTAGGAGATGACCGTCGCGATGAAACCGGCAACCACGGCGGAGAGAGAGAGATCGCTGAGTAGCGTTTTCATGTCGCCTCGCAAGACAGGCCTGGCGATCCGTGACGGTGTCCGGATCGCTCTTGTTGTGGTGACGCATTGACTCGGTGACAGGGTGACCGTATCGACGTCGACGTAGGGTGGATGACGCCTCACCCATCCACCGCCGGCAGGCCACAAAAGCCGGTGGATGAAAACAGCGTCATCCACCCTACCGCTCCGTGCACAGCCAGTGGATGTCGCTTCATTCATCGGCAACCTGGTCCGATCAAGCTTCCTGCAAAGCCCGCGGACGCTGGCTGCGCTGCTCGGCCTGCGGTGCAGGCGCCTGCTGCAGCTGGAAGTCGAACGCCACCTCAGCGAAGCGCCCTTGCACGCCACGCGCCTGAGCGGCATCAGGATCGTCATTGAAGTGGATGTCGCCGATCAGCCCATCGCGGGTCGCGTAGGCGAAGTCGTCCCACAGGTACTTGTCGCCGGACAGGTTGATCTGCGTGGTCAGGTGGCGGTGACCCGGCGCAGAGATGAAGAAGTGGATATGCGCCGGACGCTGACCGTGGCGGCCGAGCATATCGAGCACTTCCTGAGTCGGCCCGTCCGGCGAGCAGCCGTAGCCGGACGGCACGATACTGCGCGCGCGATAGCGGCCCTCCGCATCGGTAATGATGCGACGGCGCAGGTTGTAGTCCGACTGGCTCTGGTCGAAGTAGGAATAGTTGCCCTGCGTATTGGCGTGCCACAGGTCGACAGTGGCACCGGCCAGCGGCTTGCCGTCAGGACCGGTGACCTTACCCTGAAGAAACATGACGGTGGCGACGCCCTCTTCGCTGCCGTCATCCATGCGGGCCTCGCCCTCGACGATGGGCGCGCCGGCCACGTACAGCGGGCCTTCGATGGTGCGCGGCGTACCGCCGTTCAAGCCGGCCTGCTCGTCCTTGGCGTCTTCCAGCAGATCGAAGAAATGCTCGAGGCCGAGTCCGGCGACCAACAGGCCGGCCTCATTACGACCACCGAGGCGATTGATGTAATCGACGGCTTTCCAGAACTCGTCCTGGGTGATTTCTAGGTCCTCGATGATCTTCACGCTGTCCTGCAGAACACGGTTGATGATGGTCTTCAGGCGCGTGCTGCCGGCGTCGTTGTTGAAGCCGCTGGCTTCCTTCAGGAACTGCTGGATATTGTCGTCATGGGAAATTTTTACGGTCATGGCTTAGGCCTCATCTTGTAATTTTCAGTTGCTGGCCGCTCTCCGGCCCGGATTCATTCAACGGTCGTCATCACGAATCGAGGACGGGTGACGGCACAGCGGGTTGACCTCGATTTCCATGTAAGGAAAGAGCGGCAGCTGCATCAGGGTGTCGTGCAGCTCCTGCACGCTGGCGACGTCGAACACGCTGTAGTTGGCGTACTGCCCGGCGATACGCCACAGGTGACGCCATTTGCCTTCGCGCATCAGCCCTTGAGCCAGCTCCTTCTCATCCGCCTTGAGCTTCGCGGCCTTGGCCGGGTCCATGTCCACCGGCAATTTCACGATCATCTTTACGTGGAACAGCATCTATTCAGCCTCCGGTTATTTGCGGCTGAAGAACGCCAGGCGCTCTTCGTCGAGGGTCAGACCGAGGCCCGGCGTGCGCGGCACTTCCAACTGGAAGTCGCGGTATACCGGTGCCTCGGTGACGATTTCTTCGGTGAGCAGCAGCGGGCCGAACAGCTCGGTGCCCCAGGTCAGCGTGTTCAGAGTGACGAACGCATGCGCCGAGGCCAGGGTGCCGATGGCGCCTTCGAGCATGGTTCCACCGTACAGCGCGATCCCCGCCGCTTCGGCGATCTGTGCGGTGCGCAGTACGGCACGCGGGCCGCCATTCTTGGCGATCTTTAAGGCGAAGACGGTGGCGGCGCCGTCGGCGGCGAGGCTGAAGGCGTCTTCCACGCTCTCGATGGATTCGTCGGCCATGATCGGTGCCGGGCTGCGCTGGTTCAGCCGAATCTGGCCGCTACGATTGATCCGCGAGATTGGCTGCTCGATCAGGTCGATGCCGTTGTCACCCAGAATCTGGCAGGCACGAATCGCCCGCGACTCGTCCCAGTACTGGTTGACGTCGACCCGCACGCTGGCGCGCTCGCCCAGCGCCTGCTTGATCGCAATGACGTGCTTGAGATCGGCGTTCACCTCGTTGGCACCGATCTTCAGCTTGAACAGGCGGTGGCGGCGGATGTCGAGCATGCGCTCGGCTTCCTCGATGTCCTTGCCGGTATCGCCGGAAGCCAGGGTCCAGGCGACTTCCAGACTGTCGCGCACCCGTCCGCCGAGCAGCTCGCTGACCGGCAGGCCCAGGCGTTTGCCCTGGGCGTCGAGCAGCGCGCTTTCCAGGCCGGACTTGGCGAAGGTGTTGCCCTTGGCCGCCTTGTCCAGGCGCAGCATGGCGGCATTGATATTGGCCGCATCCTGGCCGACCAGCAGCCGCGCGAGATGGCTATCAATGTTGCGCTTGATGCTCTCTGGGCTTTCGTTGCCGTAGGCGAGGCCACCAATCGTGGTGGATTCGCCGATGCCTTCGATGCCGTCGGTGCAACGGATGCGGATGACGACCAGCGTCTGCTGCTGCATGGTGTGCATCGCCAGCTTGTGCGGGCGGATGGTGGGCAGATCGACGATGACCGCTTCGATGCTTTCGATCAGGGTGTGGCTCATATCGGCTCCCGGTTTCCGGTTCTAGTTCAGTGGTCAGGGTTCAGGCTTTCGCTGCCGACAGTCCGGCTGGCGCAACATTGCTGCTGCGTTGTCCGGAGACGGCGAAGACGGTCATGGCTAACGCGGCGATCACGCCCGGAATCGCGAAGGCGATGAAGTTCAGTTGCAGCGGCAGATTGATACCCAGCAGCGCACCGCCCAGCAGCGGGCCGACGATGGCGCCGTTGCGGCCGATGCCGGATGCCCAGCCGAGGCCCGTGGAGCGAATCGACAGGCCGTAGAATTGCGCGGCGCTGGCATAGAGCAGAATCTGCGTGCCGATGACGGTGGCGCCGGCAATGGTGATCAGCGCGTAGAGAACCGGCATCGGCGTTTTGAAGCCCAACAAGCTGATGGACACCACCGAGACCACGAAGAACACCACCACGACCTTGGCCAGGTTGAAGCGATCCCCCAGCCAACCGCCGAGAATCGCGCCGAACATGCCGCCTAGATTCAGCGCCACCAGGAACGACAGGCTCGACCCCAGACTGTAACCGGCATTGGCCATCAGCTTCGGCAGCCAGGAGCCCAGCGCGTAGACCATCAGCAGGCAGCAGAAGAACGCCACCCAGATCGACACGGTGCGAACGCCGCGGCCATCGCGGAACAACTCCAGCACCGAAGCGCTCTTGCCTTTGATCTCGGACATCACCAGCTCGTCGCTGGCGCTGAGTTCACGACTCGGATCGATACGCTTTAGCAGGTCGCGCGCCTGCTCGGAGCGCCCTTGGCGCACCAGGAAGCCGATCGACTCCGGCAGTTTCCAGAGGATCACCGGAAGCAACAGCAGCGGCACGGCAGCGGCGAAGAACATCGCTTCCCAGCCGAAGCGCGGCAACACATAGATGCCCAGACCGGCTGAGAACATGCCACCCAGCGAATAGCCACTGAACATGACCGCCACCAGCGTGCTGCGCAGCTTTTTCGGTGCGTACTCGTTCATCAACGCCACGACGTTAGGCATCAACCCACCGCAGCCGAGGCCGGCGAGAAAACGGAAGATGCCGAACTCCGTCGGTGTGCTGGCAAAGCCGTTGATCACCGTCGCCGTGCTGAACAACAGGAAGCAGATGGCGATGCCCTTCTTGCGTCCGATGCGGTCGGCCAATGTGCCGAAGATCAGCGCACCGAACATCATGCCGAACAGTGCATAGCTGCCCAGCGCGCCGGCTTCCAATGGGGACAGGCCCCACTCTTTCATGATGGCCGGCAGGACCACGCCGTAGATGAACAGGTCATAGCCGTCGAAGATCAACAACAGCGCGCACAGGCTCATGACCAGCCAGTGAAACCCGCTGAAGCGGGCGTTATCGATAATTTCGTGGACGTCAACTTTACGCATGGCAAGACTCTCTATTGTTTTTGTTGTGGAAAAGCTCGTAGCAACTGCGAAGGTGTCAGGGCTATCCCTGATCGCCACCGCCCACCGGCAGGGTCACGCCGGTGATGTAGCTGGCATCGTCGGAAGCAAGGAAAAGGATCGCGCCGGCTTGCTCGTCGACAGTCCCGTAGCGCTTCATCAGCGTGGAATCGACGGTCTGGTCGACGATCTGCTGGTACCACAGCTTCTCGTCTTCGCTCTGCTCGGCGCTGTTGCGCGGGATGCGTCGTGGCGGCGCTTCGGTGCCGCCCGGTGCGGTGGCGTTGACGCGAATGCCGCGCTGGGCATTCTCGAAAGCGAGGCAGGCCGTCAGTGCGTTCACGCCGCCCTTGGCCGCGCCATAAGGCACGCGGTTTACGCTGCGGGTGGCGATGGAAGAAACGTTGACGATGGCACCGGCGCCCTGCTCCAGCATGTGCGGCAGCGCGGCGTGGCAACACCACAGCGTCGGGAACAACGAGCGGCGCACTTCCGCCTCGATCTCGTGCTCCTGGTAATGCTCGAACGGCTTGACCCAGATGGTGCCGCCGACGTTGTTGATCAGGATGTCGAGGCGGCCGAAACGCTCCTTCGCTGCACTCATCACGCGATGGCAATCGGCGAACTGTT
Organism: Stutzerimonas sp.; assembly: GCF_982611455.1. Taxonomy (NCBI): domain Bacteria; kingdom Pseudomonadati; phylum Pseudomonadota; class Gammaproteobacteria; order Pseudomonadales; family Pseudomonadaceae; genus Stutzerimonas; species Stutzerimonas sp. The sequence goes on from NZ_CEXBBO010000018.1 coordinate 21,472, forward strand.
CGAGGTCGGCGGTCAGGGTGAGAACCTGCGCGCCCTTGGCGCCGAGCTCGTCGGCCAGTTCGTGGACCAGCTCGGAGCGGTCCACCAGCAGCAGGCATCCGCCCTCCTCGGCCATCCGCTCGGCCACACGGCGACCAATGCCCTGGGCGGCGCCGGTGATGACGGCGACTTTGTTTTCAAAACGTTTGTTCATTTTCCCAACCTCATGGAGTCGTGAGGATTCGTGTCCGTTCGCCGCGAGGGCGCGCCTCCCACTGGTTTGGCGTGCATTCGCTGCTTTTGTGGGAGGCCCGCCCCGGGGCGAAGCTCTTGCTGTCGATGACTGCATCCCTTCGCTAGCAAGGCTGAGCGCCCCTTTTGTTCCTACAGAGAAGCCTTGCGTGGGTAACGCTTCGCGGTTACCCACCCTACAGACCCGCGGTGCCTGTTCGCCGCGGGGCGCGCCTCCCACTGGGGTTTGGCGTGCATTCGCTGCTTTTGTGGGAGGCCCGCCCCGGGGCGAAGCTTTTGTTTCTCGGGCTGAGACCAATGGTTTCAAGCGCTGGCGGCAAACTTCTCGTAGTAGAAGTTCGCTGGCTGCAGACCCTGCTCACGGATGAACTGGCTGACCGCCTCGACCATCGGCGGCGGGCCGCAGAGGTAGATGTCCACTTCGCCGTCGTTGAGGTGCTTGGGCTCGATGTGCTGGGTGACGTAGCCCTTCTGCGGATAGCAACTGTCCGGACTGGCCACGCAGGCGCTGTAGCTGAAGTTGGGGATGCGCGCGGCGAAAGCCTCGAGCTTCTCGATCTCGACCAGATCGTGATCGAGGGTGACGCCGTAGATCAGATGCAGCGGATGCTCGCTGCCCTGCTCGGCGATCTTCTCCAGCATCGCGGTGAACGGCGCCAGCCCTGTTCCGCCCGCCAGCAAAAGCAGTGGGCGCTTGATGTCGCGCAGGTAGAAGCTGCCCAACGGGCCCGCCAGGGTCACGCTGTCGCCCGCCTTGGCCAGGTTGGTGAGAAAACTACTCATCAGCCCACCCGGCACGTTGCGGATCAGAAAGCTGACCTCGCCACCCTTGGGCAGCGAGCTGAACGAGTAGGCGCGGGTCTGGTCGCTGCCCGGCACCTTGAGATTGACGTACTGCCCCGGCAGGAACGCCAGCTGGCTCAGCGCGTCGCCCTTGATCGACAGCGCGATGGTGCTTTCGGAAAGCTGGCGCACGGCGCTGATCGCCGCCTCGAAAGTGACCTGCTCGGTCTTGCACACCTGCGAGGACGCCGGCACACGTACTACGCAATCGCTTTCGGCGCGCATCTGGCAGGTCAGCACATAGCCCTGTTCGGCCTCGTCTTCGCTGAGCGCGTCTTCGATGTATTCCTCGCCGAGGTCGTAACGGCCGGCTTCGGCGAAGCATTTGCAGGCACCGCAGGCGCCATCACGGCAATCCAGCGGAATGTTGATGCCCTGGCGATAAGCCGCGTCAGCCACGGTCTCGCCGAGGTTGGTCTCGATGAAGCGAGTGACGCCGTCTTCGAAATTCAGTGCGATGTTGTAAGTCATGGCTGCGCCCTCACAGGTGGTACACGTCGATCATCTGGCGGATGTAGTCGTTCTTCAGCACGACCTTCTTGGCCTTGATCAGCGGGTTTTCGCCACGCACGTCGAGGGTGTAGAAGTTGGTGCCGTAGAAGTGGTCGACGGTCTTGTAGCGAAAGCTCATCGTGTGCCAGTTGTAACGCAGCTTGCAGACGCCATCGGCCTGCTCGAGCAGCTCCAGGTTGCTGATGTTGTGGCTCGTGCGGGTATCTGGAATGGTCGCGCTGGAGCGCTCGGTCTTGATGCGGAACACGCGGTCTTCCAGGCCACCGCGGTTGCCGTACCAGATCAGCGAGATTTCGCTTTGCGGATCTTCGGTCAGTTGATCGCGGTCATCCCAGGCCGGCATCCAGAAGGTGGCGTCGGGCGCATACAGCTCCAGCCAACTGTCCCACTGTTTGTCGTCGAGGTAGCGTGCTTCGCGATAAAGGAAGTCACGCGCGGCATCGTAGGAAAGGGTCATTTATGCGCCCTCCACATGAATCAACCGATCCTGTTCCGCCTTGACGGCCTTGATCATCTGCTGCTGCCAGTACTGGTGCTGCATGACGAACAGGCCTTCGTCTTCCGAGCGAACGCCGCTCAGCTTGGGATGCAGATCGATTTCTCTCGCGCCCTCGTCCGGCCCTTCGATCCAGTGCTTGGCACCGCGGGACATGTCGTTCCACTCCATGGCGCGCCCCTGGAAGCCGGCCTGGCAGGCGCGGAATTCTTCCAGGTCATCCGGCGTGGCCATGCCGCTGACGTTGAAGAAATCTTCGTACTGACGGATGCGGGTGGCGCGGGCTTCTGGGCTCTCGCCCTTGGGCGCGATGCAGTAGATGGTGACTTCGGTCTCATCGACCGAGATCGGACGGGCGATGCGCAGCTGCGAGCCGAACTGGTCCATGAGGTACAGATTCGGATACAGGCAGAGGTTGCGTGAATTGCCGATCATCCAGTCGGTACGCGCCTGGCCGAACTCGGCGATCATCTCGTCGCGGCGGGCATGCAGCGGACGATCTTCCGGATTGTCCCAGCGGGTCCAGAGCAGCAGATGGCCGTTCTCGAAGGAATAAAAACCGCCGCCCTTCTTGCCCCAGCCACCGGCGCTCATGGTGCGGATCTCACCTTCCGCATCGCGGAGCTTGCGTTGCTGTTGGGTGGCGGCGTAGTTCCAATGCACGGCGGTGACGTGATAACCGTCGGCGCCGTTTTCGGCAGTCAGCTTCCAGTTGCCACCGAAGACGTAGCTGGACGAGCCGCGCAACACTTCGATGCCTTCCGGCGATTGATCGACGACCATGTCGATGATTTTCCTCGACTCGCCGAGAAATTCCTCCAGCGGCGCCACGTCATCACGCAAGCTGCCGAACAGGAAGCCGCGATAGGACTCGAAGCGGGCAATCTTCTTCAGGTCATGGGAGCCGTCGCAGTTGAAGCTGTCCGGGTAGCCGGCTTCCTTCGGGTCCTTGACCTTCAGCAACTTGCCGGAGTTGTTGAACGTCCAGCCGTGAAACGGGCAGGTATAGGTGGCCTTGTTGCCACTCTTGAAGCGGCAAAGCATGGCGCCACGATGGCTGCAGGCATTGATGAAAGCGTTGAGTTCGCCTTCCTTGTTGCGTGCGATGAAGATCGGCTGGCGACCCATATAGGTCGTGTAATAGTCGTTCTTCTCGGGAATCTGACTCTCATGAGCGAGATACAGCCAGTTGCCCTCGAAGATGTGCTTCATCTCCAGATCGAACAACCGAGGGTCGGTGAACATCTCACGCCTGCAGCGGAAGATGCCCTTCTCTTTGTCGTCTTCTACAAGCGAATCAAGGTAGTCGAATCCCAGGGACATGGCCGGGGCCTCCGTTGTTATTGTTTCTACGTGATGAAGGCTACGGCGCGAGAAGCGGCATCAATATCCGTTTCCTGCAGGACCTTTATCCGTTTTCTGCAAAAACAACAGGTGGGGCGATCCAGCTATGGAAAGCGGACATGGAGAGAATTTTGGAGGTATGAACGTGGAGACAAGCGGGGTGTTGGGCCAATCCCGTCAAGACTGACCCGAGGGCTGACCGTCAGCGCTGGCTCATCACCGCAGCGATGCTCTGCGTCAGCTCGTCCTGACTGAAGGGCTTGCCGAGCCTGGGAAGCTCGCCTGTCAGCCCGTTCGGCTGGTCAGCATAGCCGGTGACGAGTATCACTGGCAGGTCCGGGTACCGCTGCCGGACGACTTCGGCCAGTTGTGTTCCGGTCATTTGAGGCATGGCCTGATCGGTCAGCACCAGGTGAACCGTATTCTGCGCCAGGATATCCAGCGCCTGCTTGGCGGACTCTGCCTCAAATACCCGACAACCGAGCTCCTCGAGCATCGCGCCGGTCGTCATCAACACCAGGGGATCGTCATCCACCGCCAGTACGCTGAGCGCCGCCGGGCATTGCGACTCGGGCACCTGCAGCAGTTCAGCGTCCGCCGGCATACCGGCACTTGCGGCAGTCGGCAGCCACAACTCAGCGGTGGTGCCACGCCCCTTCTCGCTTTTGAGCACCAAACCGCCACCAGACTGCGCGGCCAGACCATGGACCATCGAGAGCCCCAAGCCCGTACCTTTGCCGACACCCTTGGTGGTGAAGAATGGCTCCGTCGCACGTTCCAGCGTGGCCTCGTCCATGCCTTCGCCCTCATCCGCCAAGGCCAGGCAAAGATAGTCTCCAGGCTCCAGCGCGCCATCCCTCGAATCGAGCCGGTGCTCACGAGCCGAAATGGTGACGGTGCCACCCTCGGGCATCGCGTCCCGCGCATTCACTGCCAGGTTGAGAAGCGCGAGCTCGACCTGGTTGACATCGGCCAGAACGGGTTTGAGCGAGAGGGGGAAACGGGTTTCGATCTGCACCCGGGGACCAAGCGACTGCTGAAGCAGGTCGGCCATATCACGCACCAGAGCGGGTACATCGATCAGCTCGAGATTGAGATCCTGGCGTCGCGCAAAGGCCAGCATGCGCTGGGACAGCGAGATTCCACGCTGGGCACCGCGAATGGCGTTGTCCAGCAACGGGACGATTCTCGGATCCTCCGGCATCCGCCGGCGCACGATTTCCAACCCGCCCAGCACGGCCATTAGAAGATTGTTGAAGTCGTGAGCGATACCACCGGTCAATCGCCCCAGGGACTCCATTTTCTGTGACTGGAACAACGCCTCCCGCGCCGTTTCCAGCTCGCGCTGGGCCTCTACGGTTTCGGTGATATCGCGAGTGATCTTGGCGAAACCTATAAGGGCGCCCGTCTCACTGCGGATCGGGTCGACCACCACGCTGGCCCAGAAGTGCGAGCCGTCCTTGCGCACACGCAAGCCCTGACTTTCGAACCGCCCTTCACGCAATGCGGTATCGAGACCGCGCTGCGGGGCGCCATTTTCTCGATCTTCGGCGGTAAAAAGGTCGAATAGTGCTGCCCGATAATCTCGTCAGGCAGATAGCCTTTGATGCGTTGGGCGCCCATGTTCCAGTTGGTCACCCGCCCTGTCGGGTCAAGCATGTAGATGGCGTAATCGGTGACACCCTGCACCAGCAAGCGAAACTGCTGTTCGCTCTGTTTCAGCGATTCCTCAACCAGCTTGCGCTCGGTCAGGTCGCGAGTGACCTTGGCAAAGCCGAGCAAACTGCCCGTGGGTGACCAGATTGGGTCGATCACCACGTGGCACCAGAAGCGCGTGCCATCCTTGCGCACACGCCAGCCCTCGCCTTCGAAGCGACCCTCGGTTGCTGCAATAGTGAGTGCGCGCTGAGGCAATCCTGCGGCACGGTCGTCGTCGGTATAAAAGCGGGAGAAGTGATGGCCAATGATTTCGGCCTCTTCGTATCCCTTGAAACGCCTCGCGCCCGTATTCCAGCTTGCAACCTTGCCATCGACATCGAGCATGTAGATGGCGTAATCGGTCACTGCATCGATAAGTAGGCGATAACGCTCTTGCGCCGTAATCGACACATCCGAAGATGCCGTGTTCTGCATTGAAAATTACCTACATCCGAGCGATTTGGTCGGAATTATGGACGACGCGCTAAAGAAATGAAAAGCGCCGGCAACCGCTACGCGACAAACAGCGCGACGATGGCGGAACGGATCGATCTGCGGATTTCATTCGACAGCCGCTGGACAACCGGTAATAGCGCAGGCGCTTAATGACTGAGCTAGTGATGTTTGCGCAGGGTATCGGACGGCAGTTCGCCAAAAGCGCTCTTGTAGGTTTCCGAGAAGCGCCCCAGGTGCAGGAAGCCATAGTCCATGGCGATCTCGGTGATGTTGCGGACGTTGCCGGAAGGATCGCTCAGACGGCCGTGGATCTGCTCCAGCTTGCGCTGGCGAATGTAGGATTTCGGCGTGGTGCCGACCTTGCGTTCGAACAGCATGTACAGCGAACGCGGGCTCATGTTCGCCAGCTGCGCCAGTTGTTCGACCGAGATGTCCTTCTTCAAATGCTCGTCGATATAGTCGGTGATGCGCCCAAAAGACAGGCAGTTTTCGCTCAACGGGTCCCGATGAATGTTGTTGGCCAGGGTGCATAACAGCTTGGACGCGATGATGCGGCTGTACTGTTCCTGCAACTGCGGCACGCAATGCTCGGCTTCGGCTTCCTGGCAGATCAGCCCGAGCAGGCTTTCGATCCCTTCCAGCTTCTTAAGGTCGTAGCGGCTGGCTGTGAAACGAATGCCCTCACCCGGCGCGCGCCACTGATTTTCGGTGCAGGCTCTTTCCAGAAATGAGGCCGGCAGCTTGACGATGAATTTCTCGCAGTCGTCGGAATAGGTCAGGTCGACCGGATCGTCCGGGTTGATCAGCAGGAGCTCACCCGGCGTGAAGTAATGCTCCTGGCCGCGGCCGCGCCAGAGGCAATGACCGCGCTGCAGCAATTGCAGGTGATAGATGGTTTCGAGCGCCGGTGAGGTGACATGAACGCTGCCGCCATAACTCAGCCGGCACAGATCGAGCTTGCCGAACTTGCAGTGGCTCAGGCTGGCTTGCGGGCTGCCGGTACGCGGCAGTTGGATGCAGTGGGCGCCGACATGCTGATTGACGTATTCCGACACCGCGTGGGGATCGGCACGTTCGAAGATCCTGCTTCTTGCATTCAGCAGACTATCCATCACAAGGCACTCTTATCTTTTTTATAGTGAGGTCGACGTCATTACGAAGCGACGGCAACCTGTCGTCACGCGCGATCGCAGCAGCGTCCGTTCCGTAGGCGTGAGCAGCATATAGCTGAGCTGGAGCTTAAGAGATTCGACCAAGGGCCAACATCCAGCCCGTCCGGTAACCGCACGCTTTTGTCGCCAACCGATCAGCGGACCACGCTGTGCGTCGCGGCGTTCGGCGAATCAGTTCCGCGTGCCGGGATAACCCGTCGATGCGCGCAGCGTATCGGCAATGGCCTGAGCCGCGACCGAGAGTTCATGACCGGGCTTGGTCAGAATGCCCACCGGCTTTTCGATCACCGGATCACCGAGGGCAACGCAGCGAGCACCGAGTTCGAGCATCTGCTCGCGGCACAACGCTGGCACCGCACTGACGCCCAACCCGCTGGCGACCATCCGGCCGACGGTCGCCAACTGATGGCTTTCGAACTGCACCGGCAGGCTGCGTCCGCGTTGACGCAAATGATCTTCGAGCATGAAACGCACAGTCGAGGGTCGCTGCAGGCTGATGAAAGGTTGTTTGAGCAGCGCTTCCCAGCTCACCTCGGCCTGGCTCGCCAGCACCGAGTCGGCGGGCACCACCGCCACGAAGCGATCCGTGTATAGCGGCGTGAAACTCAGCGGGGTGGTCGGTTCGGGCTCGAAGGCGATGCCCAGCTCCACCTGCCGGTCGCGGACCATTTCCATCACCTGTTCGTTGATCACGTCGTGCACCGTGACGCTGATCGAGGGGTATTGCTGGCGAAACGTTCGCAGCACCGCTGGCAACAGGTTGCCGGCAAACGATGGCATGGAGGCCAACGCCACCCGCCCCTGCTTCAACGTGAAGCGCTGGCGTAGCTCGTCCTCGGCGTTTTCCCAATCGGCGAGCAGGCGTCGCGCCAGCGGCAGCAACGCCTCCCCTTCGGGCGTCAGGCTCACAGCACGGGTGGTGCGGCTGAACAGGCGACCGCCCAGCCCGTCTTCCAGTGCCTTGATGGTCAGGCTGAGCGCCGACTGCGAAAGATGCAGGCGTTCGCACGCTTGGGCGAAACTCAGGGTATGCGCCACCGCGAGAAAGGCACGGAGTTGTTTGACGGTCATAAGGTCAACTGGATTGAAGCGCGACAAGCACTTTTTGGTGATTGGTTTAATTTATCAATTAATAGCGCTTAAAAATCAACTTAACAAATTACTTTTAGACAGGAACACTCGACCGCAACGGCCCCCGGGCCTCCAACAACAAGAAGGAATGGTTTATGGCTGGTTTCGACAAGCGCGTCAGCACCTATGCCGAGGCCCTCGAGGGTCTCCAGGACGGCATGACCGTGCTGGCCGGCGGCTTCGGTCTGTGCGGCATCCCGGAAAACCTGATCGCCGAGATCAAGCGCAAAGGCACCCGCGACCTGACGGTGGTTTCCAACAACTGCGGCGTCGACGGTTTCGGCCTTGGTGTGCTGCTGGAAGACCGGCAGATCCGCAAGATGATCGCGTCCTATGTGGGCGAGAACGCCTTGTTCGAAAAGCAGTTGCTCAATGGCGAGCTGGAAGTCGAGCTGACGCCCCAGGGCACGCTGGCCGAAAAAATGCGCGCGGGCGGCGCCGGCATTCCGGCCTTCTACACCGCGACCGGCTACGGCACACCCATCGCCGAAGGCAAGGACGTGCGCGAATTCAACGGCCGCCCGCATATTCTCGAACACGCCATCATCGGGGACTTCGCCATCGTCAAGGGCTGGAAGGCCGACCGCTACGGCAACGTGATCTACCGCCACACTGCGCAGAACTTCAATCCGCTAGCCGCCGCTGCCGGGAAGATCACCGTGGTCGAAGTCGAGGAAATCGTCGAGCCCGGCGAAATCGATCCCACCCAGATCCACACACCCGGCATCTACGTCGACCGCATCATTTGCGGCACCTTCGAGAAGCGCATCGAAAAGCGCACCGTCCGCAGCTAATTAAAAGAACAAGAGGAATAGACGATGGCACTTTCTCGTGAACAAATGGCCCAGCGCGTCGCCCGTGAACTGCAGGACGGCTACTACGTGAACCTCGGCATCGGTATCCCGACGCTGGTCGCCAACTACGTGCCCGAAGGCATGGAAGTCATGCTGCAATCGGAGAACGGCCTGCTTGGCATGGGCACCTTTCCCACTGAGGAAGAGCTCGACGCCGACATGATCAACGCCGGCAAGCAGACCGTCACCGCACGCGTCGGCGCTTCCATTTTCAACTCTGCCGAATCCTTCGCGATGATCCGCGGCGGGCATATCGACCTCACCGTGCTCGGTGCCTTCGAGGTCGACGTGCAGGGCAATATCGCGTCCTGGATGATCCCCGGCAAGCTGGTCAAAGGCATGGGCGGCGCGATGGATCTGGTCGCCGGCGCTGAGAACATCATCGTGCTGATGACCCACGCCTCGAAGGATGGCGAATCCAAGTTGCTGTCCAAATGCACGCTGCCGCTCACCGGAGCTGGCTGCATCAAGCGCGTACTGACCGACCTGGCTTATCTGGAAATCGAGAACGGCGCCTTTGTGCTCAAGGAACGTGCGCCGGGCGTCAGCGTCGAGGAAATCGTCGCCAAGACCGCTGGTGAACTGGTGGTTCCAGATCACGTACCGGAAATGCAATTCGGTTGATCCCGCATCGTTTCGAAGCCTCGTGATGCGCTTGTCGCACGCGGGGCTTTTCCCGTTTTGAATCCAGGAGATTCGCCATGCAAGACGTCGTAATCGTTGCCGCTACCCGTACCGCCATCGGCTCCTTCCAGGGCGCGCTGGCCAATATCGCCGCCCCGGACCTGGGCGCCGCCGTGATCAAGCGTCTGCTCGACCAGACCGGGCTGAATCCTGCTGAGGTCGATGAAGTGATTCTCGGCCAAGTGCTGACGGCTGGCGCCGGCCAGAACCCCGCACGTCAGGCCTCGGTCAAGGCCGGTCTGCCGCATGAAGTGCCTTCCTTCACGCTGAACAAGGTTTGCGGTTCCGGCCTCAAGGCGCTGCACCTGGCCACCCAGGCGATCCGCTGCGGCGACGCCGAGGTAATCATCGCCGGGGGTCAGGAAAACATGAGCCTGGCGCCCTATGTCCTGCCCAAGGCCCGTACCGGCCTGCGCATGGGCCATGCCGAACTGGTCGACAGCATGATCAGCGACGGCTTGTGGGACGCCTTCAACGATTTCCACATGGGCATCACCGCGGAAAATCTGGTCGACAAGTTCGACATCAGCCGTGAAGCACAGGATGCCTTCGCCGCGTCATCGCAGCAGAAAGCCGTCGCTGCCATCGAGGGGGGCCGCTTCAAGGATGAGATCACGCCGATCGAGATTCCTCAACGCAAGGGCGAGCCGCTGCAGTTCGATACCGACGAACAACCGCGCGCCGGCACTACGGCCGAGGCGCTGGCCAAACTCAGACCGGCCTTCAAGAAAGACGGCTCGGTCACTGCCGGCAACGCTTCCAGCCTCAACGATGGAGCCGCGGCGGTGCTGCTGATGAGTGCGGACAAGGCGAACGCACTCGGTCTACCGGTGTTGGCGCGAATCAAGGCCTACGCCAATGCTGGCGTCGACCCCGCGATCATGGGGATTGCGCCGGTATCGGCGACTCGTCGCTGCCTGGACAAGGCCGGCTGGTCGCTGGACGAACTCGACCTGATCGAAGCCAACGAAGCGTTCGCCGCCCAGGCGCTGTCGGTCGGCCAGGAGTTGGGTTGGGATGCCAGCAAGGTCAACGTCAATGGTGGCGCCATCGCCCTGGGTCACCCCATCGGGGCATCGGGTTGCCGAATCCTGGTGACGCTGTTGCACGAGATGATCCGCCGCGATGCGAAGAAGGGGCTCGCCACGCTGTGTATCGGTGGAGGCCAGGGCGTGGCGTTGGCACTCGAACGAGGCTGATACGCGCTGTCGCCTCAATCAAACCAACGCAAAACAACCACCCGACAACGAATCTGAATCTATCGCTGCCCAGCCGTGCAAACGTCCTGGGCAGCCGTGGTACTGCCATTAGGGGTCGCCACGCTGCGCCGGTTTGCGTGCAGCGGGCGAAAGAAAAACAACACAGGACTCAACAATGCTCAACAACATCACAGCCATGAGCGTGAAGCTGGTACAGCGCTACCTTCCCTCGCCTTTCGTATTCGCCATTCTCCTCAGCCTTATCGTGCTGGTCGCCAGCATGGCCGTCACGGGCCAAGGTATACCTGCCATGGCGAAGCACTGGGGCAGCGGCTTTTGGACGCTGCTGACCTTCGCCATGCAAATGGCCCTGATTCTGGTCACTGGCCATGCACTGGCCAGCGCACCGCTGATCCACCGCCTGCTCGCAGGCCTCGCACGCACCGCCAGAACGCCCGGCCGCGCGGTGGTATTGGTCACCCTGGTGGCACTGGCCGGCTCGTGGATCAACTGGGGTTTCGGCCTGGTCATCGGCGCGGTATTCGCCCGCGCCCTGGCCCGTGAGGTCAAGGGCGTGGATTATCCGCTGCTGGTGGCAGCGGCCTATTCGGGCTTTCTCATCTGGCACGGCGGTTTGTCCGGCTCGATCCCGTTGTCGCTGGCCACCGGCGGTGCGGATGTCGAACGCATGACCGGCGGCGTGGTGACGGCGGCCATTGGCGTCGGCGATACGCTTTTCACCACCATGAACCTGACCATCATCGCCCTGCTGGTGATCGGTCTGCCCATCCTCAACTGGGCAATGCATCCGAAACAGCCGAAAGTCGCCGACCCGGCCCTGCTGCACGACCCAGAGCACGAGCCGCTGCCGCGCAACACGCTGGCGCAGCGCCTGGACGACAGTCGCATTCTCAACCTGATCATCGTCGCCCTGGGTGTCGTCTACTTCGGTTACTACTTTGCCGAGAACGGCTTCGCACTGACCCTGAACATTGTCATCGGACTGTTCCTGTTCATCGGCCTGGCGCTTCACGGCTCGCCAGAGCGCTACATGCGCGCAGTGCAGGATGGCATCGGCGGCATCAGCGGCATCGTTATCCAGTTCCCGTTCTATGCCGGCATCATGGGGATGATGGTCGGTGCCAACGCTGACGGCCTGTCGCTGGGCAAGCAGATCACCGACACCTTCATCGCCTGGTCGTCGGCCGACACCTTCCCGGTGCTGGCTTTCCTCAGCGCCGGGCTGGTCAACGTATTCGTCCCGTCGGGCGGCGGCCAGTGGGCGGTACAGGGGCCGATCATGCTGCCAGCCGGTCAGGCGCTCGGCGTGAGCCCGGCAGTCACCGCCATGGCCATCGCCTGGGGTGATGCCTGGACCAATATGATCCAACCGTTCTGGGCGCTGCCGATCCTCGGCATTGTCGGCCTCGGCGCGCGCGACATCATGGGCTACTGCCTGCTGATGCTAGTGTATTCGGGCATCGTGATCAGCGGATGCCTTTATCTGTTCGGCTGAACCGTCACTGATCGGCGCGGGCGCCAATTGGCGCAGGTTGAGATGGTGAAAGCCGCGTTCGGCGAACAACCGCTCGGCCGCCTGCTTGAGCGGGTCGCGCCGCTCAGCCGAAGTCGAGTTGCCGATCGGCAAAAGCGTACCGAACCATCGGAGCTCAGGCCGCTTCGGCGCTGTCGAGAATGCGCCGGGCGCGGAGGATCACGGGGAGGTCAATGAGCTTGCCGTTCAGGCTGATGGCGCCGACGCCCTCGTGCGCCTCGACAATCGCCATGACCTCGCGCGCCCAGTTCACCTCTTCCGCCGCCGGCAAGAAGCCCTGATTGATCGGCTGGACCTGACGCGGGTGTACGCAGAGCTTGCCGCCAAACCCCATGCGCCGCGCATCGAGTACATCGGCCTCGAGCCGCTGGAGATCATCGAGCTGCACGGTCACGCCATCGACCGGCGCGGCGATACGCGCCATCGCCGAGGCGAGGACCAGCCGCGAACGGGCGTACAGCAGCTCATGCCCGTCGCCGACGATCCCGGTATCTACCTGGAAATCCACCGAGCCGAACGCCAATCGCTCGACCTTCGGCGCTGCCGCCAGCTCGCCCGCATTCCAGATGCCACGTGCCGTCTCGACGATTGGCAGCATGCGCAGTGGATCGGGCAGACGCTCGGCGAGCCGGTGCAGCTGTTCGGCGGTTTCCGCCTTGGGCAGCGACACACCGAGCAAACCCGGCGCGTCGAGCAGACTGCAATCGTCTTCGAACCAGGCCGTGTCACTGCCGTTCAGGCGCACCCAGGCACGACCACCCTTAGTCAGCCAGTCGCGAATGGCCTCACGTGCATCGCCCTTGCGCTCGGGCGTGACGGCATCCTCAAGATCGAGGATCACCACGTCGGCGCCACTGGCGCAGGCTTTGTCGAAGCGCTCGGGGCGATCGCCGGGAACGAACAGATAGGACCGTGCGGACATGTTTCCTCCGTGGGATGAGTGTGGTTCAGACCGAGCCGGTAGCAGGTACCGGACGCCGGGCGAAGTGCCCGAGCAGCAGGCCGGTGGCCAGCAGCAGCACGCCAAACGTGGCATAGCCGCTGGCCAGCGAACCGCTCGCCTCGGCGATCAAGGCAAACAGTGGCGGGCCGGCGACCACGCCGAAATAGGTGAAAAACAGCGTGCCGCCGGTGTACAGGCCTGCCGTGCCCGGCGGCGCCAGACGGGCGACTTCGGAGAGATAGACGCCGTTCCAGCCGATCGCCGTAGCGCCGAACAATGCGCTGACCAGCATCACCGCAAGCAACGGCCAATCCGGGTCGAAGGCAGCGGTTAGGCCGGCCGCCAGGGCCATGGCCAACGCGAGCAGGGGCAACAGTCGACGAGGCGACAGCCAGCGATCGGCGATCCAGCCCCAGAACAATCGGCCAACCATCCCGGCACCCTGGGTAACGGCCAGCACCAGCCCGGCGGTGGTCAGCGGTAAGCCGTATTCGTGGGTCAGATAGGTGACCAGATAAGTGGTCAGGCACAGCTGCATGGCGCCGAAGCAGAACGAGCACAAGGCCAAGTCACGGATCGGCCGGTGCTGAAATACCCGTACCAACGGACGAAACGGATCGCGCGGGCCGGCGTGGCCCGGTTGGCGGTCGTCGTCCAGCGCGGCGCGGAACGGTTGCGCGACCAGCACCATCGTGGCGCAGGCCAGCGCCACCGCGATTGCGGCGCCCTGCCAGCTCACAGCGGTGACCAGACTCGGCACCAGGACGCCGGCAAGCACGCCGCCCAGTGGGACACCGGTCTGCTTCAGCGAAAACATGAAGCCCATCAGATGCGGCGGCGTGGTACGCGCCAGGATATGCGAGCTGGCCGGTGTCACCGGCCCGTAGCCGGCGCCAATCAGCAACGCACTCAAGGCCATCCCTGTCAGCGTACCGCTGGCTGCGCAAAGCAGGCCGGCCGTGCACAACAGCAGGCAGACCTGGCTGATGCGGATGGCGCCGTAACGGACCACCCAGCCTCCACTGAGGAGACTGGTCACCATCGCACTGAGATAGATCAGCGCGACATAGACGCCAACCAGCGCCACCGGCCCGGCCAGCTCGCGGGCAGCGGCCGGTGCCAGAACCGGCACGGTGAACGAGGCCATCGAGGCAAGCGCCTGGATCGCCAGCGTCACCACCAGAGGGAGAAAGCCTCCGCCCATCAGGCCTCTCCCTGAAAGCGCAGATGTTGAGTGATCGAATAGCTGAAACGTGAACCCGGATGCAGGCTGATCGCGACTTCGAGCAGCTCCTGATTAGCGCCAAAATACTTACGAATCACCAGCAACCCGGCTGCGCCCGGCTCGACCTGCAGCAATCGGGCGTCGGCTTCGCCGATATTGACCGCACTGAGATGCTGGCTAACCTCGACCACGTGCACGCCGTAACGCCGCTCAATCAGCGCATAGATGGGCTGCGTACCATCACCCAGATCTTCGGCGATGCCGCGGTAGGCGCGGTTGATATACACGTCCGAGCGGGCCAGTGGCTCGGTGTCACCCTCACGGTGACGCAGGCCGCTGACATGTAGCCAGCTCTGCCCGGATCTGGTTTCTTCCAGCAGCTCGGCGAGCGCGTCGTCGGGCGTCACGTCCTCGATCGACTCGATTTCCAGACGCACATCCCGGACATACTGATGCAGATCGGCGATGCCTTCGCTGGCCTGCACGTAACGGGAGGCCACCTGAGTGGCCTTGACCCGCGTGCCCACACCCTGCTGGCGGCTGATCAGGCCCAACTCACTCAAGCGACGGATCGCCTCCCGCACCGTATGCCGGCTGACGCTGAACTGCTGACACAGCTCATGCTCGGTCGGCAACAGACTGTCCAGCGGATAGCGCCCCGTCTTGATGCCATCGATCAACGCCTGGGCGAGAACGAGGTAGCGGGGTTGTCCACCGGACAGCAGCGAAGGCAGACCCTGGCTCATATCATTTAACTCCTAAAAGAGGTTCGAAGCGCCCCTTCGCATGGCCCAACTCCGCAAGCAGCGCTTCGGTGTCGGCGCCAAGCCGGGGCGCGGGTTTTACAGGCAGCGTCTCGCCGGGACAGCGAATCGGACAAGCCACGGTCTTGACCGGTCCGCGCACCGGATGTTGCATCTCGACGATCAGCCCCTGTTCCTTGGCAAAGGAACTATCCAGCGCCTGTGCAACATCATTGACGGGCGCCGCCGGCACCTGGCCACCGAAGCGTTCCAGCCACTGCTCGGTGCTGGCTGTCATCAGTACGGCATCGAGCTCCTCGGTCAGCTGTTCGCGATTTGCCAGGCGCGCCTTGAAGTCGCAATAGCGTGGATCGGTCGCCCATTCCGGCTTGCCGATCAGGTTCGCCAGTACGGCCCAGAACTTTTCCTTGTTGCACATCAGGAATATCCAGCCATCGGCGGTACGGTACAGCTGACTTGGCGTCAGTGAGGGGTGTGCCGAGCGAGGCGCCCGCTCGGTCATCACGCCCTCGTTGAGGTACCAGGTCGCCAGGTAGCTGAGGTTGTGCATCGCGACATCATAAAGGCTTACGTCGACATCCCGCCCTACTCCGGTGGCACGTGCGCCGACCAGCGCCGAAACCAGCGCCAGCGCCGCCGTGGTGCCGGTCATCATGTCGATGATCGAAATCCCGAAGCGCGCCGGCGGGCCGTCGGGTTCACCCGTGAGCGACAGGTAGCCGGCCTCGGCCTGCATCAAGTAATCGTAGCCCGGCCACGCCTTGCGCGAACCCTCACGACCATAGGCCGACAGGTGCGCGCAGACGAGCTTGGGATTGTGCTCTTTCAACTGCTCGTAAGTCAGGCCCAGCTTGACCGGGAGATCGCCGCGCAGGTTGTCGAACAGCGCGTCGGCATCCTTGATCAGGTCGACCAGCACGCCTTTGTCGTGCGGATTTTTCAGGTCCAGCGTGATGCTTTTCTTGTTGCGGTTGAACGACTGGTAGAAGTGGCTATCGCCCTTCTCGAAGAAATAAGGACCGACACTGCGACCAACCTCCCCGCCCTCCGCCGGGTTTTCCACCTTGATCACTTCGGCACCGAGGTCGGCCAGATGTTGGGTGCCGAAAGGCCCGGCCCCGTACTGTTCGACGGCGACGATGCGCACACCTTCGAGGGGTAATGTCATACCGGATTCCTCTGGATCAGCTGCTTGGCGATGATGATGCGCTGCATTTCGTTGGTGCCTTCACCGATGGTCAGCAGCGGCGCGTCGCGGTAGAGGCGCTCGACGTTGTATTCCTTCGAATAGCCGTAGCCGCCATGAATACGCAGGGCGTCGGTGGCGTTGCGCAACGCCGCCTCGGTGGCGAAATACTTGGCCATGCCGGCCTCCATGTCGCAACGCTCGCCCTTGTCGAACGCCTGCGCGGCAGACTCGACCAACAGACGCGAGGCCTCCACCCGAGTGGCCATTTCGCCCAGCATCAGCTGGATCGCCTGGTGTTCGCAGATCGGTTTACCGAAGGTCTTGCGGATCTGTGCGTAGTTGGAAGACTCGTCCAGGGCGGCGCGCGCCACGCCGACGCCACGAGCGGCGACGTTGATGCGCCCGAGTTCCAGGCCCGACAGCACCTGCTTGAGCCCGACGCCCTCGACGCCACCGATCAGGCAGTCGACCGGCACGCGGTAATCCTGGAATACCAGCTCGCAGGTATCGATGCCGCGATAGCCGAGCTTCTCCAGCTTGCGTGCGACGGTGAAGCCTGGCCCCTTCTCAGCGATCAGCAGGCTCATGCCCTTGTGCCGCGGCTCGGCGGTTGGATCGGTTTTGACCAGCAGCGCCAGGCAATTGCCGTGCAGGCTGTTGGTGATCCAGGTCTTGGCGCCGTTGACCACATAGTGATCGCCGTCGCGACGGGCAACGGTGCGGATGGCTTGCAGATCGGTGCCGGCATCCGGCTCGGTCAGCCCGACGCCGCCGCGCAGCTCGCCGGCTGCCATGCGCGGCAGGAAACGATCCTTTTGCGCATCGGTGCCGTGGCGCTGGATGGCCGAGGCCATGATCAGATGGGAATTGATGATGCCGGACAGCGACATCCAGGTACGCGAAATGCGCTCGACAATCTTGGCATAGGTGGAAGTACTCAGTCCCAGGCCGCCGTATTCGGGCACGATGATGCAGCCGAACAGGCCCAGTTCCTTCATCTTCTCGACGATCTCTTCAGGGTAGATATCGTCGTGCTCGAGCCGATGCACGTGTGGTTGGACGTCGGTTTCCAGAAACCGATCCAGAGCAGCCAGAATCATGCCTTCTTGTTCGTTGTAGTCGCTCATCTGTTCGCTCTCCTTCAAGTCAGGCACGGGCCGCCAGGGCGTGGGAAACGTCCCTGGCCGAAGCGTTGTCGAGCTGCAGGACGGCCTGCAGGATGGTGTTGGCGCGCTGATCGGAAGCGACCAGCGCGAGGTTTTCGCGGAACTTGGCGACGATGTCTTCGTTGCTCAGCGGACGGTCGCAGCCGCCGCGGTTGAATGCTTCGCGATGGCGCAGCACGGTGCCGTCGCGCATCGTGACGATCACTTCGCCGGTGTAATGGCGCGGGAAGGTCGAATCCGGGTCGGCGGCGTATTCCACCAGCTCGGCGACGCGCAGCACTTCCTTGTCGCCGATGGCGGTCGGATTGATTTCGGCCAGCCCGAAGCGGCCGCGTACCAAGCCACTGGCCACCGCATAAGGGATGCTGAACTGCGCGTCGTAGGTGTTCTGCGGCTGACGCTTGAATTGCTCCGGCTCGCACACCGTCTTGATCACCTCGGCCGGCACCAGCGCCTTGATGTGGGCGACTTGCTGCAGATCGAAGCCGGGCTGCTGGCGGATCAGCATGGCGGCGTCGGCACAGGCATGAGTGAAGTGGCAGGCCGGCAGCGGCTTGACCGAAACGTTCTCGATCTCCCAACTTTGGCCCAGTCCCTCGGTGGCAAGGCTGTAATCGCAAAGTTCTTCGAGCGGCCCGAGGTGGCTCTTGAACAGACCGAAACGTCCCTCGTAGACCGCCTTCGGGCCAACGAAGCCATGCCGCGCCAGGGTCGCCGAGGTGATCCCGGCAACGCCGGCCCAGCCCGGGTGCATGCGCTTGGTCCAGGCGCCGTCCTGGAGAAATTCCATGCTGCCGCTGGCGGTACTCAGGGCGATGCCCTGGGCCATCGCCAACTGTGCGGCGTTCTGGCCCTGCAAACGACCGGCGATCAGCGCGCAGGCGAAGGCGCCGACGAGCCCGGTCGGGTGGAAGCCGATCTGATGAAACCCACCTTTGGCTACCGAGCCCAGCCGAGTGCCGATCTCCATGCCCAGCACATAAGCGGTCAGCAACTCACGACCGCTCAGGCCGAGGTGCCCGGCGACGCCCAGGGCGGTCGGCAGGCAGCTGGCGGTGGCGTGAATGATGCCCGGGCCGTGGGTGTCGTCGAAATCCAGACCGTGGACCAGGATGCCGTTCATCAGCACGGCGTCGCGCAGGCTCAGCTTGGCGGACAGACCGATGACGTGGCTATCGCCCTGCCCCAACTCGGTGACGGCGGCGAGCGAGCGGTGAGCAAAATCGTAATGGGTCGAGGCATGGGCGATGCCGACGCCGTCGAGCATCAGGTGCTTGGCGCGTTCGCGGATGTCGGCGGGAATGTCCTCGTAGCGCAGGTTGACGGCGAATTCGGCCAGCGCTCCGGCGATGAGTTGCGTTGCATTGGACGTATCGAGTGCAGTGTTCATCAATTACCTCAGCTAATCAGGGCGAGTGAGATGGCGGGAACGAAGGTGATCAGCGTCAGGCCGACCAACCGGACCAGGTAGAAAGGCAACACACCGCGCGCGACTTCGTGCACCGGCTGCTTGGTGATGCCGCTCATGACGAACAGGTTGAGGCCGATGGGTGGAGTCAGCGTGGCGATCTCCACGTTGGCGACCATGATCACCGCGAAGTGCATGGGGTTGATGCCCAGGTGGGTGGCCACCGGAAACAACAGCGGCGCGGTGAGCACGATCATCGCCACGCCGTCGAGGAACATCCCCAGCACCAGCAGCAACAGGTTGGCCAGCAACAGGAATTGCCAAGGCTGGATGTCCATTTCGGTGATGAAGGACACCAGGCTGGCCGATACCCCCATGCGTGCCAGAGCGAAGCCGACCAGGCTGCCGCCCATCACCACCGCGAAGATCATGGTGGTTTGCAGCAGTGAGTCTTTAGCCACATCCCAGACGCCGCCGATAGTGACGCTGCGATACACCAGCAGGCAGAGGACCACCGCATAGGCAGCGGCAAAAGCGGACACTTCAGTGGGGGTCAGGTAGCCGGTATAGATGCTGCCCAGGATCAGCACTGGCATCAGCAGTGCCGCCCCGGCACCCGGCAACTTGCGCGAAAAGGCGCCCCAGTCGGCCTTCTGCACCACGCCGCCGTAACCGCCACGACGGGAAAAAACCATCACGGCGATCATCAGCAACGCCGCTTCCATCAACCCTGGCAGCACGCCGGCAATGAACAGCTGATCGACCGGGAGGCCGACAATCGAGCCGATGAGAATGAAGCCAAGCGACGGCGGGATCATCAATCCGAGCGTGCCGCCGACCGCGACGATGGCGGCGGAAAACCGCGGTGGGTAGTTTTCCCGATCCAGCCCGGCGACGGTCGAGGCGCCAATGGCAGCCGCCGAACCGACGCTGGAGCCGGACACTGCGGCGAAGAACACGCTGGAAATCATCGCCGTCAGCGCCAGGCCGCCGCGGATCGCACGCACCACGCTGCCGATCAACTGAATCAGCAATTCGGCGATGTTGCCTTTCATCATCAGGTTGCCGGCGAGCACGAACATCGGAATCGCCATCAGCGGGTAGCTGTTGATCGACTTGAACGCGGTTTGCGCGATGACGGTGGTGGGCACGCCGGCGGCGACGAGAATCAGCCCCGTGGTCACCAGCCCGAGCGCCACCGCGACATGGGTGCCGATGGCCAGGAACAGCAGCATCGTCACCAGAGCAATCACTATCAGCATGACACTCTCCTAGAGAAGCGAGCCCTCGGGCTTGTCGGGATTGGTGAAGGGGTCCTCGCCGCGCCAGGCACGCATCACGCAGCGCAGGTAGTAGGCCAGGTACAGCAGCGCTCCCAGCGGCATGATCAGAAACAGCAGCCACACCGGCAGATCGAGGTTCGACTCGGTCATCATCCCCATCGTGTAATAGCGATGAACCTGCGGCAGCGAGGCGTAGAACAGCAGGCCGCAAAACAGAACCCCAACCAGGCTGGCCAGCACATGGCAGGTCTTGCGCAAGCGCGGGCCGAGGTGATCGACCAGCAGCTCGGTACGGATGTGGTGGCCCGCACTGCCGGCGACTCCCAAGGTCAGAAAGAAGGCCCAGACCATCAGGTAGCGCACGCTTTCCTCGGCCCAGAACCAACTGCGATCGAAGATCGCCCGCGACAGTCCCTCGAACAGCATCACCACGATCGAAACGATGAACAGGCAGGTGGCGACGTTGTGCAACAGCCTGCCCCCCAGCCGCCGCCAGTTGCGGCGTGGGCGCGCCAGCGCGTGCTGGTGCAGGGACGCAGGAGCCTTTTTCATCGGCGCGTACTCAATTCCCATTGCCGCACCTCTGCGCAAGCGCGTCGATCTTAGGCTGGACCTGGGGGTATTCTTCGACGAACCGCTGATTGCTACTGGTCGAAAGCTCCTGCCAGTGCGCGATATCGTCCGCTGAGGCGGTATTGAACTGGGCGCCCTTCTCGACCATCTCGTCGATCAGCTTCTGATCCTCAACCGCGACTTCCTTCCATTGTTTGGCGATGATTTGGTCGAGCGACTCGTTGATTGATTTCTGCTGGGCCTCGGGCAACCCCTCGAACCAACCGCGGTCGACCACCACGGCATAAGTGCTCAGCGACAGGTTGGGCACGTAATAGGCGTACTTGCCGGTGGAGCCGATCATCTCGGCCCAGCCGGCCGCCGAAGTGAACACGCCGTCGATTGCGCCCTGGGCAAGCGCCGTGCTCATCTCCGACGCGGCCATCGACACCGGACTGGCGTCGACACTGCGAATGGTGTCGAGGAACACCTTGCCACCGGTGACGCGGATCTTCGTGCCCGCGAGGTCCTCGAGCTTCTGCACGTTGCGGTCGTTGAAAATGAAGAACAGGTCGGCGGTACGCAGCAAGCCGAGGATTTTCAGCTGCCGCGGCTCCACATAGGACGACAGCAACTCGGTCAGCCCGTCGGCATAGCACCGGTTGGCCATCGATTCGGCTTCCAGGGCGAACGGCAGATTGATGACACCGACGCGTGGATCGATCGATTCCACTCGCACCGAAACCGGCCAGACCATATGCACCGCTCCGGTACCCAGGGCGGCGAGCGCGTCCTGATCGTTGTAGAGCTGTGCGGCGGGAAAGAGCTTGACCTCGAGTTCGCCGTCGGTGCGTTTGTCCACCGCCTCGGCAAAGTCTTTCATGTAGCGGGTCTTCCAGTGGCTGGCCGCCACTTCGCTGGGCAGCACCAGTTCATCGGCGAACAGGTACGGAGGTAACAGTGACAGGGAGGAACATGCGACCGCAGCCGCGATAAGGCGCTTGAGCTTCATCAGAGGTGTCTCCTCGAAATTGTTTTTGTTGAGGATGGTTCTTATAGCTACAGCGTTGCTTGCGTGGCGGCGGACAGCTGCCGGCCGATTGCGGAGGGTCAGTAGTTGGCCGCTTCGTCGAGCGTGTTGCCCTCGCGTTTCTGGATGAGTGCCGTGCGGTCGAAGATCATGAACACGGTGCCGTCGGCCTTCTTGCCCACCGTGCGCACCTTGACGATGCCCTGGTTGGGGCGCGACTTGGACTCACGCTTATCGAGCACTTCGGACTCGGCGTAGATGGTGTCCCCGGCGAAGACTGGCGCGGTGAGCTTGATGTCGGTCCAGCCGAGGTTGGCGATGGCCTTACCGCTGACATCCGACACCGTCATGCCCAGCACGATGGCCACCGTAAGCCCGCTGTTGATCAATAACTTCCCGAACTCGCTCTTCTCGGCATACGCCGCGTCGCAGTGCATCGGGTGGTAGTTCATGGTCAGCAGCGAGAAATGGATGTTGTCGGCATCGGTAAGCGTCCGGCCGGGCCGATGCTCGTAGATGTCACCCACCTGGAAATCCTCGAAATACCGGCCTATTTCGCCGCGATAACGGTTCTCGCCCACTCGTTTGACGCCCATGCCGCTCTCCTTCTTGTTATGTCTTTTGTACGGTTGTCATGTTGTCCGGACAAACTATGGTAGCGATGTTCCAAGACGTCAAGTGCATAAATTCAAACGGTGGTTTGGAGTCAACACGTACTCTGGGCATCCCACCCAGTCCGGTCACGGCGGTTCAGCGGATCGTCACCGGCAAGCCCGCCCGATGGATGTCGGCGTGGTCAACGAGAAATCAGGCACTGGTGGCAGTTGGCGCCGCTGTTTCCACGATTGCACTACGGCACCCACGGCGCAGTCGTGACGTGTGCCCTTCCGCAACCACAGCGATTACGCTGACCACCCGCAAGCCGCTGCCGATCAACACAGACGGTGAGCTGACGACGTACACGCCAGCCGAGTTCAGCATCAGGCCCAAGGCGTTGCAGGTCTATTCACCCCAGCGTTAATCCGCCCTTGATTAACCCGATTGTCGACTGGCAGCGGGTGGCGCAACGCACTCCGTCCTGGCAGCAGCACGCCCTTCGGCGTATGTGCAGCATGCCGCTCCCGCCGTTATAGCCGAAACCGCTCTGGAACCACCGTTTCGCTTCATTTAGCGGATATATCCGCTCGTCTGCCTGAAGATCGGGACAGACGAACGGTGCAACTTTTTCTTACAAACTCGAGTCGCAGTTAACAGACTGAGTCCAGCCACCGTGGTAGCGACACAAACTGGGCTTAGCTGAGCCGCTTCTGAGCGGCCGCATTGGGAATAGTGAGCATCAACGAACGCGCCGATGGCAATCATAGGTGCGTGATGGCTCACCGTGCAGTCGCCGTCCCGATCTGAAAGGGCGGCGTTGGAGACTCAGGGATAGGGAAAAGGACGATGCTCTTCAACTCCATGGTATTCATCGCCGGGTTCCTTCCGGTGGTTCTTCTGGGATTCATCGTTCTTGCAGGTACCGGCAGACAGCGTTATGCAGCCATCTGGCTAACGTTGGCGTCGCTGGTGTTTTATGGATGGTGGAACCCGAGCTACGTGCCGCTGCTGGTCGGTAGCATGGTCGCCAACTACCTGATTGGCGGCTACCTGTTGCGGCGGCCGTCGAGAATGGTGCTGGTGCTTGGGGTCGCCGCCAACGTGGCGCTGCTCGGTTATTACAAGTACACAGGCTTTTTATTCAGCACACTCGACGGTGCCTTTGGCCTCGGCTGGTCGGTAGGCGACATCATTCTGCCGCTGGCCATTTCCTTCTTCACTTTCCAGCAGATCGCCTATCTGGTGGATGCCCATGACGGCGAAGTCCAGGAACACGATTTCGTCAATTACTGCCTCTTCATCAGCTTCTTTCCGCAGCTGATCGCCGGCCCCATTACCCATCACGGCGAAATGCTCAAGCAGTTCAATGACGCCACTACCTTCCGTCCACGGATCGACAATATTTCGCTGGGGCTGACGGTATTCGTGCTCGGCCTGTTCAAGAAGGTGATCCTTGCCGACCCGCTGGGGGAAAACGCCTCGCCGATTTTCGCAATCGCCGCAGATGGCACGGTGCCTTCGTTCTACGACGCCTGGTACGGTGCGCTCAGCTATACGCTGCAGATCTACTTCGACTTCTCCGGCTACAGCGACATGGCCATCGGCCTGGGTTTGCTGTTCGGCCTGCGCTTGCCGATGAACTTCAACAGCCCGTTCAAGGCGCGCAATGTCATCGATTACTGGTCGCGCTGGCATATGACGCTGACGCGCTTTCTCACAGCGTATGTCTACAATCCCATTGTCATGCGCATCACCCGGTCGCGCATGGCAGCGGGCAAGCCGTTGCCGCGCCGCGGCAAGATGAGCCTGGGCACCTTTGTCATACTGGTCGCCTATCCCACCGTGATCACTATGTTCATCTCCGGCGTCTGGCACGGCGCCGGCTGGCAATTCGTGGTATTCGGGTTGCTGCATGGGTTCTATCTCGTAGTTGCCCACGGTTTCCGCGCGATCAAGGCTCGCCACAGCCTGCCGATGGACAGTGACAATCGCGCGCAGCATGGCGCAGCCGTGCTGTTGACCTTCGTCTGCGTAGTCGTGGCAATGGTGTTCTTCCGCGCCAATAGCGTGACGGCGGCCATGGCGATGCTCTCCGGCATGACCGGCCTGAGCGAGCAGAGCACGCATTTCGACAAGTCCGACTACCTCACCGTCGCCGTGCTGCTCGCCTTTGTATGGATCATGCCGAACGTGCAGCAGTGGATGGCGGGCTTTCGCACCGCCCTGGATTCGCCACCACGGGAAAATTGGCTGCTGCGCTGGTTTCCCATCGCCCTGTGGAGTCCGTCGCCAGTGATTGGCCTGGCCATTGGCGTTCTGGGTTTCTTCGCGCTGGCGGTGGCGTTCTCCGTCGCCCCTACCGAGTTCCTGTACTTCCAGTTCTGAACACCAGTTAAGACTCTTGAAGGAGTTAACGGCTAATGGATCAGCTTCTCTGGCTTGCTCAACACCCCGATCTCGGTGCCGCCATTGGCGCGGCCAAACGTGAGACCGAGCCGCTCGCACGGCTTGCGGCGGCTGCGCGACTCGCAGGTTATCGGCGGGACTTCACGCTAACGATCCGCCTGGACAGGCTGGCAACCGAAGGCTTGCAGGCCGTTGCCGCTGGCGAGGCGTCCGTGCCGGGCCTGCGTCCTTTGCGCATCGCCCTGCTCTCCTCGCATACGGTGGATCATCTGGTTCCGGCAATCCGCGTGGCCGGGTTGCAGCGGCGGTTGGCACTCTCGGTTCACGTCGCGCCTTATGGCATGTATCGCCAGGCGCTGCTGATGGACGATGCACATCTGGCCGCTTTCGCTCCGCAGGTGGTGGTGCTGGCATTGGACGTTCGCGATGCACCACTGCAGTTGGCGCTCGAGGCCTCGCAGGAAGAAGTCGATGCGGCCGTCAGCGAGCGCATCGAAGAGCTACGCCTGCTGTGGCGACGCGCCCGTGAACGCTTCGCCGCACAAGTGATACAGCAAACGCTGGTGCCCGCCGATCCAGCCATCTTCGGCTCATTCGAAGCACTGGTGCCTGCCGCGCCTTATGCAGTGATCGATCGGTTGAATGCAGCCATCCGCACCGCCGCACGTGAAGACGGCGTGTTGCTGATGGATCTGGCCTGGGAGGCGGCACGCGGCAGTTATGGCGATGGCCTCTGCGAGCCGGTGCGCTGGCATCAGGCCAAGCAACTGGTTAGCCCGAACCTGGCGCCGCTATATGGCGACCAGTTGGCACGCATCGCCGCGGCGAGCATCGGGCTGTCGCGCAAGTGCTTGGTATTGGATCTGGACAACACGCTGTGGGGCGGCGTGGTCGGTGACGATGGAGTCGACGGCATTCATCTCGGCCAGGGCTCACCCAGCGGGGAAGCCTTTCTCGCGTTCCAACGCTACGCCGCCCTACTTGCACGTCGCGGCGTCATCCTTGCGGTCTGCAGCAAAAACGACCTGAGCGTTGCTGAAGCTGCATTCGATCATTCCGAAATGGCGATCAAACGCAGCGATATCGCGGCCTTCGTGGCGAACTGGGAAGACAAGGCCGGCAACTTGCGCCGTATCGCCTCAATGCTGGATATCGGGTTGGACAGCCTGGTTTTCGTCGACGACAACCCGGCCGAGCGCGACATCGTGCGGCGCGAACTTCCTGAAGTCGCCGTCCCGGAATTACCCGACGATGTGGCCGATTATCCAGCGCGTGTCGCGGCGGCCGGTTACTTCGAGGCGGTTTCTTTCACGTCCGACGACGCCACGCGCGGTCGGAATTACGCGCTCAATGCCGAGCGCAAGGCGGCCATGAGCCAGTCCACCGACATGGAAGGCTACCTGCGCAGCCTGGAAATGGTGCTGACTGCAACGCCTATCGGCGCCTCCGAACTCGCCCGCAGCACTCAGCTGATCAACAAGACCAACCAGTTCAACCTCACCACCCGCCGCTATAGCGAGGCGGAAGTCGAGCGGATCGCCAGCAACCCGGCTGCTGTAGCACTGGCAATCCGCCTTACCGACAAGTTCGGCGACAACGGCCTGATCAGCGTTGTGCTGGCACGCCCGGATGCGGCCGTCGCCAGCGATGAACTGCTGATCGACAGCTGGCTGATGAGCTGCCGAGTGCTGGGTCGCCAGGTCGAAGACGCCGTGCTGGAAGTGCTGGCCAAGGCCGCCACGGCCGCCGGCTACCGCACGCTGATCGGCGAATACCACCCTACCGAACGCAACGGCATGGTCGCCGAGCATTTCCCCCGGCTGGGCTTCGTCCAGCATCCCGCCCCCGCCGATGCCGCCAGCGACGCCACCTTCTGGCATTACGAACTCTCCCCCACCCGCACGTTCCGCCATTTCATCGAGGTAAAGACATGACCGAAGCAGAAGTGCTCAAACAACTCACCCCGGTTTTCCATGACGTGTTCGATGACGACGGCATCGTGCTCTCGCCCGAAATGACCGCCAATGACATCGACGGCTGGGACAGCCAGGCCCACGTGATGCTCACCGTAGCGGCGGAGCAACGATTCGGTATCAAGTTCCGGACGGCGGAGCTGGAATCGCTGCGCAACGTTGGTCACTTCGCCCAGGTCATCAGCGCCAAACTCGAGGGCCAATAGATCATGATGCAGACAGTAGACGTACCTAGGGAAGGGAGCAGCGCCGAACAGGGTACCGTCAGCACGGCCAGCGCGCCGAGCCAGGTGCGTTCGCGGTATCTGCTGTCCTTGTTTGCCGGCCTGGCCGGCGCACTGGCGTTGTACTGTCTGACGCTGTTAGCGCTGGACCGAACCGGCAACCTGCCACCGCCCGCGTTCTCGAATATCTCGTGCGCCGACGAGAAGCTCAGCTTCATGCGCGACAACCCGATCCAATCGCCGAATCTGCTGATAATTGGTTCTTCCGTGGCCTGGCGCCACGTGGACGGTCATGTGCTGACCCAGGCCATGCCCGAAGTTCGTCCTATGAATGGCGCTTTCTGCGGGCTATTCGCCAACCAGTCAACCTACGTGGGGCATTGGCTGCTCGATCGCGAGCCAACTATCCGCAGCGTCGTGATGATTGCCGATCCCCAGGATTTTGCTGGTTGCTGGCGCGTGCCCACAGCCGTGTTCAACCGCGAGCACGTAGATCCCTATGTCTACGAAAACGCTTCACCCTGGGGCCACTACATGCGTTATTTCTCACCGAAGTCGCTGTTGCGCAACGCGCTGACGGTAAAGGCTCAGCGCGCCGGACAGATCGAATGGGATCCGCTGGTCTTCAACCGCTTCGGCGATGGTCCTTTGGATACCAGTAATACTCGTGAGCTGCTGTATGGCAGCCCGGAGCCGCTGGATCCCAGCTGTTTCGAGGCACTGCACGAGATGAGCGCGCGCCTGGCACAAGAAGGCCGTCAGCTCATGGTTGTCTCCACTCCTTTGCATCCGCAATGGAAGGAAAAATACGACCCGGACGGCACTTTTCTAGCCGACTTCGACAAGCGCATCCTGGATACCCTGAGCGTCACTGGCGGTACCTACTGGAACGCCGACAAGGACTGGCCCACACCTGTGACATCTTTCGTCGATGCGGTGCACCTGCGCTGGTCCGCCGCGCAGGAGTTTTCCGTCGCGCTGGCGGAGCAAATACGCAAAGCGGCGAACGAACCGGTTGATCCGACAACGCTGGAAACCGCTTCCGTGCCCCGTGGTTCATAAAGACCATGGCTCGCCGAAGCCATTGCGCTCGGGCTGCCCTCCGACGAAGCTATTTGGCTTTGCTGGCAGGCTATCGCCTGCATTCGCCGCGGGGCGCGCCTCCAACAAGAACGTGGTGCGGTGTGACGCTTTGCTTTGTAGGAGGGCCGCCCTCGGCGCGAAACTCTTGACGTGTCAGCAGCCTGTCACGACGCCGGCGATACCCGACCACGGCATTCACCAAAGCCGATCGAGGCATGGCCGTCGCGCCGGCAGCGTGCTTTTTCGCCGCGGGGCGCGCCTCCAACAAGAACGTGGTGCGGTGTGACGCTTTGCTTTGTAGGAGGGCCGCCCTCGGCGCGAAACTCTTGACGTGTCAGCAGCCTGTCACGACGCCGGCGATACCCGACCACGGCATTCACCAAAGCCGATCGAGGCATAGCCGTCGCGTCGGCAGCGTGCTTTGAGGATGATCTCGTCCCCATCCTCCAAGAAGGTGCGCGTCTCGCCGCTGGGCAATTCCAGGGGTTGTTTGCCGCCCTGGGTAATCTCCAACAAGCTACCGAGGCTGTCGGGACTGTTGCCGGACAAAGTACCGGAACCGAGCAAGTCACCCGATTGCAGGCTGCAGCCGTTGACGCTGTGGTGCGCGACCATTTGTGCCACGGTCCAATACATGTTGCGGGTACTGCTTAGCGCGATGCGCTGCGCCGGCAAGCCCTTGTCGCGCATGGCCCCGGTTAGCAGCAGCACTTCCAGTTCGATATCCAGCGCGCCCTGCTGCTGATCCTGCTCGTCGTAGAGATACGGCAACGGTTGTGGATCGCCTTCGGGGCGTGCCGGCTGGGCGCAACGAAAGGGCTCAAGCGCTTCCGGTGTCACTACCCAGGGCGACACGCTGGTGGCGAAACTCTTGGACAGAAACGGGCCCAGCGGCTGGTACTCCCATGCCTGCAAATCGCGTGCGGACCAGTCATTGAGCAGACAGAAGCCCGCGACATGGCTGCTCGCCTCGCCGATGGCAATCGCCTCCCCGCGCGCGTTGCCTTCACCGATCCAGATACCCAACTCCAGTTCATAATCCAGCCGCTTGCTCGGGCCGAAGCTCGGTTCGCTGGCGCCCGGCGGCAGGGTCTGGCCGTTGGGGCGTTTCACCGTCGCACCGGAGACGTCGATGGTCGACGCTCGGCCGTGATAGCCGATAGGCACGTACTTGTAGTTGGGCAACAGCGGATTATCCGGACGGAACAGCTTGCCGACATTGTTGCCGTGGTGAATGCCGACGTAGAAATCCGTGTAGTCGCCCACTTTGGCCGGCATCTGCATCTGGCAGCGATTCATCGGCTGCAGCAGCGATTCACCCATGCCTTGCAGACGCCCGCGTTCTGCGCTGCCTTCGCCGAGCAGGTCCTGCAGCGCGCCACGTAGCGCTTTGCGAGCCGATGCGCCGAGGGCAAAGAAATTATTGAGACTGCTGCCGCTGGCGGCTTTCGCCGCGTCCAGTGCCTGGCCGTCGAACAGGCCGGCGTCGCAGGCAGCGTTCAGGTCGAGGATGAAATCGCCAACGGCAACACCACCGCGCGACTCGCCGCCGTCACGGCTGAACACGCCCAGCGGCAGATTGGCGAGGGAAAAGTCCGAATGGCCGTTGGCCGACTCGACCCAACTGCGAAGTTCTGTTTGTTCAGTCATATCATCTCTCATTCTTGTCGAAGGTCTTGGCCAGGCCGGCCCAGCAGCTATCGTAGTCGCTCTGTAGCAGCGGGCTTTCCAGCGCCTGACGGGTGGGGCGAAGCACCTGGCCGGTTTCGAACATGAAGGCCATGGTGTTCTCGATCTTGTGCGGTTTGAGTTCGGCCTTGATCGCCTGTTCGGTCGAAACATGATCCGGCCCGTGCGCGCTCATGCAGTTGTGCAGCGAGGCGCCGCCGGGCGAGAAGCCGTCAGCCTTGGCATCGTAGGCACCGTCAATCAGGCCCATGAATTCGTTCATCAGGTTGCGGTGGAACCACGGCGGACGGAATGTGTTTTCCGCCACCATCCAGCGCGGTGGGAAAATCACGAAATCGATGTTGGCCATGCCGTGAACGGCACTTGGCGAGGTCAGTACGGTGAATATCGACGGATCGGTATGGTCGAAGCTGACCGTGCCGATGGTGTTGAAGCGGCGCAGGTCGTACTTATAAGGCACGTTGTTGCCATGCCAGGCGACCACGTCCAGCGGCGAGTGATCCAGTTCAGTCGACCAGAGTTCGCCGAGGAACTTCTGTACCAGTTGCACCGGCTCGTCGCGCTCTTCGAAATGCGCAACCGGCGCAAGGAAATCGCGCGGATTGGCCAGGCCATTGCTGCCGATCGGGCCGAGATCCGGTAAGCGCAGCGAGCAGCCATGATTCTCGCAAACGTAGCCGCTTGCCGTCGCTTCCAGCAGCTCGACACGAAAGCGCATCCCGCGCGGGATTACAGCGATCTCCAGCGGCGCGACTTCAAGCACGCCCAGCTCGGTGACCAACTTCAATGCGCCCTGCTGCGGCACGAGCAGCAGCTCGCCATCGGCGTTGAAGAACACCCGCTCCATCGACTGGTTCGCCGCGTAGCGGTAGATGCTCGCCCCTGTCGGCTGGCCGGGCTCGGCATTGGCCGCTACACAGATCAAGCCATCGAGGAAATCGGTTGCGGTCTCGGGGAACGGTTCCGGGTTCCAGCGCAGCCGGTTGGGCGTGACCGGCCCCAACTCGCTGTCGAGCTGCCGGTCCATGCGCTGGTACTGGCCGTGATTGGCCGAAGGGCGGATGCGGTACAGCCAGGTCCGCCGCGCTTCACTGCGCGGCACGGTGAACGCGGTGCCGGAGAGCAATTCGGTGTAGAGCCCGTACGGGACTTTCTGCGGTGAGTTCTGGCCGACCGGTAGCGCACCGGGCAAGGCCTCGCTGCTGAATTGGTTGCCGAAGCCGGAAAGGTATCGAGAGGTTTCGCCTGTTTGTTCTTGTGGTTGCATAGCTGTTTCCCACTTAGCGTAATTCGTTTACGCAAAAAGTAATTTGAACTCACCTAGGCGTCAAGCTATAAACAGCGCCTCCCAGGCAGGCAGTAAAAAACAGGCGATTAATTCATGGCAGATAACCAAGCGGACACGGCGCCCCGCCGACAGAAAGTGCAGGCCGCCGAAGTAGGTACGGACATCCTCACGGCGCTGGCCGAACTGGCCCCCGCGACATCGCTGTCGCGCCTGGCCGAACACGTCGGCATGCCCGCCAGCAAAGTCCACCGTTACCTGCAGGCCCTGATCGCCAGCGGCTTCGCCGAGCAGGATTCGCTGACCAACCATTACGGATTGGGCCGCGCCGCCTTGTTCGTCGGCCTCGCGGCGCTGGGGCGACTGGACGTGGTCAAACTGGCCACCCCACACCTGGCGCAACTGCGCGATGAACTCAACGAAACCTGCTTTCTCGCCGTATGGGGCAACCGCGGCCCGGCCGTCGTGCATGTCGAGCAGGCGGTGCGCGCCGTGACGCTGGTAACCCAGGTCGGCTCGGTGCTGCCACTGCTGGGCTCATCGACAGGCCTGGTCTTCAACGCCTTCATGCCAAACGCAGAAACCGCCGAGCTGCGCGAAGAAGAACTGCAACTACCCTCAGCCCCCTCCTCCGATGCCCTGCTCGCCACAATGAGCGAACTGCAACGCACCCACATTCAACACGTGCACGGCCTGCTGATGGCCGGCGTCAACGCCCTGTCCGCCCCGCTATTTAGCGGCGATAAACGATTGGCGGGTGTCATCACGATAGTCGGTGCCGAACCCGGCTTCATGGCCGAAGCGGACGGTGAGGCGGCGCTGAAACTGCTGGAAGTAGCACGCAAGATCAGCGCGAGGATGGGAGCACCACACAGCTCGTAAGCTAATGAGCTAAAGCATCGTTCTGCGCCATAGCTGCGCTTGCGGGCAGGCGGTATGAAAGCAGGTACTCCTGCGTATCTCCGCTCACTCTGAAAACAAAAGCCCAGCGCAAAAGCTGGGCTCATTTAGCTAGACGGAATCAAGGCAAGGGATTGCCAAGCCCCGGCTCGTTCGGGTCGATATCCGGCCGGCTGCTGCCAGGACGTTCCACGTCTGGTGCGCTCCCGGGTCGCTCAGGACGCTGTGTGTCGTTGCCGGAACCTGGCTGGACGTCCGGATTATCCGTGATGAAGTCAGGCTCAGGAGAATGGCCGGGGTTTTGATTTTGCCCCGGTACGGGCTGCTGGTCATGGAGCCTGTCGAGCGGATCGATACTCATGAATCACCTCCAGTTGAGCCGTGGGTGGCTCTAGGATTCGAGAGCAGTTCTGGCTGTTTAGTGCTGGCCGCATGTCGCTTGGCGGTAACTGCGACTACGGTGTACGAGAGTAGATTACGCCAACAGTACTGCTGGCTTGTACGCAGCGGCTCATTTATAAAAACGGACTAACCATGCAGTTTGAAACCTGGCTCGTTTTCCTCGTTGCATCAATGGGTCTTTCGTTATCTCCAGGCCCAAACGGGTTGCTTGCCCTCACCCATGGCGCAATGCATGGTCGCCACAAGACCTTGTTCACCATATTTGGCGGCGCCTTGGGCTTCGTTGTCGTCATAGCGCTTTGTATGTTCGGCATTGGCGCCTTGATCAGATCCTCCGTCCACTGGCTTACGGCGCTCAAATGGATCGGCGGTCTCTATCTCGTCTGGCTCGGCATCCAACTCTGGCGGTCACCTGCGATCCCAGTCACGATCGGTAGCGCTCCCCTCGAAGCGAAAGGCTGGTCACTTTTCCGTCAAGGTCTGCTTTCGGCGACGACAAACCCCAAGGTGTTGCTGTTCTTTAGCGCTTTTCTTCCGCAATTCATCGACCCACACCGCAGCTTGGTGCAACAGTTTGCCGTAGTGGCCGTCACGTTCGCCGGCACCGAAATCCTCACTGAATATGTACTAGCAAGTGCGGCAAACCGGATCAGCCCGTGGCTAGCGCGTGTCGGTCGGCGCTTCAATCAAGCATGCGGGGGCGTCTTCATTGCAATAGGAGCCGCCCTTCCACTGCGTATGTGAAGAGCTGTACGGAAACGGTCGTCATCCGACGCATCAATATTTTACAAGCGGCCACTCATGGCAGGCGATTTTCCGACACCCAATACAGGCCGGCATGGCCGACTACTTCGACGAAGGCCTGGTAATCGACAGGCTTCACCAAATAGCTGTTAACGCCGAGCTTGTAAGCTTCGTTGAGGTCTCGATCTTCGGCGGAAGAAGTCAGAACAACGACGGGAATCGTGGCTTTTTCCGGGTCCGACTTGATGCGCTCAAGTACACCTAGCCCGCCGATTTTTGGCAGTTTGAGGTCCAGCAGTATCAGCAGACGCGGGATATCAGGCCGATCAGCGTAGGGTCCCGAGCGGTACAGAAAATCCAGTGCCTCTGCTCCGTCGCGGAGCCAGATAATTCGATCGCCGAGATTATGCTTGGCCAAGGCTCGAATGGTTAGTTCGCCATCGCTGGAGCTGTCTTCAATTAGCAATATGCGAACGTCGTTAGAGTCCATCATCATTCCTGTCTGGCAAGCTGAAAAAGAAAGTCGCGCCCCGCTGCGGATGGCCCTCGGCCCAGACCTGACCACCATGGCGCACAATGATCCGTTTTACCGTGGCCAAGCCTATTCCAGTGCCTGGGAACTCATCATTACCATGAAGACGCTGGAACACCGCGAAAAGTTTGTCACTGTATTCCATGTCGAAACCAACGCCATTGTCCGAGACGGCGAAAACGTACTCGCCCGCACGCGTCTCAGCCCATATGCGTATGTGCGGCGCTTCGCTACCAGCACTGAACTTGACTGCATTAGCAAGCAGATTGCTCCATACCTGGCGAATTAACGACGGATCGCACTTCACCCTCGGTAACGGCCCCACGTCTAACGGCGGGATGACATCGCCAGGCACCGCGGCCAGTTCAGCGATAACTTCTTGCACGACATTGCCCATGGCAACGTCCAGCGTGGCGAGCGGCGTTCGGCCTAATCGCGAAAAAGCCAGCAAGTCATCGATCAGGCGACCCATGCTTAAGCAGTTGCGCCTGATGACATCGAACAGACGTTGACCTTCGGCGTCGAGCTGCGAGCCGTATTCCTCCAGAAGGATTCGGCTAAACCCATCGATGCCGCGCAGCGGCGCTCTTAAATCGTGAGATACGGAATAACTGAAACTCTCCAGCTCGCGGTTACTGTCCTCCAGTTGGGTCGTCCGCGCAGCGACTCTTAGCTCTAGCTCTGCGTTGAGTGAGCGCAGCGCTTCTTCGGCCTTACGGCGCTCGTTCATGTGCACGAGCAAACTGCTGTGCTTCTGTCCAAGTTCCGCATAAGCCGATTGCAGCTCGTTATGTTGCTGCTGGATTTGCGCAAGCATTTGGTTCAGCGCATCGGAAAGCAGGCCGATCTCATCTTCCCCGTGCTTCTCGGCACGCAAGCTGTAGTCCGACTTTTCGGTCACGGCTCGCGCCACTTCGACAATACCCAGCAGGGGCGCCGCAATCGCACGCTGCAGTATCGCCGCCAGGAATGCAGCGCCGAGCCAGAGAGCCGCAAACATCGCTCCCACGATAGTGGCGTAGCGCTTGAGAAACGTCGTCAGTGGCGACAGATCCGTCTTTAGATACACGAAGCCACTGGGAGCGGCTACAGCGCCGATGGGATGGACCAGTTCGAGCTGATTGCCAGTAAAGCGCTCGCCCGGATTGGGCACCTGACCGGGCAGCGCCTGAGCATCCGGTGAGTACTGGGCGAATAGCGCCCCGTCTTGCGAATAGACCGCGGCGGTCACGATATTCGGCTGGGCGGAGAGCGAGTTGAGGTTTTCGGTCGCGGCGTCTGGATCGTTGAACCGCAGCGCGGCCTCGGTATTCACAGCCAGGAGCCTGGCCAGGCTGTCGAGTTCATTAGCGACGCGATCACGCGCGGTGCCGGCCTCGTAGCCGATGATTACCAGCGCCGCGCCGACGAGGGAAACCGTACTCGCCAGGAGTATCGCCGCTGCAAGCTTGGTGCCGATGGGTAGATTGCGAAAAAAGCGCTTCATGCTACTGCTTCACCTCGGCAAGAGACAGCAGCCGGGAACTGATCGTGAGCTGATGACGTTGAGCCTGGGCCAGGTTGATGAACAATTTGACCCGACCTTCGCGCATCCCCAGCGAGATGATACCTCCAGCTTTTTCGAACTCCGGCCCCTGCCCCACGGTGAGCACGACACTGTCGGCAAGGACATGCAGGTCCTGTCGAAGTGCATCGGGTGTGGATCGATGAATAAAGGCGATGTGGCAGTTGAGCGCCGCGCTGGCCAACTCCATACGGTGCAGGATCAGCGGCCGCTTGCTGGCAGGCCGAGCTTTAAGCAGGTGATCGATACGATCACCGAAAGGGTCATCGCCCACCAGACAGATTCGTACAGGGGCATCGGCAGCGAGTCCGGCCTCGGGCGGCCATTCGACATAATCAGCGAAGTTGAGCAGGAACGCCGCTTTCAAATCATATTCTTGCGCCGATTGAGCAAGCGCGAAACCGGTTAGCGATACCGATGCGAACACGGCAAACGCACTGAACAAGGCGCGCGCCCAAGATTGACGAGGCGGTAATAACATCAGATTAGAACCGGTGCGTCGCGCGGACGTACATGGCGCGCTCGATTTCAGCGCCGATATCGGCAAATTCGCGATGTTGCGAGTCCAGCAGGTTCTGGCCGACCAGACTGACCGTCCATTCGGGTCGCGGCGTCCAACCCAAGCGCAGATCCAGCTCGGTGTATGCGTCTATACCGGACGCTTCGAGACTGTCCACATGGCGCAAAACGCCATCCAACGCCCAGGCTTCGTTCACATCGAATCGCGAAAAAATGCTCGCTTGATGTTGAGGCGACGAATCTTCAGACGCCTCAGAGCCAGCCATCTCCGGCGGAGCGGAAAGGTTCATTTCCATGAAGCTATACGCGACGTCCAGCCGCCAGGACGGGCTCACCTGCCAACGCGTTGCCAGCTCGGTGCCCCAGGCGTGGCCGTCCACGCCGTTCGCAAAGGTGGCAGGAATGACGAATTGGCCGTTGCCATCGATGAATGCCGCACCGAATTGCGTGCCGAGCAATTCGTCGTATTCATGCATGAACAGGGTGAGATCAACGAATAGATTGGTGGCTGGAGAAACGCGATAACCCACCTCATAGGCCGTTAGCTCCTCTGCTTGGAGTGAGGAGTTACCAGAAACCACGGTCCGGGCAGTACCACCTGGGAGGGGGACAACGACCTGAAAACGCGAATCCGTATAGGCCCTGCTGGGTGTGGAAACCGCCCGTGAAACCGAACCCCAGAGGGTATGCTGGTCATTCGGTGTCCAGCTGAGCTGAGCCGAAGGCTGAAATTCAACGCCGGTGTAGTCGTTATGTTCAAGCTTGGTTCCGAGCGTGAATGAAAAGGACTCGGTCAGCTCGATCGTGTCTTGCACAAACGCGTTGACAACTTCGGTGGTACGCTCGTCCGGCTCGAATGCAACCGTGAAGCTATTAGCGAACGAGTCGCGTATATGCCGATAACCCGCGCCCCAGACCAATTGGTGCCGGTCCGCCAGCTTCAACCTATGCTGGAAATCCAGGTCGAAGGTAAAGACTTCTTCTTCGATTTGCAGAGGCCGCGCCTCGTACCAATCCACATAGGTCTGAAGAGACATCTCGTTGTCGACCGACTGGGTAGACGTCCAGCGGCCGAGCAGGTTACCTCCACGTGCGCGGTTCTCGATAAGCACTGGCTGGTTATACGGCGGAGTTGGTGACGAGACTACCGGAAAGAGCCGACCCACCTCGCCCTGATATAAATCGCCCTGCAGGGTAAATTTTTCGCTGCTTTGTGCCGCCCAATCGGTTCTGAAGCCAGCGCGTTCCTGTGTCCACTCATCGCCCCCATCGCTTGAGCCGATGCGCGAATCATCACGACGCGAGTGCTTTGTATATGCCCGATAACTTCCGGTTTCGCCAATGTTGTCGCCCCAGCGGGCAGAGGCGGACTGGTATTCATTGCCGGCCGTCACTGACGCCACGCCGCCATGCGTATCGTGCGCCGACTTGGTTATTACATTAATCACACCGTTTACGGCATTGGCGCCCCACTGCGCCGCACCCGGTCCGCGGATCACTTCGATGCGCTGGATATCGGGAAGAAAAACATCCTGAACGTCCCAGTTGACGCCCCCGTGCACCGGCGTATAAACGGTGCGGCCATCGATCAAGACCAGCAGCTTATTGGCGAACTCACCATTGAATCCCCTGCTCGTAATCGCCCACCGACGGCTGTCGATTCGCGCTACGTGAAGACCTGGCACCAGGCGCAAAGCCTCCGGAATGCTGGTGGCGCCAGATCGGATAATGTCCTGAGCGGATAGGACAAAAATGGCTGCCGCGACGCCGGACAAGGGCTCCGGCCGCCGGGATGCGGACGTGACCTCGACGGCTGCCAATTCTTCGAGCGACATGTCGAGCAGGTGCGACGGCGCCTCTTGCGCGAAGGAGTGTCCCGCCAATAGTGCTGCGCTGACAGATACCACGACTGCCAGACGGCAGGACTTGTTGTAGATAGGCAATTGTTTTCCTGCCCTGAACGCCTGCGAGCGAGCTGCTCGGATGCATATATGAAAGAGGATTCGACGCGGTTCGTGCCGGTTACAAATTCAGCGGCAATCGTACCGTGAAAACAGTGCCTTCAGCGTGCGTACTCTGGACGCTGACCGTGCCGCCATGAGCTTGCGCGCCCGCACGCACCATCGTGAGTCCCAAGCCCCAACCGGCGAGGCCTTGATTGCGTTGAGACGAAGCTCTACGAAACGGCTCGAACAGGTCGGCCTGGTCCTCGTATGGTATCGGCTCACCCTCGTTGTGGACGCGAAGCATGGCTTCGGCCCCTTGGGCCTCGATGACTATCGTGATCGGGCTGACCGAATCCCCATGTTTAAGGGCGTTGCCCAATAGATTTTCCAGTATTCGCCGGACCAATCGGCAATCCCAGCGGCCCTCTACCTCGACCGGCGCGTGTAACCGATAACGGTCACCGTGCAAAACCACCATTTCATCAATGACCGCCTGGGCCGTATCGCGCAAGCCGCACTGCACCAACGTAAGCGGAAGGCGGCCACCTGCACGAACCAGATCGGCGTCGAGCAAGGTCTGAATCATGCCATCGACCCGGTCAATATTCTGGATGATTCGGCTATGCAACGTGGCGGCCATCGCCTCACCGCGATCTCGGCGCATCAACAGTTCGGTGCTCAGCTTTACCGCCGTAAGCGGCGTGCGCATGTCGTGAGAAAGGGTTGCGTTGAACAGCTCTCTGAGCTCCCGCTCTTCTCGCAGTTTGGCCTCGGTCGCCGTGCGCTCGGTTATATCGCGCCCAGCGCAGGCAATCGCGAACACCGCTCCATCGGCCCCAATTACGGGCGTAAGGATATATTCGTGATAATGAGTGACTCCATCGGCAGCTGGAAATGAGCTTTCGTTGCGAACGGTTTTACCCTGCATCGCGTCATTGATACCCGCCTCAAGCCTGGCGATGACCTCAGCCGGCAAGTTCAAATCCTCGATTCGCTTGCCAACAACGCTATCGAGGTCGGTATCCCAGCCGATAAGCGCCGCCTGATTGGCGTAGGTCAGGCGGCGGTCTGCATTGATCAGAATCATCAGGTCGGGTACCGCAGACAGCAGCGTGTCGAAGGTCTTCGCTTGATAGATCACCCGCTCCGCCAGGCGACGACGCTCACGCTCCGATTCAGCTCTGACACGCCGATCGTCTCGTTGATCCAGCGCGCGCCTTACCGATTCACCCAACCGTGCCAACCGATCCTTCAACAGATAATCGGTGGCGCCTTCGCGCATTAATTCGACCGCCAGCTCCTCCCCGATCGCACCGGAAACGATTATGAACGGAACGTCCAAACCGGCCTCGTTCAGACAGGCAAGCGCCCGTACACCGTTGAACTGCGGCAATTGATAATCCGCAATGATGAGGTCGAGGTCTGGCCTGAGTTGCGCGACGAATTCCGCTTCGGTCTGCACGCGAACCCAGGCAGGCTCGAAACCTGCACGGCGGAGCTCCCGAATCTCCAGCTCAGCGTCAACTGGGTTATCCTCCAACATGAGGACGTTCAAAGGAGCGAGCATCCGATACTCCTGGTTATCAGCGATAAAATGTTGGCGGCAGTTTTAATCGAGCCGTACTGCAACCTGCAAGTAGTAGTTCCGTTGGCCTTTAACTTCGCCGCAACGCCATCGTTTACGCATAGCCGTGGTCAGAGACTGTATGGCTAAACGTACCTGGATTGTTCTGTGTCAGTTAACGGAGTTCAAATGCGGCAACGGAGCATAAGGGAAGTCCGATGACGAGTAAAACAACCTCACCCTTTCTCCATCAGGCTTGGTTAGAAACATCAGTGGGGCTTTTTGTTGTTGACGCCGAGCTCTCATGTCTTTCGGCCAATCCGGCCGCGCTTGCAATGGCGAGATATGGTTTGGACGAGTTAAAAGGGCAGCCGCTGTTGGAGATCCTTGAAATTCGGGATTCGGCAGGCAACGTCGAGGGAGCCGAGCTGCTCAGGCAGCACCTTCAGGATGCGGACCTTGGCTCAGGTTGCGGTGCTATTCGCGACAGTGTGGGCAGTCTCCGCCAAATAACCTTCCGAGCAGTCCCGGTCGCAAACAATATGCTGCTGCTCGAAGTTTCGGAACAGCGGGCGAACGAGCAGTTATCCAGCGATAAGGTTGCAGAAAATCTCTCCATATCCGCAGTCAGATCAAGGGAGCTTCGTTTCTGTCATCTGGCTGATGGCATGCCCCAACTGGTATGGATCGCAAGCACAGACGGCGTTGTCGAGTACTACAACGCACGCGCCGTTGAATACAGCGGCTTCGAGCGTCAGGCGGATCAAAGTTGGACCTGGGAGCAGGTACTGCACCCAGACGACATGGAAAAAAGCGTGGCGGCATGGGGCGCAGCGCTTGCTACGCAACAGCCGTACGAGATCGAGCACCGTATTCGCATGGCAACCGGAATGTATCGCTGGCATTTGAGCCGAGCATTCCTGTTCACCGAACCCTCCGGAGTTTCCGGCTGGTTTGGCACGGCCACGGACATTCACGCAATGAAACTTGCCGAAGAGCTGCAACGCTCCAATGCCGCGGCGAGCGCCTATCGCCTGCAGCTCAATGAAGCGATTCGACCACTGGCGAACCCGGTGCAAATTCAGCTCGAGGCGGCTCGTCTGCTTGGCGAGCATCTGAAGGCGAACCGGGTGTTTTATGCGGAGATAAGTGTCGATGGTAGCCACGTTAACGTAGCGGCGGACTACCACGCCGGCGTCGCCAGTGCCGTCGGCTATCACCGCCTCGATGCTTTCGGGCCACGCTTGATGCGGCAGATACCATCAGGCCAAACGCTGGTGATTACGGACGTACCTTCGGACACCCGTCTTGGTCCTGATGAGCGTGCTGCTACGCTGGGCTTCGATATCTTGGCCTACGTTATCGTACCCATACTCAAGGAAGGCCGAGCCAGCGCGGTACTCGTCGCTCACCAGGCATCACCGCGCTCATGGTCCGCGAGCGAAATCGCGCGAATCGAGGAAACTGCCGAGAGAACCTGGGAGGCGGTAGAACGTGCCCGTGCTGAAGAAGCCCGTCACTTAGCCAATGTTCGGCTGCTTGAGAAGGACCGCCTCAAGAGCGAATACCTCGCCATGCTCGGGCACGAACTGCGCAACCCAGTCGCCGCAGTCCGCAATGCGGTCACGGTGCTTCATTCCAGACGCGACGATAGCCATGCGCTAGGCATCCTTCAACGTCAGATAGATGCCCTGAGCGTACTGGTAGACGATCTGGTCAACGTGTCCCGGGCAACCAACGGCCGGGTCTCACTGCGGCTGGCCCGCATAAACCTCGTCGAGATCGTGGCGCACTCCGTGGCGAGCGCAAAGGCTGGGCTCATTGGCGAACGGCAGATGCTGGAAGCAGCACTGCCGGCCACAGCGGTCTGGATCAACGGCGACGCGGTACGCATCGAGCAGATACTAGCCAACCTGATTGAGAACGCCGCTACCTACAGCGGTCCTGAAGGACGCATTCATGTGAGCATCGTCGTACAGGACGGCATTGCGAAACTGCAGGTAAAGGATGATGGCATCGGGTTGCAGGAGGACGAACAGACTTCGATCTTCGAACTGTTCGTTCAGGGGCACCGCGAGCTCGACC
The DNA here is from genome assembly GCF_982611455.1 of Stutzerimonas sp. Taxonomy (NCBI): domain Bacteria; kingdom Pseudomonadati; phylum Pseudomonadota; class Gammaproteobacteria; order Pseudomonadales; family Pseudomonadaceae; genus Stutzerimonas; species Stutzerimonas sp. Next base: position 62,721 of record NZ_CEXBBO010000018.1, read on the forward strand.
GATCACAAGGCGGCCTGGGAGTCGGGCTGACCATGGTCAAGCAGCTGACCACTATGCATGGCGGTTCCGTAGAGGCCCGAAGCGAGGGGCCCGGCCGGGGCTCTGAATTCGTCGTCTCGCTGCCCGTACTGGTAGATGCGGTAAACGGACAATCGGAACATCCAGGCAGCCCTGACGCTTTACCTGAAACGAAAAGAATCCTCGTTGTGGAAGACAGTGAGGATATTGCCGAAACCATGAAGCTGCTTCTCGAAGACCTCGGCCATGCGGTGTCCATAGCGCCAGATGGGCCGACCGCATTGTCGAAAATCGATGGGTTCCTTCCTGATGTGGTCCTTCTCGATATCGGCTTGCCTGGCATGGATGGCTACGAGATCGCACGCCGGCTTCGCCAGGCACCGCTCGGCGCAAAACTGGTGCTCGCCGCTATCACGGGATATGGCCAACAGTCCGATAAGGACCGGTCCATGGCCGCAGGGTTTGATGCACATTTCGTGAAGCCCATCAATTTTGACGAGCTCGAAAATTTTATAAATGTGGCCGAATCAAGCTAGTAGCCTGCGATCAGCCAGTGCCATCGCAGCGGATCTTCGAGATCTTGATTGTGAATCTAATGTTTGGAGGCAATGGGCTGGAATTCAGATATCCGGGTAGCCCTTACGCAGAAAGCGCTTAGCGATAACGTAATTACTTCCAGCGAAAGGGCTGCCCGCACAGCAAGTGCGCAGGTAGAACTACCGAACCGTTTGGCCCACTAGTCTTCAAAGCGACCCGAGGGGTCACGATCATGCTCGTATCGCCTCGTGAGCGGAAACGGCGGCAGCCAGGCCTCGCGACGGATGATCCAACTTTCGTAGGTGGGTATCAGTTGGTCAGGGGCATCCAGGGATCCCAGGTTCACTTCGATTTCATCTGCGGTGCGTGCGAAAACGGACGAGCCGCAGCGGGGACAGAAAAATCGTCCGGCGTAGTCACGTGTTTCGCCATCGATCGTCACCGCGGCTTGAGGGAACACTGCAGAAGCGTAAAAAAGTGCCCCGTGATGCTTGCGGCAGTCGAGACAGTGACAAAGGCCGACCCGGTATGGGAGTCCCGACGCCACAATTCGGACGTTGCCGCAAAGGCAGCCGCCTGTGAATCGGTCCATGCTGCGCCTCCTCTAAACAAGCGGATGATTCGACGCTTGGGCATTCGTTGATGGCTACCGCGAGGGCTGTCTTCCCAAGTTACGCGCCGGCGCAGCCTCGCAAACGGCGATATCGATGGTTTTGAAAAAATAGCAGTTAAACATGCAAAGCGCCGTTAACTGCCACAAGCGTCGTGATCGCCCCACCATGGACGAGTCCGCTTTCCGGATTGCTGACAATTTTCTCGCAGCAGGAAAGGCACAGCGTGAGCCCTTTGGTATCAGCGTGCTCGACGCTCATGCCAAGAACCTGACAATGGCGTAACAAGGAAAGGAAGTGCTGAGTACGCTCCAATATCAGACTATCGCTCATGCGAATTCTCGAGACCGAATCGAGCCGAGCATTTTAAGCCTCCCGGCGATATCTTCCTTATTGCTTGGGAGTTTCGATAGGCAAAGTTGGCGTAAATACCATTACCTTGAGCACATCGGAATGAAACTCGCGACGATAAAGGATTAGCACGACGCCGGCCGTTACGCCCATGAAGAACCAGGGATGAATAAACCAGGACAGCGTTGCCATGCCGAAATAGTACGCACGTAAGCCGAAGTTGAACTGGTTGGCAGCCATCGAGATTACCCGTGCTGCGCGTTCGGCGAATGACTTGCGCTCCTGGTCGCTCACGTTGCGCTCGCCCGCCATCGGTGCGGATGCAACCAGCACAGCCGCGAAATTGTACTGCCGCATGCACCAGCTGAAGGTGAAGAACGCATAAACGAAGACCACCCCTAGTCCGAGCAGCTTGATCTCGGATAGTCCTCGGCTCACTGGCTGGGCGAACGGCAGATCGGCCAACAATGACATGGCTCGGTCAGACGCTCCCAACACGGTGAGAATACCGGCCAGGATAATCAACGTGCTCGACGCGAAAAATCCTGCATTGCGCTCAAGATTGCCGATGACGTTTGCATCGGCAATCCGGTTGTCACGCAGCAGCATGCGGCGCATCCAATCCTGACGGTACAGATGCAGAACGCTGGCCAGGCAAGCGGTATCCTTGCCACGCCAACTTGCATATCGGGTATAGCCTACCCAACACAGAATGAACCAGACGACAGCAATCAGGTGCGGTAGCAGATCGCTCGGAATCGACATGAAAAACCCCTCGGTACAGGCGCCTGATTATAGCCAGTCAAATCTGACGGCCCGATTCCCAGGCGTATTTTGCTGCGGCGTCCGATCTATGTAGCGATCCGACGTGTACCGAGCAATCGGTCTACAACGAATGCGATTACCAAGGTGACCAACACCGGCACCAGCCAACCCATACTCTGGGCCGCCAGCGGCAATCCTTTAAAAAATCCCGGCACCAGATCGGTAAAGCCAGCAGCGGAGAGACCATCCGCAACGCCAAAAACAAGCGTCACCGCCATTACCGGAACGAACACCCGGCTCGACGAGATCCAGCAGCGGTCAAGCAGACTCAGCGCCACCAGCATGATTGCCAGCGGATAGAGCCCGACCAGCACCGGGACCGAAACGCTGATCAGTTGAGTGAGCCCCTGATTCGCCACAAGCAGGCTAAACAGCGTAAAAACGATCACCACGGTGCGATAACTGACTGGGAGGAGACTGCCGAAAAACTCTCCGCAAGCGGTAGTCAGCCCCACCGCAGTCGTCAGGCAGGCCAGGGTAATGACCACAGCCAACAACAGGCTGCCCGTAACGCCGAACGTGTGCTGCACGTAGGTAGTCAGGATCTGCACTCCGTTCTGCGCATCGCCTGCAATACTTTGGCTGGTGGCCCCGAGATAGAAAAGGGCCAGGTAAACGAGCGATAGCCCGATAGCTGCAATCGCTCCAGCGATCATCGAATAGCGCGTTACCAAGGCGGGTTCCGACACACCCCGATCACGAATGGCCGTCGCAATCACGATACCGAACACCAACGCGCCAAGGGTATCCATGGTCAGATAACCTTCGAGAAACCCCTTGAGCAGGGGATCGTTGCGGTAGCTTTCGGCGGTAGCACCCACTTCACCGGCCGGTGCGAAGAGCGCTGCCCCGCCCAAAACCAGCAAGGCCGCAAGCAGTACAGGGGTGATGAATTTACCGATCCGGTTGACCAGCTGGCCGGGATTGAGCACTAGAAACAAAGTCGCAGCGAAGAACAGCGCGGTATAAACGAGCAAAGGAATTGCGGAGTTGCCGGTGAACGGTGCCACGCCCATTTCGAACGAAACCACAGCAGTACGAGGCGTGGCGAAGAGTGGCCCGATCGCGAGATACACGGCAACCGCCAGAAGCGTTCCAGCACCGCGGCCAAGAGGTGCCGTCAACCGATCCATGCCACCGCCGACTCTTGCCAGCGCAACCACGGTGAGCAATGGCAAGCCGACTCCTGTCAGAAGAAAGCCAGCCGCCGCGGGCCAGATAGATTCTCCCGCAGCCAATCCGGCGCTAGGAGGAAAGATAATATTACCGGCGCCAAGGAACAGCGCGAATGTCATGAATCCAAGGGCCAGCAGATCCAGGCCTTTCAAGCGAGTCATCGGTTTTTCACCACTGCAGCAAAGTTCTGGTACGACGAACGCACCCAAGTGTTTTCCGGTAGCTGGCGCCAATATCAAGCGCGCCTATTACGAGCGCCGTTAGGTCGCGCGCAAATAAAAATGCCAGTCAGATTACCTGACTGGCATTTTGTATCGCAGGGGCCGAATCAGCTCTGCTTAACTTCCCAACCGGTCAATTCCGCAAGCGCCTTGCCGATATCGGCAAGGGAGCGGACGGTCTTGACGCCGGCATCCTGCAACGCGGCGAACTTCTCGTCAGCAGTACCCTTGCCGCCTGAGATGATCGCACCGGCATGGCCCATACGCTTACCGGCAGGCGCAGTCACGCCAGCGATATAGGAAACCACTGGCTTGGTGACGTTGGCCTTGATAAAGGCTGCAGCTTCCTCCTCAGCGGAACCACCGATTTCGCCGATCATCACGATCGCTTCGGTCTGCGGGTCTTCCTGGAACAGCGTGAGGATGTCGATGAAGGTCGATCCCGGGATCGGGTCGCCACCGATACCCACGCAGGTAGACTGGCCGAAACCGGCGTCTGTGGTCTGCTTGACCGCTTCGTAGGTGAGCGTACCGGAACGCGAGACGATACCGACCTTACCAGGCAAATGAATGTGACCTGGCTGGATACCGATCTTGCACTCACCGGGAGTAATCACGCCGGGGCAGTTCGGGCCGATCAGACGCACACCCAACTCGTCGCACTTGATCTTCACTTCGAGCATGTCGAGGGTCGGGATACCCTCGGTGATGCAGACGATCAGTTTGATGCCACCGAACGCGGCTTCAAGGATCGAATCCTTACAGAACGGCGCAGGCACGTAGATGACCGAGGCTTCAGCGCCAGTCGCCTCTACGGCTTCCTTGACGGTGTTGAACACCGGCAGGCCGAGATGAGTCGTGCCGCCTTTGCCCGGCGTCACGCCACCGACCATCTTGGTGCCGTATTCGATGGCCTGTTCGGAGTGAAAGGTACCCTGCGAGCCGGTAAAGCCCTGGCAGATAACCTTGGTGTCTTTGTTGATCAGGACGCTCATTATTTGCCCTCCGCGGCTTTGACGACTTGAATGGCCGCATCGGTCAGGCTGGTCGCACCGATGATGTTCAGACCACTTTCACCCAGCATCTTCGCGCCAAGCTCGGCGTTGTTGCCTTCCAGGCGAACGACTACCGGCACCTTTACGCCGACTTCCTTGACCGCGCCGATGATGCCTTCAGCAATCATGTCGCAACGGACGATCCCACCGAAGATGTTCACCAGAACAGCGGCGACGTTTTCATCGGAAAGAATGATTTTGAACGCTTCGGTAACCCGTTCCTCGGTAGCACCGCCACCTACGTCGAGGAAGTTGGCCGGCTTGCCGCCGTGCAGATTGACGATGTCCATGGTGCCCATGGCCAGGCCCGCGCCGTTGACCATGCAACCGATGTTGCCGTCCAAGGCCACATAGTTCAGTTCCCACTTGGCCGCATGGGCTTCGCGCGGGTCATCTTGCGACGGATCCTGCATGCCGCGCAGCTTGGGCTGGCGGTAGATGGCGTTGCTGTCGATATTGAGCTTGGCATCCAGGCAGTGCAGGTTGCCGTCCTTCTTGATCACCAGCGGGTTGACTTCCAGCAGAGCCAAATCGTAATCGACGAAGAGCTTGCCCAGCCCTACGAAAATATGAACGAACTGCTTGACCTGATCACCCTTCAGACCCAGCTGGAATGCTAGCTCGCGACCTTGAAAAGGCTGCGCGCCCACCAGCGGATCGATGGTGGCCTTGAGGATTTTCTCGGGCGTGTCGTGAGCGACCTTTTCGATGTCTACGCCACCTTCGGTGGACGCCATGAACACGATTCGGCGGGTGGCTCGATCGACCACAGCGCCCAGGTACAGCTCCTTGTCGATGTCGGTGCAGGCTTCTACGAGAATTCTGCTTACCGGCTGGCCGTTGGCGTCGGTCTGGTAAGTCACCAGACGTTTGTCCAGCCACTGCTCGGCAAAAGCACGGGCTTCGTCCTTGCTACGCACCAGCTTCACGCCACCCGCCTTGCCGCGACCGCCGGCATGCACCTGGGCTTTGACCACCCACTCGGTACCACCAATGTGATCGCAGGCTTCTGCCGCTTCCTTGGGGCTATCGACCGCGTAACCTTTGGAAACTGGCAATCCGTACTCGGCAAACAGTTGCTTACCCTGATATTCGTGAAGATTCATCTTAGCTACCGTTCGGTTTGATGTGCATCAGACGTTGCATGTATGCCGCGTCGCCTCAAGTCGCTGAAAACTATCGAGGATACCTTTCAAGGACCTGTCATACTTTGCAGTGAAGGTATTTGACGACTTGCGAGCCTTCCGAAGAAACACCGCAAGTCGTCTTCTACATCGGCGCTGTTAGCGCTTCTTGCGGTTAGCAATATGAATGGCGTGACCATTCACTGCCAATGCTGCTTCATGCAGCGCTTCGGACATGGTCGGATGCGAGAAGACCATCATGCCGAGGTCTTCGGCGCTAGTGCCGAACTCCATGCCGATAGCACCCTGCTGAACCAGTTCGGCTGCAGCCGGACCCATGACGTGAACACCCAAAACACGGTCGGTCTTGGCATCGGCAATCACCTTGACCAGACCGGCGGTGTCGTTAGCCGCCATCGCACGGCCGCTCGCAGCGAACGGGAAGGTGCCCACATTGATCTCTACGCCTTCGCCCTTGAGCGCCTGCTCGGTCTTGCCGACCCACGCGATTTCCGGATGGGTATAGATGACCGACGGAACCAGGTCGTAGTTCATTTGCGACTTATGACCGGCGATACGCTCGGCCACCATCACGCCCTCTTCCGAGGCCTTGTGCGCCAGCATGGCGCCGCGTACCACGTCACCGATGGCGTAGACGCCTGGGACGCTGGTTGCACAATAGTCGTCAACGAAGATGAAGCCACGTTCGTCCATGTCGACGCCGGCATCGGCAGCGAGCAGGTCCGTGGTAACCGGGCGACGGCCAACCGCAACGATCAGTTTGTCGAAGGTCTGCTGCTGCTCGCCTTCGGCATTGGTGAAGTTGACGGTGACTTGGTCGCCTTTCACTTCAGAACCGGTGACGCGAGCGCCCAGCAGGATTTTCAGACCCTGCTTGGTGAGGACCTTGAAGGCCTCCTTGGAGATCTGCTCATCAGCGGCAGGCAGAAATTTATCCATCGCTTCCAGCACGGTTACTTCTGCGCCCAGGCGAGCCCATACCGAGCCCAACTCCAGACCGATAACGCCTGCACCGATTACGCCCAACTTGGCCGGAACGTTCTGAAAATCCAGCGCGCCGGTTGAATCGACGATGACGTTTTGATCGACTGGCGCTGGCGGGATGTCCACCGGCTTGGAGCCCGAAGCCAGAATGACGCTCTCTGCAGCCAGCGTTTCGGTACTGCCGTCGAGCTTTGTGACTTCGACCTGCTTGCCGCTGAGCAGCTTGCCGTGGCCTTCGAAGACGGTCACGCCGTTGGCCTTCAGCAGGCCCGCAACGCCGCCGGTGAGGTTCTTAACGATCTGATCCTTGCGGGCCACCATGGTCGGTACGTCCATGGCCACTTCACCAGTGCTGATGCCGTGAACCTTGAAGCTCTCGTGGGCTTCATGGAACTTGTAGGAGCTGTCCAGCAGCGCCTTGGACGGGATGCAACCAACGTTCAGGCAGGTGCCGCCGAGGGCGGTCTTGCCTTCCTTGCCCTGATATTTTTCGATACAGGCGGTCTTCAGGCCCAGCTGCGCAGCGCGAATGGCTGCTACATAACCACCGGGGCCGGCACCGATGACGACGACGTCGAATTTCTGGCTCATTACGAATCCTCTTTAAGGCAGCTTTAGGCTGCAGGCTACAGGCTGCAGGCCCAAGCGTTACCACCTGCGGCCTGTCGCCTGCTGCCTGTAGCGCTTTATCAGATGTCCAGCAGCAGGCGGGCCGGATCTTCCAGCAGGTTCTTGATGGTCACCAGGAAGCTGACCGCTTCCTTGCCGTCGATCAGGCGGTGATCGTAGGACAGAGCCAGGTACATCATCGGCCGGATGACCACCTGACCGTTGATGGCCATCGGACGCTGCAGGATGTTGTGCATCCCCAGGATGGCGGCTTGCGGCGGGTTGACGATCGGGGTCGACATCATCGAACCGAAAGTACCACCATTGGTGATGGTGAAGGTGCCCCCAGTCATTTCGTCGATCGACAGCTTACCGTCGCGGGCCTTCTTACCGAAGGTGGCGATGCCGCTTTCGACTTCGGCCAGATTCATCAGTTCGGCATTGCGCAGGACCGGCACGACCAGACCACGGTCGCTGGAGACGGCGACGCCGATGTCCTGATAGCCGTGGTAGACGATGTCGGTGCCGTCGATCGAGGCATTGACTGCCGGGAAGCGCTTCAGCGCCTCGACGGAAGCCTTGACGAAAAAAGACATGAAGCCCAGGCGCACACCGTTGTGGGTCTTTTCGAACAGGTCCTTGTACTTCGAACGCAACGCCATGACTTCAGTCATGTCGACCTCGTTGAAGGTGGTCAGCATCGCCATGTTCGACTGTGCTTCGACCAGGCGCTCGGCAACCTTGGCGCGCAGGCGGGTCATCGGCACGCGCTTCTCGGTGCGATCACCGGCAGCAACGACAGGTGCAGCGGCAGCGTTAGCAGCAGGCTTGGCTGCAGCCGGGGCTGACTTCTTGGCTTCGATAGCGGCGACCAGGTCTTCCTTGGTCACGCGACCGTCCTTGCCAGTACCTTTGACGCTGTTCGGGTCGATACCGTTCTCTTCAGCCAGCTTGCGCGCAGCAGGCGCGAGGATGGCGTCTTCGCCGCCGGCAGCCGGAGCAGAAGCGGAAGCCGGTGCGGAAGTTTCTGCAGGCGCGGCAGCAGGAGCGGCCGAAGCAGTAGCGCCAGCCTCCAGCTTGCCGAGCAGCTCGCCGCTGAGCACGGTATCGCCTTCGTTCTTGACGATTTCGGTCAGTACGCCATCCGCTTCGGCCAGTACTTCCATCACGACCTTGTCGGTCTCGATGTCGACGATCAGCTCGTCGCGCTTGACCGCTTCGCCCGGCTGCTTGTGCCAGGTGGCAACGGTGCCGTCAGCAACCGATTCCGGAAATTGGGGGGCTTTGATCTCGATAGCCATTAGCTGGGGTCCTATTTGATTCGGTTTCTACATCGAGGCCGCGGTTTTCGCGGCCTCTTGCAAGAATGGATTAAACGGTGAACGCGTCCTGCAGCAGCTTTTCTTGCTGCTCCGCGTGCATGGAGGCGTAACCGACCGCAGGCGCAGCAGAGGCTTCACGGCCCGCGTATTGCAGGAACAGCTCCTTCTTGTGCGCAACGGCAACGCGACGCATGTGGTGCTGGCTGCAGTACCACGCGCCCTGGTTCATCGGCTCTTCCTGACACCAGACGATGCTCTTGAGATTCTGGTAAGGCGCGAGCACCTCGGCCAGATCATCTTCCGGGAACGGGTATAGCTGCTCGAGACGAATGATCGCGATATCTTCGCGGCCTTCATTGCGGCGCTTGTCCAGCAGATCGTAGTAGACCTTACCGCTGCACATGACCAAACGTTCGACCTTGCTCGGCTCGATCTGATCAATTTCCGGGATCACAGTCAGGAACGAGCCCTGAGTCAACTCCTCCAACGTCGACGTCGCCAGCTTGTGGCGCAGCAGCGACTTCGGCGTCAGGGCTACCAGCGGCTTGCGCAGCGGGCGGATCGCCTGGCGACGAAGCATGTGATAGACCTGCGCCGGCGTAGTCGGCACGCAAACCTGAATGTTGTGCTCGGCGCAAAGCTGCAGGTAGCGCTCCAGACGAGCGGATGAATGCTCAGGCCCCTGCCCTTCATAGCCGTGCGGAAGCAGCATAGTCAGACCGCAAAGGCGACCCCACTTGTGCTCGCCACTGGTAATGAACTGGTCGATGACGACCTGTGCACCGTTGGCGAAGTCACCGAATTGAGCTTCCCAGACCACCAGCGCATTCGGCATGGTGGTGGCATAGCCGTATTCGAACGCAAGCACGGCTTCTTCCGACAAGAAGGAGTCGTACAGATCGAAGCGCGGCTGCCCTTCGTACAGATGCTGCAGCGGGATATAGGTATTGCCATCCTTCTGGTTGTGCAGCGCCGCATGGCGGTGTGAGAAGGTACCGCGACCAACATCCTGACCGCTGATGCGCACCGGATGACCTTCGAACAACAAGGTGGCATAAGCCAATGTCTCGGCGTAGCCCCAGTTGATCGCCAGCGCACCAGCACCCATTTTTTGACGGTCTTCGAGAATCTTCGAAACCTGACGCTGAACAACAAAACCTTCGGGGGTGGCCAACATTTTGTTGGACAGCTCCTGCAGGGCTTTCAGGTCGAAACGCGTGTCATGACGGGCAGTCCAGGCGTGGCCCAGATAAGGACGCCAATCGACGAAAAGCTCTTTGTTCGGCTCTTTGACCAAGCTTTTAACCACGTGCAAACCGTTGTCCAGCGCGGTGCGGTATTCGTCGACCTTTGCCTGCACCTGCGCGTCTTCCAGCACCTTCGACTGAATCAGCGAATCGGCATACAGCTCACGGGTGGTGCGCTGCTTGGCGATCTTCTGATACATCAGCGGCTGAGTACCGCTCGGCTCGTCGGCCTCGTTGTGACCGCGGCGACGGTAGCAGATCAGGTCAATGACGATGTCACGCTTGAACTGCATGCGATAATCGACGGCAAGCTGAGTGACGAACAGAACAGCTTCCGGATCATCCGCGTTCACATGGAAGATCGGGGCCTGAATCATCTTCGCAACGTCGGTCGCGTACTCAGTGGAGCGGGCGTCTTCCTGCTTGTTGGTAGTGAAGCCGACCTGGTTGTTGATCACGATACGGATGGTGCCGCCAGTTCGATAGGCTCGAGTCTGGGACATCTGGAAAGTCTCCATGACCACGCCCTGCCCCGCGACCGCGGCGTCGCCGTGGATAGTCACCGGAAGGACCTTGTCACCAACCACATCACAACGACGATCCTGACGAGCACGAACGGAGCCTTCGACCACTGGAGAAACGATTTCCAGGTGGGATGGGTTGAACGCCATTGCCAGATGAATTTCACCGCCCGACGTCATCACGTTCGACGAGAACCCCTGGTGATACTTGACGTCACCGGAGCTGAGGCCCTCGACCTTCTTGCCTTCGAACTCGTCGAAGAGGTCGCGCGGGTTCTTGCCGAAGGTATTGACCAGTACGTTGAGACGACCGCGGTGGGCCATGCCGATAACGATTTCTTTGGTGCCGTAAGAGCCGGACCGCTGAATGATCTCGTCCAGTAGCGGAATCAAGCTCTCGCCGCCTTCAAGGCCGAAGCGCTTGGTTCCCGGATACTTGGTACCCAGGTACTTTTCAAGGCCCTCGGCAGCGGTCAGTCGCTCGAGCAGATGGCTTCTGATTTCCGGCGAGAAGGCTGGGCGCCCACGGACGCTTTCCAGACGCTGTAGGAACCAGTTGCGTTGCTCGGAATCGACGATATGGGTGAATTCGGCACCGATGGTGCGGCAGTACGTCTCTTGCAACGCCTGCTGGATTTCGCGCAAGGTTGCTTGATCCTTGCCCATGGCAAGATCGCCAGTACGGAAAACCGTATCCAGGTCTGCATCGGTCAAGCCGTAGTGATTGATTGACAGATCAGCCGGCGCCGTGCGCTCCTGCAAGCCAAGCGGATCGAGCTGCGCGGCCTGATGGCCACGCATCCGATAGGCCTGAATCAGACGCAGGACTTCGACCTGCTTCTTCTCGTGTTCGCTACTTACACTGCCTGCGGAAACAGGCTGGGCGCGACGCTGGTTCTTGGCCAACAGGACAAAGTGATCGCGGATTGTCGAGTGCGATACATCTGCCGCAGTGCCACCGCTGACGGGCAACTTCTGGAAGTAGGTGCGCCACTCTTCGGGCACAGCGTTGGGATCGTGCAGGTAGAGCTCGTATAGCTCTTCCACATAGGCAGCATTACCACCGGATAGGTGGGCACTGTCCCACATGCGCTGCATTACGCTTTCTTGCATGTCTGGTCACCTTCGATAAGGAGACACCACCAGCGTGGAGACCGCAGCATGACTTCCCAAGTTCTGAAGCAGCGACCAGGTAAAGCCACCACGGACCGCGCAGATAGTTTCCGAGAACCACCCCGGATGCTCCTGCTGGTCATCAAATTTTCAGAGTGAAATCTCGACTTTGTGAGCTGAGATTCCTACTAAAACTACGGCGCCGAGGTCAGACTCCGGCGCCGTAGGTCTCGCGGTGAAGCATTACGGGCCTGCAACTATGCGAATAACCGCAGACACCTATGGCACATCAGGTAGCGCTCTGCAGCAGCATGTTACGCACGTGACCGATCGCCTTTGTCGGGTTCAACCCTTTCGGGCAAACGCTCACGCAGTTCATGATGCCGCGGCAGCGGAACACACTGAACGGATCGTCCAGCGCACTCAGACGGCTCTCGGTTTCGGTGTCGCGGCTGTCGGCCAGGAAGCGGTAGGCCTGAAGCAGCGCAGCTGGACCAAGGAACTTGTCCGGGTTCCACCAGAAGGACGGGCAGCTGGTCGAGCAGCAAGCGCAAAGAATGCACTCGTACAGACCGTCAAGCTTCTCGCGTTCTTCTGGGCTCTGGAGACGTTCGATAGCCGGAGCAGGCGTATCGTTCATCAAATAAGGACGAACCTTCTCGTACTGCTTATAGAAGATGCCCATATCCACAGCCAAGTCACGAATAACTGGCAAACCAGGCAGCGGACGGACCACTAGCTTGTCGCCCTTGACCACGGCAGACAGCGGGGTGATGCAGGCCAGACCATTCTTGCCGTTCATATTCATGCCATCGGAGCCACAGACTCCTTCGCGGCAGGAACGACGATAGGAGAAACCTTCATCCTGTTCTTTTACGAGCGCCAAAACGTCCAGAACCATCAGATCCTTACCATCGGTATTGATCTGGAAGTCTTGCATATATGGCTTTTCGTCTTTATCCGGATTGTAGCGATAAACGCTTACTTGCAACATATTGGCGACCTCAGTAAGTCCGGACCTTGGGTTCGAAAGTCGGAACTGTCTTCGGAGAGAAGTTCACGGCACGCTTGGCTACCCGCTTCTCACCTGGGAAGTACAAGGTGTGGCACAGCCAGTTCTCATCGTCACGCTCTTCGAAATCTTCACGGGCATGCGCGCCGCGGGACTCTTTGCGATTTTCTGCAGCGATAGCAGTTGCTTCAGCGACTTCAAGCAGGTTTTGCAGTTCCAGCGCTTCGATACGGGCGGTATTGAACGCCTGGCTCTTGTCAGAAATCTTGACGGTAGCGATGCGCTGACGCAGATCGGCAAGCTGAGCGATGCCCTTCTGCATGTATTCGCCCGTACGGAACACACCAAAGTAGTTCTGCATGCAGCTCTGCAGTTCTTTACGCAACGTCGCAACGTCTTCGCCCGCAGTGCGCTCGTTCAGCGAAGCCAGGCGGTTCAGCGCTACGTCCAGATCGGTTTCAGTAGCACCGCGATGCTCGATACCGTCCTTCAGAGCTTTTTCCAGATGCAGTCCGGCTGCGCGGCCGAACACGACCAGGTCGAGCAACGAATTACCGCCGAGACGGTTGGCGCCATGCACGGATACGCAAGCGACTTCGCCTACTGCGAAAAGCCCATCGATGATCTTGTCGTTGCCGTTGGCATCCTGGGTCATTGCCTGACCATGAATATTCGTGGCGATACCACCCATCATGTAGTGGCAGGTTGGCACCACAGGAACAGGAGCAGTCACCGGATCGACGTGAGCAAAAGTCTTCGACAGCTCACAAATGCCCGGCAGGCGGCTATGCAGCACTTCCTCACCCAGGTGATCGAGCTTCAGCATTACGTGATCGCCATCCGGTCCACAGCCGTTGCCGGCCAGGATTTCCTTGACCATCGAGCGCGCAACCACGTCACGACCAGCCAGGTCTTTCGCGTTCGGAGCGTAACGCTCCATGAAACGCTCACCGTGCTTGTTGATCAGGTAACCGCCTTCGCCGCGGCAGCCTTCGGTAACCAGCACGCCAGCACCTGCGATGCCTGTCGGATGGAACTGCCACATTTCGATGTCTTGAACCGGCACACCAGCACGCAGTGCCATGCCGATACCGTCACCAGTATTGATCAGGGCATTGGTAGTCGATGCGTAGATACGACCCGCACCGCCGGTAGCCAAAACCACAGCTTTGGAGCGGATATAAACGGTTTCGCCATTCTCGATGCAGATCGCAATGATGCCGACGATGGCGCCATCCTGATTCTTCACCAGATCGACGCCGTACCACTCATTAAGGAAGGAGGTACCGGCTTTCAGGTTGGCCTGATAAAGCGTGTGAAGCAGCGCGTGACCGGTACGGTCAGCAGCAGCGCAGGTACGAGCAGCCTGACCGCCCTTGCCATAATCCTTGGATTGGCCACCGAACGGACGCTGATAGATGCGGCCCTGTTCGGTACGAGAAAACGGCAGCCCCATGTGCTCCAGCTCGAAGACGGCCTCCGGGCCGACGGAACACATGTATTCGATAGCGTCCTGGTCGCCGATGTAATCGGAACCCTTGACGGTATCGTACATGTGCCAGCGCCAGTCATCGTTCGGGTCCGCAGACGCGATGGCACAGGTAATACCGCCTTGAGCGGAAACGGTATGCGAACGAGTAGGGAAAACCTTGGTCACTACAGCAGTTTTATGGCCACCCTGGGCCAGCTGCAGCGCAGCGCGCATGCCAGCGCCGCCGCCACCGATAATGATGGCGTCATAAGAAAGAGTACGAATGCTAGCCATGGATCAGATACCCCAAAGAATCTGCACACCCCAGACGAAGAACGTGAACATGGCTATGCCACACACCGCCTGGAAGAGGAAACGCACACCGGTAGCCCACTTACCGATCGCCATGCTGGTCAGGTAGTCAGTGGAAATCGTCCACATACCAACCCATGCATGAACACTCAGAGCAACCAGTGCCAGAAGACTGAAGATGCGCATCCAGTTAGTCGAAAACAGCTCATGCCATTGAGCGTATTCCAGCCCTGGATTGACAACTAGATATCCGATCAAGAAAAGGAAATAAGCCGCGAGAACCACTGCTGAGACGCGCTGAGCCATCCAATCATAGAGACCCGAACGCGAAAAGTTCGTGACGTTGGTTACCATATCCATACTCCCGCCAGAACGATCAGCACCGCCGAAACGGCTAGAACGATTTTCGAACCCAGCTTGCCGCCTTCCAGCGTCTCGCCATGCCCCGTGTCCATGATGAGGTGACGCACACCGGCCACCAGGTGATACAGCAATGCAGACAGCAGCACCCAGATCACCAGCTTGGCCAGCGGACTGCCGATGTACGCCTTCACCTCTTCGAAGCCTTCGGCAGAAGAAAGCGAGGCATCCAGCGCAAGCAGCAGAATGGCCACACCGACGAACAGAACCACGCCGGAGATACGGTGAAGGATCGACGTGTAGGCAGTGATTGGGAGTTTTATAGTCCTAAGATCTAGGTTTACAGGTCGTTGGCTTTTCACGGCTTTTTTTCACACTTGAGAGCCCCGAAGACCAGGGCAAAGTTGTTGGGAAGAGTACGCAGCGGTACCCGCCACCCACGAGTGACAACCCACAGGAAACTGCCTGTTAGGCCCCTGCCGGTCGGTTGCCGAGTATAAACAGTTAGGTCGCTAATGACAATGTGGTGAAGTGCCACTAAAGACGCATGGCGACCCCTATATAAATGCCGTAAACAGGCTATCTGTATTGCGAATTCACCCGTAAACCCCCTCTGCGACAGGGGGGCCGCGCAAATTGACTTTGTGATTTATCTCACTATAGTGATGCGGGCCCTGCGTGGGGGGCCATGATGATTCCAAGCATAAAACAGGAGGCCATACATGGCTGACAACAAAGCGCAGTTGATTATCGAGGGCACAGACGCCATCGAACTGCCCGTTTTAAGCGGTACCGTAGGGCCCGACGTAATCGACGTAAGAGGCCTGACCTCCACGGGTCGCTTCACCTTCGATCCCGGCTTCATGTCCACCGCCTCTTGCGAATCTAAGATCACCTATATCGACGGTGACCAGGGCGTTCTGCTGCATCGCGGTTACCCGATCGAACAACTGGCCGAAAAATCCGATTATCTGGAGACTTGCTACCTCCTACTGAACGGTGAACTGCCGACCGCCGAAGAAAAGGCGAAGTTCATCAGCACCGTGAAGAACCACACGATGGTTCACGAGCAGCTCAAGTCCTTTCTTAATGGTTTCCGTCGCGACGCACACCCGATGGCCATCATGTGCGGCGTAGTTGGCGCGCTTTCAGCCTTCTATCACGACTCGCTGGATATCAACGACCCGCACCATCGCGAAATTTCCGCGGTGCGCCTGGTCGCCAAGATGCCGACTCTGGCCGCCATGGTTTACAAGTACTCCATGGGTCAGCCGATGATGTATCCGCGCAACGACCTGAACTACGCTGAAAACTTCCTGCACATGATGTTCAACACACCATGTGAAGTGAAGCCGATCAGCCCCGTGCTGGCCAAGGCCATGGACCGCATCTTCATTCTGCACGCCGACCATGAGCAGAATGCCTCCACGTCCACGGTTCGCCTGGCCGGCTCAACCGGTGCCAACCCCTTCGCCTGTATCGCTGCAGGTATTGCGGCTCTCTGGGGCCCGGCACACGGCGGCGCGAACGAAGCCGTACTCACGATGCTCGACGAAATCGGCGATGTGTCGAACATTGACAAGTTCCTGGCCAAGGCCAAGGACAAGAACGATCCGTTCAAACTGATGGGCTTCGGCCATCGCGTCTACAAGAACTTCGATCCGCGCGCCAAGGTCATGAAGCAGACCTGCGACGAAGTGCTGAGCGAACTGGGCATCAACGATCCACAACTCGAGCTTGCGATGAAGCTGGAAGAGATCGCGCTGAACGATCCCTACTTCGCCGAACGCAACCTCTACCCGAACGTCGACTTTTACTCCGGCATCATCCTCAAGGCGATCGGTATCCCGACCAGCATGTTCACCGTGATCTTCGCCCTGGCGCGCACCGTCGGCTGGATCTCGCACTGGAAGGAAATGATCGCGATGGGCCAGAAGATCGGCCGTCCGCGTCAGCTGTACACCGGCCACCCCCAGCGCGACCTACCTCGCTGAGTCGTTAGCTGGTAATGAGAAAGGCTGCCCATGGGCAGCCTTTTTTGTGACTACAGCAACCGCCTGATAAGACCAACCGAAACCGGCAACCTCCGTAGGGCGGGTGAAACCCGCCGAAAACGCGGTTCGGTACAGCGCAGAGGCAATGTCAAATGCCAGGAACCCGTTAACCAGAAGGGCCAGCGGGCTGCACCCGCCCTAGGGCTGTGTCTTGTCAAACCAATCCAGACATCACGCGGTCGCCTGCTCCAACCAGCCGAGCAATCGAATCGCATCCTGTCGGCTATCGCCACAGACCACATGATCTGCCTGAAACGCGGCGCAAACAGCAGGCCGCTATGGATCGCCGAACAGCCCACACAGATTGCGCTCGGAAAGATGCAGGCAGCGCTCACCGGCCGACTTGCCGAAAGGCATGCCGGGAATCGGCGAACTGATCGATGGAGCAATACAACAGGCACCGCAACCGGGACGGCAATCCATTTCAATCATCCGAAATGAAAAAGACGGGGCGGCGATAATAATGGCTGCCCGAGCAAAAGGCACTAGCGCTACGAGGCGTACATCGGGGCACTTACGAGGCCATCAACGACCCAATAGGATCCACCATCTTCCAGAGTATTGCCTCATACCATCTGGCTTCAGACCGCCGCACTGCTCTCCCTCTCCAGCCTGTTCATGACCTTCGCCTGGTACGGCCATCTTAAGGCGCTTGCCTGATAGCCGCTCTGATCAGCTGGTGCGGTGCCGCCAACCGCATCGGCTGCACCGAACTGTCGATCGGGCGGCTTAAAATCATGCAGGAAATGATCACGCTCGCCAGCTTCTGGCCGCTCAGCGTGTTGTACATACAGCAGCCGCTGAAACTGGACTACCTATGGGCGGGGCTATGTCTGATGGGTGCGGTTTATTTTATCTTTCGGTCGTAAGCGTTATGAAGCTTCGGCTTCAGTGGTGCAGAACAGGCTCGCCGGCCACCTTCAGAGAGGTTAACGATTTTTGCAGACTTGGAGGGTAACGCTGGCATTGGACAGCAAGACACTAGGAAGATGACGCCATAAAGCAGCTTCGGCATACTGGCCCCCTTTCCGCCCCCTGAGAGGTTTCCGATGTTCAAGGTTAACGAGTATTTCGACGGCACCGTCAAATCCATTGCGTTCGATATGGCAACAGGCCCGGCCACCATTGGCGTCATGGCCCCGGGCGATTATGAGTTCGGCACCAATCAGCTAGAAGTGATGCACGTTGTTGCGGGCAGCCTGGACGTGAAACTGCCGGGAAGCGAGCGCTACGAGACCTTTGGTGCCGGCACTCAATTCACCGTACCAGCAAATAGCAAATTCCAGCTGACAGTAGCTGCAGATACTGCTTATCTTTGCGAGTACCGCTGAACGTAAAACGCACTGGTTGGCGCGATTACCAGACAGTGCGTTAGCGTTACAAAACGCCTGTGTTTTAGGGCTTTCAATCAGGCCTGGGTGCGATGCCGTCCCACCCTTCCTTGATTTCACCCAGCAGTTTCGCGACCTCATCCAGCTTGCTCACTTCATTGTGACGACTGGCTTCGAATAGTCGCATAGTCATGAACTCGTAAAGACGATCAAGATTCTCCGCCAACTCGCCGCCCGCCTGCTTGTCCAACACATCTCGCAGCCCGCCGATGATATTAACCGCCTTTCCGATCAGCGCTCCTTTCTCCGCATATGCGTCACGCTCCATTGCACCTCTGGCTTGGGCAATACGATCTAGGCCACCCTGCATTAGCATCTGAATCAATCGATGTGGATCAGCCTCGTTAACCTGGACCTTTACGCCAACCTGCTGGTACTGCCTCATTGCTGCCATAGCATTCATTTTGGATGAGCCCCTTGCCACATCAATTTGCATATCAATGTATCGGGCGATCGCTGAAAAACTTTATGGCTGCATCAACTTTTTGAACGAACAAAGCCGCCTAAATGGCGGCTTCGTTATGCGATGCGCATTATTTTGAATTGCTTGCCGCCCACGGAAGATTTTCCAGAGAAGCAATCAAGCTATTCGAGGTATTACTCAACTGGCCAACCAGCAAATCCATCGCATTGAATTGCTTGTAGAGACGCTCTTGCAGAGAAGTAATGCGCCGGTTGAGATCTTCCTTCTGCTTGTCGATGTTGGAAATGGTCTCGGTCATCGACTTGTTTCGCTGCTCAAGAATGCCGCCAGTTTCAGTGTATGGTTTGAGCTTTTCATCAAGCCGGGTCGCCAAGCCCTTCTCGCCAGCAAACAGGTTGGCCAACTCCTCGAAGCTGTTGCTGGTCAACTCGGCTAGCTTATCGCTGTCTACTTTGAGTGTGCCATCTCTTTGGGTTGTAATACCGATATCGCTGAGCGCACGGATATTACCCGAACCCCCAATTGTTACCAGTTCATTACGAATGGTGTTGAGCAAAGTCCGAGCAGTTGCATCTCCAACCAGCGCACCGGTTACCGGCGTTTTGCCATCGCCAACTGGGGTAACCTTCGTCTGGGCATTCACAACACCTATCAGCTTGTTATAAGCGTCGACGAAGGTTTGGATCTGTTTGGTAACGCCGGCTTCATCCAGTGTTACGCCAATTGTCAACGGCTTGCCAACCTCCGTAAGTCCTTTCAAGTCCAACGTAACCCCCTCAATGGCGGTATCGATCTTGTTGGTCTTGCTGATCACACTCAAACCATCAATGGTGAGCTCGGCGCTGCTGGCTTTAGTTATGACACCCGCCGAACCGTCATTACCCGGTGCTGCCGTTCCGCCAGCAAAAGCTAATTTGGACAGATCACCACTCGCTCCGCTCACCGAGACAGTAATGTCTTCGTTCTCACCTGTAGTTGAGCTGCTAAGCACCAACCGAGATCCAGAATTGTCAGTTACGATGGTTGCGCTCAGACCTTTCTCAGCGCCGGCCTTGTTAATGGCATCCCTAATACCGGCCAAGGTGTTGTTCCCCTCACCCACCGTGATCGCAGGCAGTGCAATGTCACCAATACTGACAGTGAGGGTTCCGCTACCGAGGGTTACCGGCGTTTCGGAGTCGTCAGCTATCGCCTGAAGCGCTACTTTGCTCCCAGCTGCAAGCTGACTGATTTCGACTTTATAGCTGCCGGCACCTGCCGATATCCCCGCCGTTACTGCAAGCAGGTCAGCATCAGAAGAGGTTGCCGCTCTGGCCTGAAACAGCTCGGGCTTGTTTAGCTTACCCAACGCTGTCTGAAACTCGCTGATGGCACTTTTCAGCGTGCCGATTGCCGTTATCCGCGTGGTGGTTTTGGACTCAAGCGTGCTGAGCTGCGACTCTTTTGGCGCGCGCTCCGCAGCCACCATACTGGCTACGATACTGTCGATATCGATTCCGGAACCGATGCCCGTTACGCCCGCCATAACCTTACCTCGTCAAGAAAACAACGTTGTAGAACAATCCGCTTGCCATTCAATATCCGTGCCGTTTAGGCCTTGGTCTCGAATAACAGGCTGCGCATCTCGTCGAGCCGTTCAGCCAAACGCAGAATTTCTTCTGACGGAATTTGCCGAACTATCTTGCCCGACTCACCGTCGACAACCTGAACGACAAGGTCTCCTGTCGAGTCGTCGACACTGAAACTCAAATCACGCTGCGCACTTTGCATCTGTGCGCGCAATTTTTCCACCGCCTCGCCGACAGCCTCCGGCCGCGCATCCAGATCCTCGCCAGGCGTAGCAAGCACCTGCCGATCAAACGACGAAAACCCAGGCTCCTTCGGAACGCTGGGTGCGGGACTGAACGGGGTCAACGCAGCTGCGATGCCTGTCATTTTTGCGACGTCCATGATTCACCTCGAATGAATCGATGGGGAAGTGACAAGCACTTCCCCATCCTTACGCCATGTTAGAGCCGCTTTTACTGCAGCAGGCTCAGCACTGCCTGCGGCAACTGCTTGGCCTGGGCCAGGATCGCAGTACCAGCCTGTTGCAGGATCTGATTCTTGCTAAGGTTGGCGGTTTCAGCAGCGAAGTCAGTGTCCTGAATACGACCGCGAGCGGCAGAGACGTTCTCGGAAATGTTCTGCAGGTTTCCGATAGTGTTCTCGAAGCGGTTCTGAACAGCACCGAGGTCAGCACGCTGTGAATCGATATCTCGAATGGCTTGGTCAATGACCATCACAGCCTCTTGAGACCCCTGTACCGTGCTTACGTCGATTGCCGACACTTTAGTTTCTGTTGCCGATGTTGCGGCCGTATAAGCACTACCAGCCGCCAGGCCCGTAGGTACACCACTGATAGACAATGCAGTCAGCGCGTTTGCAGATCCGTCAGTATCCAGACCAGAAACGATTTTGGTGTCTCCGCCTTCGGTTACAAAAGCACCCAAACCTACGTTTGCATCGTTGATTGCAGTTGCGATCTGCTGAGTTGCCTCGGCAGCAGTGGTGCCACTTGCGATGGTGGTGGTCACGGTGAAGTCTTCACCATTAACGGTTCCACTTACAGTAACGGTGCCTGAGGCGCTCGCGGTTCCGGTCGCTGCAGCAACGGAGCCCTCGAAAGACTTGCCTTTCAGGGAGTCAGTGCTCATTTCGTCAATCTTAACACTGATAGTTTCGTTGGCGGCGCTTCCCACTTGGAACGTGGTGGTATCGAAGCTGCCATCCAGCAATTTCTTACCACCAAACGTCGTGGTGTTCGAAATACGATCGAGTTCTTTCTTCAACTCGCTTACTTCAGAGTTCAGTGCTTTACGCTCGGAATCACTGTTGGAACCGTTGGCCGACTGCAGAGCCAAATCGCGCATACGCTGCAGCAAGTTAGTGGACTGCTGCAGCGCGCCTTCGGCCGTTTGAGCCATCGAAATGCCATCGTTGGAGTTCTTTACAGCAACGCCCAGTCCGTTAACCTGACTGGTGAGGCGGTTCGCGATCTGCAGACCGGCAGCATCGTCTTTCGCGCTGTTGATCCGGCTACCGGTCGACAGGCGCTGCATAGAAGTGGCCAGCGAGTTGGAAGAGTTGTTCAGGTTGCGCTGAGTATTCAGGGAAGCAACGTTGGTGTTAACGGTCAAAGCCATGATGTTTGTCCTCCATCGGACCTAGCTTGTTTTGCCTGGGTTGCGACCCTAGCCTGCAATGCTCAGGCAACCAGTGAGTTCGCATTCATCTCTTGTATCGGCGTTTCGTCTGGGACCTTTAGGGCTGCTCGTTTATTTTTTCGAAACTGCCCGCTCGTACCGATTCAAGAGTTTTGTACGGCCGGTAACCGGCCGAACTGGAATCTGTATCGACCAAGAGGTGAAGAACTTTACTAATGAGGAATATCACTGCGGCGGGCGATTACTGCCAGCAGATGGAGACGGCTGGCTTGGATAGCACGAGCTATCGACGCCGGGGCTTATGCTTTAGGAAGCCCGTCTGAACAAAAACACGCCAGCAAGCGAGCGGGCGGGAATGTCCGCTGGGGTGATTGAGCTCCGGGCTTTTGGCGAACGCACCCTATATTCGCCAAAAGCCCTTTCATTCGAATGTCCCGCCAAGGTTCAAATAAGACGCCGCGAGGGCTCACAAAAAAACCGTTTCGGAGTGACGTCAGTTATAAAATCGAATCATCGTCCCGTCCAAGCCGCGAGCCACTGATCCACTGCGTTCCCGGTCAATAACCAATCACGGCGAACCACCGTACGAAGCTCATCGCCGAGACGCTCGGTTGCCTCACGCTCGGCAATGTGACCGCGTATTGCGTCAACCCATTCGGAAAATCGATTTCTTACCCGCGTAACAGGCAGACCTCCACGGTACGGCTCGATATCGGTACACACCACTGGATAACCACAGGCGCCATACTCGAGTAGTTTCAGGTTGCTTTTGCACGCATTGAACATATTGTGTTCTAGCGGAGCGATGGCCAGATCCAAATCCAAGGCAGCCAGCGTGGAGGCGTAATGCTCAATGCTCACGCCTTGGTGCCATTCCTTAATGTAGGGGCGCAGCGACTCGGGACACATGCCGAAGAAAATCCAGTCAACCTCGCCCGCAAGCTCTTTGATGACATCCGCCACTATTGCCAGATCGCCGGCGTGACTTGAGCCCCCTGCCCAGCCGACTCTCATGCGGCCTTGACGGGTTCGCTTTCGCTCAAGATTCTCCCAGATATCAGCTGGAAGGCGATTCGGCATCACCAGAATGTCCGAGTGAAAACCACTGAACGCATCGGCCAACGGCTCGGTAGAAACAACGAATCGATCGACGAAGCCAAGCCCTTGACGAAGGGATCGAACGATATCCTTCGGCATTTGCGTACGGTGAATGCTCTTGACCGGGACGTTCGGCAAATAATCGTCAAGCTCATATACCTTGAATGCTCGCGAAAATGCCTGGATTCTTCGCATCGCCTCAACGCGCTCTGCTCCGATCTGACGCTGCAGGATTATCGCATCCGGCTCATATCGCTCCAGATCAGTGGGATGCATCAGGCCGATCGACATCGTTCCCTCAGCCTGCCCATTAGCCTGCATGGCTTGAAACGGGTAGATCATCCTGTAATGCCCGCAACCGAACATATCCCCAGGATGGAGCAATATTTTCGGCAATGGCTTCCAAGAAGAAGTCGGACGCCAGGAGAGCGCGTTATCGGCAAGCTTGAAACCACCGGGTTTTACCAGAGACAGGTTCCGGTTATACGCCGGGTCGCGTGCCAGGACAGGCAGCCAGCGACCGTAGAGCTCATCCTGTTCAGTCGTACTTAATGGCTCATCCGCACGATCTTTCATTACGCTGACATGCGGCGTCCAGACATTGAGATAACCAGCCTGTTGGGCTCTGAGACATAGATCAAGATCAGCCCAGTTTTTCGTGCTGTCCGATTCGTCCAACCCTCCCAGCTCAAGGAACTTCGCTCGCGCCATCATCAGGCAAGCGCCGCTGACAGCACTGTAGTTCTGGTCAACTTCAAGGCGATTCATGTAGCCCGATGCATCCAACTTTTCTCCCACGAACGGAGAGCAGGCGGGCCCTTGCAAACCAAGCACGATACCGGCGTGCTGAATCGCACCCGCCGGACTGACCATCTTGACACCTACGGCGCCTACTTCCGGCCTCTGGGCATGATTCAACATCGAGGTGAGCCAATCCTCCATGACGACCGCCGTATCCGCTGCAATGAAAAGCAGATAATCCCCTCGGGCTTGCTGAGCCGCATGGTTTTGCGACGCCCGCAGGCTTTGGGCTACGCATTCGTCCAGGACTCGTATGTTGGCTTCGCCCATCGCCTTCAGGCTATCCAGCCAAGCGACCATTTCATCGCCCTGCGCTTTTCTAGGAACAAGCAACAGCTCGTAGGGAACATCCCGGGTCATTTCCAAGATGCTTTCCATGCAGCGCTGAAACGCGGCCAGAGGTGCAAAAGCCGGAATAACGATCGAGACGCCTGGCGCTGTGGCATGCCCATATTGCAGCCGATAACGTCCTGGCAGGAACCGCACAACCTCGGCCTGCGCGTACCCTCTGGTCCCCAGATGTCTTTTGATAGCCCTCACTTCATCGTCGCTATGCTCTAGTTGCAGCACAGTCGTCATCAATAGTGGTTCGGACACATGACCAAGCCCGGCCAGGCCATCCTGCTCGATAAGGCGCAACACCAATTCGAACTCGATGGCACCTGGGTAGGCATGATCGAATCCGCCAGCAGCAATGAATACGTCACGTCGGAACAACCAGTGCCGGCCCATGCTGGCCGGAAAACTCAGAAGCAAATCGAGGTTGAAATCTGGTCGCAAGATAGGCAACAGCTCACCGTTCGGCGCCATCTGGATCTCGTCGGTATATATCGCACGGCTATCTGGCGCTGTGATGAGCTCCAGTGCGGCAATGAGCAGACCGCTTGCCGTGAAACGCTCGCCGGCTTGGACTAACAGGCACCAATCGCAATCCAACTCAGTAGCGGCCTGGTTAAGCGACGCCACATAGCTATCCTGGCTTACCTGAATCAACACATGGCCGGCAAACGCATCTCCGCCGAAATTACCAGTGGTCAGCACCCTTATTTCGAAGTTCCGATACCCTTGTTGCTCGTCACGCAGACTGCTCAGCGTCTGCGTGACAGACTCGACATCGCCTCGCAAATCAAGCACTAGCAAACCGATGCGTGGCCCGCCCTGATTGTTCTCGAGATGCTCCTCAATTAGCCGTCGCTGCAAAGGATCCGGCATACGCGCCGCGAGCCATCCCCGAACCACATCCCCCGGACTCCCGCTGGACACTTGTCCGAGCTGCGTCAGTTTGGCGGCACGCTGGCTTTTGACACGGGCGTCGTCTAGATCCGAATGTCGCGAGTAGAGCTCGCGGTACAGCGCTGGGTAATCCTTGAAAGCATGAAGGGAGCGGCGATCCGGCGCAGCGTCACCGACGCGCATGCGCACTTGTACGGTTTCCCGTTGCACATGATGGAAAGGTACCCTGGCCGCTAGTCGCAGCAGGAAATCCCAATCCTCCAACCCCGACAAGGTCTCATCGAATTCGCCGACCTCAGCAGCCACCGCACGTGGCCAAGCGAACGTATTAACTGGAATATAGTTGTCGACGAACAAGCGCTCACGTGAATAGCAGTCGTGCGGATACCGTTGCTCCTCCTGGAGGCTGTGGCGTACGCCGTTCTCGATTCTTTCAGCGACAAACAGCGCATCGCTGTAAACCACCTCGCCAGGGTGCGCCTGCAACGCATCAGCCAATGTTTGCAGATGGTCGGGCAGGAAGATGTCGTCGTCGTCCAGATACACCACGTAGCGTCCGCGAGCCACGCGATGTGCCGCGTTTCGCGCCGCTGCTGGCCCTCGATTGCGACCTTGACGAATGTAGGTGACGCAATAGGGGAAGCGCGCTAATAACGGCTCCACTTCCTCACCATGATCGTTGACCAGAATCGCTTCAAAATCGCGGAACTGCTGCTTCTCAAGGCTGGCCAGTGCATCCAACAAAAGTTGCGGGCGATTGAACGTCGTCAGCACGACGCTGAAGAATGGCTCGTAACGGCTGCCGGATAGGCGTTCAAGCTCCTTGATCCGCTCCTGATCGCCCACGCCCAGCGCCTGCGCGCGATAGGCGGCACGCAACGCCTGGGCCGGCTCGCCCAGCTCCTGATGGATCTGCGAAACCCGCCATAGCGCTGCACCCTGCCCCTGCGAATCGTCACTCAAGTCAGAGAAAAGCCGGCTGGGTGGGTAACGCTCAACCATGTCCTGCGCGACCTTGGCTTCGAACGCACGGGTCTTGGCGCTAGACAGACTTTCACCGTGCTGGCGCCAATGGCAGAGGATGTTATCTACCTTCTTGAAGCGGGCACTGTCGGCCAGCCGCGTCCACATCTGAAAATCATGGCAACGAACGAAGCCGACGTCGTAGCCACCGTAGCGCTGGTACAGCGATCGCCGCACAGCCGTGCCGGGGTTGGGTAGACAGTTACCACGGATCAACCGTGGCAACAGCGTCTCGCCGTAGAAATCCGGATATTCAGTACGCCAGAGCTTGTCGGGGCGGGTGTCGTCGAAAATTTCTAGATCGCCGTAATAGATATCGGCGTCCGGGCAGGCCTGCATGGTTCTACGCAACGCCGCCAGTGCACCCGGCGCTTGTCGGTCGTCGCTGTCGATCCAGACGATAAACTCGCCGCGTGCTGCATCGATGCCGGTGTTGCGCGCCGCTGCGCCGCCAGCGTGCTGATTGCGAAACAAACGCAGCCGTGGATCATCGATCTTGCCCACGATTTCCAAGGAGCGGTCTGTAGAGCCATCGTCGATTACGATCAGTTCAAGGTCTGCATCGCTTTGCGCCAGAACGGAGTCAATCGCCTCCTTCACGTAGCGCTCGCGGTTGTACATCGGCATGACCACGCTGAAGAACGGCGCCTTCGAGGACATTTTCGGCCTCGGCACACAAACAGTCGCTTCAGAACGCCCCCCTTGCGAGAGATGTTGCTGAATCAGCAACGCGAGACTGATGGCTTGCCGTTTGTGAGCATCTTGCCCCCATATGCCCAGCGTCACCGTTTTGTTGATCAGTCTTTGTTCAAGTGAAAGGGGCGTAAGCTCAACACTTGAGCCATCAAGGGCATCCACTTCAGCTCCCTGCGCTCGAAGCAACTCGTAAAGAGGGCTCGATGGATTCATGAAAACATGCGCGCCAGATAACAGGGCAGACGATATATTGCCCACCGCCTGCTGCCGAGCATGATTCATGAATACATAGCCACAGGAAGAGAGGGCTTCAAAGTATGACGCCCTATCCATATACCCCATCAGAGGCTGAAAAGCATCGCCGAAAAACTCGATTCCAGCATCAACGACATACTGCCGATAGTTCATATCTCCATAGCTGAGCGGTACTACAATACGCCGCCCCGAAGAACTTAGGTTTTCATGCAGAAAATTGAATACATCAAGGTGGTTATTCTCTGGAGACGCGCTGTTTCCTACTAAAATATCATTGCCTGAACAGGAGCCATTATCTTCGGCATGGCCGTAACCCCAAGGCCAAAATAATTTCGGCCGAAACCATGCATGATTCTGCTTGATGAGTTGGTATTCGGTATCCAGGCATGCGAAATAGTTGACCCTGTTAAGCAAGTCACGCAGAGCGTACGGAACCTCCCGTTTGCCTGCCATGCCCGGAAAACTCTCTCCGTAAAGTTCCGACAGCAATGAGCGGGTTGCCGGCTGGTAGCGCCCCTGCGGATAGGCATCGCTCAATAGAAGATCGTAGTAGTCATATCCCCAGCCAAGCCACACCACCAACTTATCAGAGGGTAGTTCTTTCAAAATCTCCAAGCAGTCTGCGGTGAGCGAGTGAAATATAACAGCGGCGCACTCCGCAGAACAAACTGCCGCGCGTGCCTCTGCTGAAGAAACAAACTCAACACCTGGATATTTTATATAGGAAAGTTGGCGTGGTGACCCGAGCACGAAAACTCGACTGGGCGCAGGCAGAAGGCTGAAATCATCCAACACCATGTCAATGAACTTATCATCCGGGGTAAAATGACAAACATATTTCGAGTTGGAATTCATAGCCACAGCCATTCTAAATTTTATGGGGAAACGGTCAGCTTATCGACAGCCTGCATAACGCGCTCAATGATATATTTCTGATGCTGATCTGTAAGCTCGTAGAAGATGGGCAAACGCACCAGTGACTCTGAAAAGCGGACACTGTTTGGAAGCACTCTATCCCCATGTAGCTTTCCATAGTAAGGGCTCAGGTGCAGTGGCTGATAATGGAAAACGGCGAGAATACCTTCCTGTTTCAAGACATCGATAAAGGCAGAGCGCATTTCCAGGTCAGGCATGAGCAAATAATACATATGCGCATTGTTACAGCCCCATGATGGGATCGTGGGAAGCCCGATGCCTCGCTGAGGAAACGAGGAGAAAGCAGTATTGTATCGCTGCCAAATAGCAATACGCCTGGCCTGAATCGCATCTATAACCTCAACCTGCGCATAAAGATAAGCAGCGATGATGTCCGAAGGCAGGTATGAAGACCCAACGTCCACCCAGTTATACTTATCTACCTCGCCACGAAAGAAGGCGCTTCTATTCGTTCCCTTTTCACGTATGACTTCGGCACGCCGGATATAACGCGCATCATTGATAGCAAGCATGCCACCCTCGCCCGAAATGACGTTCTTAGTCTCGTGAAAAGAGAAAGTTGCCAACGCACCAATGGTTCCCAGAGGCCGGCTATCAAAGGTCGCCTCAACGGCATGAGCGGCATCTTCGATTACGACGATGCCATGGCGCTCGGCAAGAGCCATGATGTTCTTCATATCGCAGGCAACGCCAGCATAATGCACGACGACAATAGCGCGCGTTCTAGCCGTTATTAGATGCTCGATTTCATCTGCGGATATGTTCGGATTGTCATCACAGGAATCGGCAAAAACCAGGCGGGCGCCATGCATAGAGAACGCATTGGCGGTTGATACAAAGGTGAAGGACGGCAGGATAACTTCATCCCCCTCCTTGATATCCAGCAGCAGTGCACACATTTCAAGCGCGTCGGTACAGGATGTCGTCAGCAGCGCCTTATTGATACCGTAACGTTCTTCGAAGAACGTATGGCAGCGGCGAGTGAACGAGCCGTCGCCTGCAATCTTCCCCGAGGCTACAGCCTCAGCGATGTAAACCAATTCCCGACCATGCAGATAAGGCTTATTGAAAGGGATCATTCTCTTGCGCCTCTTGAAGGAAGATCTGTTCCAGATCCAGCAAGCGCTGGCTTCTCTCCTTTATTCTTCGAGCGGGGTTTCCCAGATATACCCCCCATGGAGTGGTACTCTTGTTGACCAACGTCATGGCACCAATCGAGCAGCCTTCGGCGATATGTACGCCTGGAAAAATGATCGAGCCCGCCCCAACTATTACATGGCGATCCAAAGAAACCTCTGCCTTGAACTCGTTTTTATATTTTCCTGGCACGGTTGGATTAGTCAGGCTATGGCCCGAATAATCATCTGACTGAGAAAAAACTTGAACGAAATAAGCCAGGCCTGAAAAATCACCCAGCGTAATGCCTTTTTCGCCGCCAGCCACGAGGCAATGCGGTGCTATGTGAACATTGCGCCCGATTTTCACGACCCCCGAAACGACGCAGAAATCATCGATCCTGGAGCCATGGCCGATTTCTATCTGGTCGGCATTGTAAATACTGGCCCGTTCGCTAATTCGGACATTGCGCCCGACAGACTTGAATCCCAAAGCTCTGATTTGTTCTTCAGCAAGATATCCCATGTCAGCTCCGATAAGCCCTACTTGGACGCACATCCTGCTTCCTTTGTTGCGACTATGCGCTTAGCCGCTCTCAGTACAGCACTAAAGGAAGACGGTAGATTCAAACGATCAACTTAGCCATCCAACAGCCGGAATCCTCGGGATGCATTAGTGACCACGATGTCAGACAAAACAGCGTTTCCTAGGGATGGTCTGAAGTAGTTGTGTATTTCTGGCTGACTTCAGCCCCTGCCGAT
>NZ_CEXBBO010000019.1:0-89322 GCF_982611455.1 Stutzerimonas sp.
AGCTTGCAGCTTGCAGCTTGCAGCTTGCAGCTTGCAGCTTGCAGCTTGCAGCTGCCCCTTGCCCTCCGTCATGAGCTAGAATACGCGCCCCCGACTGCTCCCCCTCCGAGGCTGTTCCGACGATGTTGATCTTGCGCGGCGCTCCCGCTCTTTCCGCCTTCCGTCACGGCAAGCTCCTGGCACAATTGACCGAGAAGGTCCCTGCTGTCAGCGGGCTATATGCCGAGTTCGCTCACTTCGCCGAGGTATCCGGCACCCTTGGCGCGGACGAGCAGCAAGTATTGGCCCGGCTGCTGAAATATGGCCCGAGCGTACCCGTGCAGGAGCCGGCCGGTCGGTTGTTCCTAGTCGTGCCGCGTTTCGGCACCATTTCTCCTTGGTCGAGCAAGGCCAGCGATATCGCCC
This sequence comes from Stutzerimonas sp., assembly GCF_982611455.1. Classification (NCBI taxonomy): domain Bacteria; kingdom Pseudomonadati; phylum Pseudomonadota; class Gammaproteobacteria; order Pseudomonadales; family Pseudomonadaceae; genus Stutzerimonas; species Stutzerimonas sp. The sequence goes on from NZ_CEXBBO010000019.1 coordinate 406, forward strand.
GTAACTGCGGCTTGGACAAGATCCAGCGACTCGAGCGAGGCATCGCCTACTATGTCGCCGGAAGCTTTTCCGACGCTGAGGCAGCGCAAATCTCTGCGGCTCTGCATGACCGCATGACCCAACTGGTGCTCGATCGGTTCGAAAACGCGGAGAATCTGTTCAGTCATGCCCAGCCCAAGCCGCTCAGTGTCGTCGACGTGCTGGCGGGCGGCCGCGCTGCCCTGGAGAAAGCCAACGTAGAGCTAGGGCTAGCTCTGGCGGACGATGAAATCGAATATTTGGTAACCAGCTTCATCAGCCTCGGGCGTAACCCGCACGATATCGAATTGATGATGTTCGCCCAGGCCAACTCCGAGCATTGCCGTCACAAGATTTTCAACGCCAGTTGGGACATTGATGGCGAAAGCCAGGAAAAGTCGCTGTTCGGCATGATCAAGAACACCTTCCAACTGCACGGTGAAGGCGTGTTGTCCGCCTACAAGGACAACGCTGCGGTGATCGTGGGCAATGTGGCGGGGCGCTTCTACCCGAACGCCGAGACCGGTGAATACGCGGCGAATCAGGAGCCCGTGCACATCCTGATGAAGGTGGAAACCCACAACCACCCGACGGCCATCGCGCCATTCCCCGGCGCAGCTACTGGCTCCGGCGGCGAGATCCGCGATGAGGGCGCAACCGGTCGTGGCGCCAAGCCCAAGGCCGGCCTTACTGGCTTTACCGTTTCCAATCTGAACATCCCGGGCTTCGAGCAGCCTTGGGAAGTGCCTTACGGTAAGCCCGAACGCATCGTTACGCCGCTCGACATCATGATCGAAGGCCCGCTGGGCGGCGCGGCCTTCAATAACGAATTCGGCCGACCGGCGCTAAACGGTTATTTCCGTACCTTCGAGCAATCCATCGATACACCGCATGGCGCCGAAGTACGCGGCTATCACAAGCCGATCATGCTCGCTGGCGGCATGGGCAACATTCGTGAAGATCATGTGCAGAAGGCTGAAATCTCGGTAGGCGGCAAGCTGATCGTATTGGGCGGCCCGGCGATGCTGATCGGCCTCGGTGGCGGCGCGGCGTCATCCATGGCCACCGGCAGCAGCTCGGCGGACCTGGATTTTGCCTCGGTACAGCGTGACAACCCTGAAATGGAGCGCCGCTGCCAGGAGGTCATCGACCGCTGCTGGCAACTGGGCGAGAACAACCCGATCAAGTTCATCCATGACGTCGGTGCGGGTGGCTTGTCAAATGCTTTCCCGGAACTGGTCAATGATGGCGGTCGCGGTGGCCGTTTCGAACTGCGCAAGGTGCCCAATGATGAGCTGGGCATGGCGCCCCACGAGATCTGGTGTAACGAATCCCAAGAGCGCTACGTGTTGTCGGTCGATGCCGTCGACCTCGAACGTTTCGAGGCCATCTGCAAGCGCGAGCGCTGCCCCTTCGCCGTTGTCGGTGAAGCGACCGCCGAGCCGCACCTGACCGTTGCCGATCGTCATTTCGACAACAATCCAGTCGACATGCCGCTCAATGTGCTGCTCGGCAAGGCACCGCGCATGCACCGCAGCGCCGCTCGCGAAGCTGAGCTAGGCGATGATTTCGCGGCGGATCAAGTTGATCTGACCGAGGCCGTCAACCGCGTGCTGCACCACCCTGCGGTAGCCAGCAAAAGCTTTTTGATCACCATTGGCGATCGCAGCATCACCGGCATGGTTGCCCGCGACCAGATGGTCGGTCCGTGGCAGGTTCCGGTGGCTGATTGTGCCGTTACAGCCACCAGCTACGACGTCTACACCGGCGAAGCCATGGCCATGGGCGAACGTACGCCGTTGGCATTGCTCGATGCGCCGGCTTCGGGACGCATGGCGATCGGCGAGACGCTGACCAACCTAGCCGCTGCACGTATCGAAAAGATTTCCGACATCAAGCTGTCCGCCAACTGGATGGCCGCTGCCGGTCACCCAGGCGAGGATGCGCGCCTGTACGACACGGTCAAGGCTGTCGGTATGGAGCTGTGCCCGGAGCTGGGCATCACCATCCCGGTGGGCAAGGACTCTATGTCGATGAAGACCCGCTGGACCGACGGCGACGCGGAGAAGAGCGTGACCTCGCCGTTGTCGTTGATCGTGTCCGGCTTCGCCCCTGTGGTCGATATTCGCGAGACCCTGACGCCGCAACTGCGGCTGGATAAGGGCGAGACCGATCTGATCCTGGTCGATCTCGGTCGCGGGCAGAACCGTATCGGTGGTTCGATCCTCGCTCAGGTTTACGGTCAGATCGGTCGCCAGACGCCGGATGTGGACGACGCTGAAGACCTGCAGGCGTTCTTTGCGGTCGTTCAAGGCCTGAATGCCGACGGTTTGCTGCTGGCCTATCACGACCGTTCCGACGGTGGTTTGCTGACGACAGCGTTGGAGATGGCGTTTGCCGGTCACTGTGGCCTCAACCTCTGTCTTGATGCTCTGGCCGAGAATGCTGCGGAAGTCCCATCGGTGCTGTTCAACGAGGAATTGGGTGCACTGATTCAGGTCCGCCAGGGCGACACCGAAGTGGTGCTGGCACAGTTTAGCGCGGCCGGTCTGGCCGACTGCGTCGCTGTGGTCGGTCAGCCGATCAACAACGGTCATGTGGCGATCAAGTTCGACGGTGCCGACGTGTTTAGCGGCGACCGTCGTTTGTTACAGCGTCAGTGGTCCGAAACCAGCTACCAGATCCAGCGGCTACGCGACAATGTCGACTGTGCCGATCAGGAATTCGATGCGCTGCTCGAAGAGGACAACCCAGGCCTTAGCGTCAATCTGGGATTTGACCCCAACGAGAACGTTGCGGCGCCGTATATCAAGCGTGGCGTAAGACCCGAAATGGCGATCCTGCGCGAGCAGGGCGTCAATGGTCAGACCGAAATGGCCGCTGCGTTCGACCGCGCCGGCTTCGCCGCAGTCGACGTGCATATGAGTGACATTCTGTCGGGGCGCATCAGCCTCAATCGGTTCAAGGGGCTGGTCGCCTGTGGTGGCTTCTCTTATGGCGACGTGCTCGGCGCAGGTGAAGGCTGGGCCAAGTCGATCTTGTTCAACAGCCGCGCCCGCGAAGACTTCAGCGCCTTCTTCGAGCGCAAGGACAGCTTCTCGCTGGGTATCTGCAACGGCTGTCAGATGCTCTCGAACCTGCATGAGCTAGTGCCCGGCAGCGAGTCCTGGCCGCACTTCGTGCGCAACCGGTCCGAACAGTTCGAGGCGCGCGTGGCCATGGTTCAGGTACAGGACTCGCCGTCGATCTTCCTTCAGGGTATGGCTGGCTCGCGTCTGCCTATCGCCATTGCGCATGGGGAAGGGCACGCGGAATTCGAAAGCGAAGAGGCGCTGCTCGAAGCCGATCTGTCCGGCACTGTGGCGCTGCGTTATATCGATAATTACGGGAAGGTCACCGAGCGCTATCCGGCCAACCCGGGCGGTTCGCCGCGCGGCATCACCGGTCTCACTACCCGCGACGGTCGCGTGACCATCATGATGCCGCACCCGGAGCGCGTCTTCCGAGCGGTGACCAACTCCTGGCGCCCGGATGAGTGGCAGGAAGACGGCGGTTGGATGCGGATGTTCCGCAACGCGAGGGTCTGGGTCGACTGATTCAGGTCTGCGAAGGAAAAGAAAAAGCTCGGTAGCGTGCAGGCGCTCCGGGCTTTTTCCGTAACCATGGGGCGGCCGACCGTGATCGCTGAACCAAGCACCTAAGGCACCGTCTTATGTCGAACGCTGGCAGGTTGCCTGTCGGCTTTTGAAAACTGGTTTTTATTCGGTGGGGAAGGTGTTCCGCCGATTGTTCTTTGTGCGGAGACGTTGATGTACAAGCTGTGTTTCTATGTTCCGGAGAGTCATCTGGACGCAGTCAAGAAAGCGGTTTTTGCAGCCGGGGCCGGGCGTATTGGTGCATATGACAGCTGTTGCTGGCAGGTACTTGGGCATGGACAGTATCGGCCGCTCGAAGGCAGTCAGCCATTTCTCGGCCAGCAGGGCCAGTTGCAATCAGTATCGGAGTGGAAGGTTGAGCTGGTGGTGGCTGACGAGTTGATTCACGACAGCGTCAAGGCGCTCAAAAGAGCGCATCCGTACGAGACGCCAGCATTCGAGGTGTGGCGGCTTTCCGACATGCAGTTCTGATTGATGCTGAACGAGAAACCCCGGGTCGCCAATCGCGACTCGGGGTTTTTCGTTGCGCCGACGAGGGCAGGGATCACACATTGACGTTCAGGCGCACCTCGATATTTCCACGCGTCGCGTTGGAGTAAGGGCATACCTTGTGTGCGGCTTCGGTCAGTTGCTCGGCGGTTGTCTGGTCGAGGCCTGGCAGGCTGACGTTCAGCTCTACTTCGAGCCCGAATCCGCCCGGAATCTGGCCGATGCCAACCTTTCCGGTGACCGCAGTGTCGGCGGGCAGCTGTTGCTTCAGCTGGCTGGCGGTGAATTTGAGCGCGCCGATAAAGCATGCCGAGTAGCCCGCAGCGAACAGTTGCTCAGGATTGGTGCCTTCGCCGCCCTGACCGCCCAGTTCATGAGGGGTCGAAAGCTTCACGTCGAGCAGGCCGTCGGAAGATGCGGCACGACCGTCACGGCCTCCGATAGCGGTAGCAATAGCGGTATAGAGAACCTTGATGGTTTGCATGATTCGATTCCTTCGGTAATTAATAGCGGACATTTAAGTTATCGCGATAATATTTTGCGCACAAGATAAATATCGGGGCCGCACGACACGAGCGGTTTGCTTTGAATGAAGGAGCTTGCGGACGCTATCCGTTCGCGGTCAGGTCGTTCTCAGCAAGGCGCTGCGAAGGGACACGAGCTGGTTGCGCAAGGCCAGAAGCGCTTCGGGCGACTGGCCGGTGCACTCGACCATGCAGGAGGGGAAGTCTTCGGCGCGCTGCTTGAGGGCACGCCCGGCATCGGTAAGGTGCAGCTCTACCACTCGTTCATCCGTGTTACTGCGGGTCCGGCTGATCAGTCCTTCAGCTTCCAGGCGTTTAAGCAGTGGCGTTAGCGAGCCGGGCTCGGTCAGCAAGCGGGCGCTGATTTCACCAACGGTTAGGCCGTCGCGCTCCCACAACACGAGCATCGCCAGATACTGCGGGTACGTCAGACCAATGCTCTGCAGCAACGGCTTGTAGGCCTTGGTCATCTGCAGCGAGGCGGAGTAGAGCGCAAAGCACAGCTGGTTATCCAGCTGCAATTGCTTATCTGAAAAGGTCGTCGTCATGGCTGATCGAATGGCGGGGAGATGGGTTCACGTTAACGTGCTGCTCTGCTTCCTGCCAAGCTCGGTTAGTGGCCTAGGTAATTAGTTGGTTAACTCACCTAGCTCCTGAGGCAAGGCGCTGCGCTGTCGATAGGAAAAGCGCTAACACGGTAGGCCACGCTGTAGCTGGCCCCAGGCGCCAAAATTGACTAATCGAATTAAACAGACCGCTAGGGGCGAATCTCGATCAAGGTGCCGTCCTGTACCAGATTCCAGATCTCACGCATGTCGTCGTTCTTCAGTGCGATGCAGCCTTCGGTCCAGTCGAGGGTATGAAAGAACCATTCCGGATACTCTTCATCGAGCGGGGTCCCGTGGAGCATGATCATGCTGCCTGGCCGCGAGCCGTCACCGCTGGCTCGGGCCAGATCCTTGGCGTTCGGGTAAGAAATGTGCATCGCCAGGTTGTATTTGTCTGAAGTCTTGCGCCAGTCGATCCAATAGAGCCCCTCGGGCGTCCGGTGATCGCCTTCGCGCTGCTTGGGCCCCGGCTGCTTGCCCAGCGAGACGCGATAGCTCTTCATCATGACGCCCCGGCTGATCAGGTGCAGCTTGCGCTCGGATTTGACTACCAGAACCTTGTCGATAAAAAAGTCATCGAGCACTGGCGCGGAGGTGGCATGGGATAGGGCGGCAAACGTGAAGCAGAAAATCGCTAACAGCCAGCGCATTGGAGCTTTCCTGAATCCTTACGGCATCAAACCTGTTTGTATGCCACCCGCATTGCTTCGATGGCTTCGTTGCGCACCGGGAAGGTCTGCTGCACCCGGTCGGCGAAGAAGTATTCTAGGGTACGGCCTACCGTCGGAAAAGCGAGCGCCGACCAAGGGATTTCGGTCTGCCGAAAAAGCCTCACTTCAAGGCTCTCGGTGCCCGCGCAGAATTGCTCGTCGACCAATTCGGCACGAAAGAACATATAGACCTGATTGATGTGCGGCAGATCGAACAATGTATAGAGCTGCAGGTCCGTGACTCTGGCGCATGCTTCTTCCAATGTCTCTCGCTCCGCTGCTTGCTGCATGGTTTCGCCGTTTTCCATGAAGCCTGCCGGCAGTGTCCAGTATCCGCGTCGCGGTTCGATTGCGCGTCGGCAGAGCAGCACATGATCTTCCCAAACGGGGAGGCAGCCGGCGACGATACGTGGATTCTGATAGTGAATCATGTTGCATGATCCACAGACAAAGCGGGCCCTGTTGTCCCCATCAGGGATCAGTTCTGTTATCGGGCCTCCGCACTGGCTACAGAATTTCATCGCGATTCCTTCGGTGGTGAGTCGATCACCCTACTGTATTTTGACCCGATAGCAGGCTAATGCTGAAAGCGGTCTCGGGACAAAAAAATTTTCTATTACCGGGCGGTGGTTGATGCAGGAGCGAGCCGTCACCGTTAAAGCTGAAAGCGCCGGGTTTTAGCTTTGCCTGTCTTGGGCACCCTGCTGATTCATGCCATGATGCCTATCAAAGACAGAAAGAGAAGTTTCATGCTGGACAAGATTCTCCAACGGGTGCGCGACTACTCCCCGCATCTTCTGGAGCCGGAAGGCCGTATGCCTGAGGCGGCGGTATTGATGCCGATTACCCGTGGTGACTCACCGGAGCTGGTGTTGACTCTTCGCGCCAGTGGTTTGTCCACACACGGCGGAGAGGTGGCGTTTCCGGGCGGTCGCCGTGATCCGGAAGATCGCGATCTGATCGATACAGCTCTGCGCGAGGCCGAGGAAGAGGTTGGTCTGGCACCGGGGATCGTGGAAATCGTCGGGCCTCTCAGTAGCCTTGTTTCGCGCCATGGCATTCATGTCACCCCTTACGTTGGGATCGTGCCGGACTACGTCGAATATCGTGCGAATGATGCCGAAATAGCCTCGGTCTTTTCCGTGCCCTTGGAGTTCTTCTGCCAGGGTCCGCGTGAAGTTATCCACCGAATCGATTATCAGGGTGGCGCCTGGTACGTCCCGTCTTACCGTTATGGCGAATACAAAATCTGGGGGCTGACAGCCATCATGATCGTCGAGCTGGTAAATCTGGTGTACGACGCCGGGATTGAGTTGCGCCAGCCTCCCGCTTCCTTTGTCGATCTGAGCCAAACGAGGTCATGACCGTGAAATATCGCCTGGGTGACTCCTGCGTTGAAACCCACCCGCAAAGCTGGGTGGCACCGAACGCCACATTGGTCGGCAAGATTCGCCTGGATGCCGGAGCCAGCGTCTGGTTTGGCGCCGTGCTGCGTGGTGACAACGAGCTGATCCATATCGGCGAGAACAGCAACGTGCAGGACGGGAGCGTCATGCATACCGACATGGGTCACCCGCTAACGCTCGGCACTGGCGTCACCGTTGGCCATAACGCGATGCTGCACGGTTGCACGGTAGGCGACTACAGCCTTGTCGGCATCAATGCGGTGATTCTCAATGGGGCGAAAATCGGCAAGTACTGCATCATCGGCGCAAACGCGCTGATCGCTGAAGGCAAGGAGATCCCCGACGGTTCGCTGGTGGTGGGCTCGCCGGGCAAGGTGGTTCGCGAACTGACCGAGCAGCAGAAGAAGATGCTCGAAGCCAGCGCTGCGCATTATGTGCACAACGCTCAGCGTTACGCTCGTGACCTGTCGGAACAAGACGATTGAACGCTCAGGACAAGCCTGTCGCCTCTCCTTGTGTGAGTATCTGCGCATTGGATGAGGATGATATCTGCACCGGCTGCCAGCGCAGCGTCGATGAGATCCGTCGCTGGAGCTGTATGAACAATGCCGAGCGGCGCGACGTGTTACTGCGTTGCCACGAGCGTGCGCAGGCGAGTGGTCTGCTGCTCTAACACCGATGCGCAACGCGTCGGTGTGCGGCTTTGAATACGATCGAATAACGAGGAATACCATGCCCCGAATAGGCACTCCCCTGTCTGCCAGCGCTACTCGTGTGCTGCTCTGTGGTTCCGGTGAGCTTGGCAAGGAGCTGGTCATCGAGCTTCAACGCCTGGGCGTGGAAGTCATTGCGGTGGACCGTTACGCCAATGCACCGGCCATGCAGGTCGCGCATCGCCATCATGTGATCGACATGCTCGATGGCGCGGCGTTGCGGGCAATCATCGAGCAGGAGCAGCCGCACTTCATCGTGCCGGAAATCGAGGCGATTGCCACCGCGACGCTGGTCGAACTGGAGGGCGAGGGCTATACGGTAATCCCGACCGCGAGGGCCGCTCAGCTGACCATGAATCGTGAAGGCATTCGCCGGCTGGCTGCCGAAGAGCTTGGGCTTCCCACATCGCCCTATCGCTTCGCGGACTCGCTGGAGGAATGCCGTGCGGCGGCTTCAGCGCTCGGGTTTCCATGCTTGATAAAACCTGTCATGAGTTCATCTGGCAAGGGTCAGTCGGTGTTACGCGGCGAGTCCGATATTCTCCCCGCCTGGGAGTACGCCCAGGCCGGTGGCCGGGCTGGCAAGGGGCGGGTGATTGTCGAGGGCTTTATCGATTTCGACTATGAGATCACATTGCTGACGGTCCGCCACGCGGGCGGAACCACGTTCTGTCAGCCGGTCGGGCATCGTCAGGAGAAAGGCGATTATCAGGAATCCTGGCAGCCGCAGCCGATGACCGCCGGGGCGATGGCCGAGGCCGAGCGAATTGCCCTAGCCGTAACCGGTGCTCTGGGTGGGCGCGGCATCTTCGGTGTCGAATTGTTCGTTAAAAATGATCAGGTGTGGTTCTGCGAGGTCTCGCCGCGGCCGCACGATACCGGTTTGGTGACCCTTATTTCTCAGGATTTGTCCGAGTTCGCCTTGCATGCGCGAGCGATTCTCGGCTTGCCGATTCCGGCGATTCGGCAGCACGGCCCGTCCGCTTCGGCCGTAGTACTGGTGGAGGGCGAGTCCGCACAGGTGAGCTTCGGTAATCTGGCAGCGGCGATGGCCGAGCCGGATACCGCGTTGCGGCTTTTCGGCAAGCCGGGTGTCAGTGGCCAGCGGCGGATGGGAGTCGCACTGGCCCGTGATGAATCGACCGAGGCGGCGCGCGACAAGGCGCTACGAGCCGCGTCGGCGATCGATACGCAGCTCTAGACGAGGCGCGGGTCTGAATGACGCGGCTATTGCGCGTCGTTCGATGGTGCTGGGGGGCTCTCGATGACCCAGGCTCGCACGCTTTTCACGCGGTTGTCGGCCGCCTGCAGTATCTCCAGGCGGTACTGGTCGATCTGCAGACAAATGCCGCTGTCCGGAATGTGCTCCAGTGCCTCGGTTATCAATCCGTTGAGGGTCTTGGGGCCGTCGCAGGGCAGCTGCCAGCCGAGCGCGCGGTTCACTTCACGTAGATAGGCGGCACCATCAATAACCAGGGTGCCGTCGTCCTGCGGATGTATGTCGGGACTGCGTAAGGCATCCTGATTGCTGAACTCGCCGACGATCTCCTCGAGAATATCTTCCAGTGTGACGATACCCAGCACATCGCCATACTCGTCGACGACGATGCCGATGCGGCGCTTCTGCTTCTGGAAATTCAGCAGTTGCGTCGACAACGGCGTGCTTTCGGGCACGAAGTAGGGCTCGTTGCAAGCTTCCAGCAGGTTTTCCCGCGTCAACTGATCGTGGCTCAGCAGGCGCGCGATCTGGCGCATATGCACGATGCCTTCGATCTGGTTGATGTCCTTGCGAAATACCGGAAGGCGGGTGTGCGGCGTAGTGCGCAGCTGGGTCACTATGGTTTCCAGATCGTCCTCGAGATCAATGCCGGTGACCTCGTTGCGCGGAATCATGATGTCGTCGACGGTGACTCGTTCCAGATCAAGGATGCCGAGCAACATGCTTTGCCGATTCATCGGCATGTTGCTGCCCGATTCGCGCACCACGCTACGCAGCTCTTCGGTGGACAGGCTATCGGTGCCTTTCTTTGACGGGTCCACGCCGAGCAGTTTGAGCAATCCGTTGCTGATCCAGCCGAGCAGTGCCACCAGTGGGTAGAGCACTTTCTGTAGCAATAGAAGCGGAAGACTGACCGGGTATGCAACCGCCTCGGGTCGCAAAGCCGCCAGGGTCTTTGGCGTGATCTCACCGAAGATCAGCAGGATGATGGTCAGGCCGATAGTCGCGATCGCGATGCCGGCTTCGCCCCATAGCTTTATGGCCAGGACGGTTGCTATCGACGAGGCGAGGATATTGACGAAGTTGTTGCCGACCAGGATGGTCCCGAGCAGTCGGTCCGGCCGTGCCAGCAGGTCGCTGGCGCGTATTGCACCACGGTGCCCTTCCTTGGCCTGGTGGCGAAGGCGGTAGCGGTTGAGGCTAAGCATCCCGGTTTCGGAGCTGGAGAAGAATGCCGAGCAAAGAAGCAGGAAGACCAGCAAGCCGACCAGAAAGCCGGGGTGTAGATTTTCCACGTGGTTGCCTTAGATATGCAGGATGAATTCGCGGACCAGCTTGCTGCCGAAGTAGGCCAACATCAGCAGGCAGAAGCCCGCAAGCGTCCAGCGGATGGCCTTGTAGCCGCGCCAGCCAAGCTGGTGGCGCCCCCATAGCAGCAGGCCAAAAACTACCCAGGCGATGACCGATAGCAGCGTCTTGTGCACCAGATGCTGGGCGAACAGGTTATCGAGAAACAGCCAGCCGGAAATCAGCGAGGCCGAAAGCAGCAGCCAACCGGCCAGCAGGAAGCCGAACAGCAGGCTTTCCATGGTCTGCAAAGGCGGAAAGTTCTTGATCAGGCCGGACGGATGCTTGTGCCTGAGATGGTGGTCCTGCAACAGAAGAAGCAGCGATTGAAATACCGCAATCGTGAGCATCCCATAGGCAAGGATGGAGAGCAGGATGTGCGCAAGGATTCCCGGCTGCTCGCTGATGGCGGGCGCAGTGCCGGACGGGGCGAACTGGGCGAAAAGTACCGTCAGACAGCCCAGTGGGAAAAGCAACAGCAGCAGATTCTCGACCGGCATTCGATACAGTGCGAGCAGGATCAAGAGGATCACGGCCGCGGCTATCAGACTCGATGCAGTGAAGAAATCCAGGTGCAGGCCGCTCGGCGAGAGCAGTTGAATAAACAGGCTCACTCCGTGCGCAATTAGCGCCAGTGCGCCCAACGCGAGAAGCAGGCGTTTATCCGGTACGGTACGTTGCGCCAGGCGTAGGCCTTGATATCCGGTGACACCAGCATAAAGACAGGCGGCAGCTAGGCTCGGTAGCAAAGGATGCATAGGTCCGTTAACAGGTTTGGAAGGCGTTGAGTGTGGCACAAACACCCGAAGCGCAAAAGCGTGCGAATGCAGGGGTAGGTTGGCGCTGTTTATTGGTTGCTGTTGCTGGATCGGTACGGTGCCCTTGCTTGTCGTCAACGCGTTGCGGTTCATGTCGTCGAGTTAGTTCGGCGGTCGCGATCAAAAGCATTGACGGCGGGGTACCGGCATAGGGGTCGCAGCTTCTATAATCGATGCCTTAACCACATCTAGCGTGGAAACGGCACATGTTTGAAAACCTAACCGATCGCCTCTCGCAAACGCTTCGCCACGTTACAGGCAAGGCCAAGCTGACCGAGGACAACGTCAAAGACACCCTGCGTGAAGTTCGAATGGCACTGCTCGAGGCCGACGTCGCGCTGCCAGTGGTCAAGGATTTCGTCGCCAAGGTCAAGGATCGGGCCGTCGGTACGGAGGTTTCCAAGAGCCTGACACCTGGCCAGGCTTTCGTGAAGATCGTTCGCGCCGAGCTGGAAGAGCTGATGGGCGCGGCCAACGAAGACCTTGCCTTGAGTGTGGTGCCGCCGGCTGTGGTACTGATGGCGGGTCTGCAGGGCGCGGGCAAGACCACCACCGTTGGCAAGCTGGCGCGCTTCCTTAAGGAGCGCAAGAAAAAATCGGTACTGGTGGTTTCCGCAGACATTTATCGCCCGGCGGCGATCAAGCAACTGGAAACGCTGGCTGCGGAAGTGGGCGTGACCTTCTTTCCTTCGGATATCAGCCAGAAACCGGTCGAGATCGCTCAGGCAGCCATTCGCGAGGCCAAGCTCAAATATATCGACGTGGTATTGGTCGATACCGCCGGTCGCCTGGCCATTGATGCCGAAATGATGGCCGAGATCCAGGCGGTTCACGCGGCGATCAATCCGGCGGAGACGTTGTTCGTTGTCGACGCCATGACTGGTCAGGATGCTGCCAACACAGCGAAGGCTTTCGGTGAAGCGCTGCCGTTGACCGGCGTGGTGCTGACCAAGGTCGACGGTGACGCACGCGGTGGCGCCGCGTTGTCAGTGCGCCATATCACCGGAAAACCGATCAAATTTCTCGGCATGGGTGAGAAGAGCGACGCGCTAGAGCCGTTTCATCCTGATCGGATCGCCTCGCGTATCCTTGGCATGGGCGATGTACTCAGCCTGATCGAGCAGGCCGAACAGACCCTGGATCGAGAAAAGGCCGAGAAGCTCACCAAGAAGTTGAAGAAGGGTAAGGGCTTCGATCTGGAAGATTTCCGCGATCAACTTCAGCAAATGAAAAACATGGGTGGTCTCGGCGGTCTGATGGACAAGTTGCCTGCAATCGGAGGCATGAATCTGTCGCAGATGGGCAGCGCGCAAGGAGCAGCTGAGAAACAGTTCAAGCAAATGGAAGCCATCATCAACTCGATGACGCCCGTCGAGCGGCGTAATCCGGACATCATCAGCGGTTCTCGCAAGCGTCGCATCGCCATGGGGTCCGGCACACAGGCGCAGGATATCGGTCGGCTTATCAAGCAGCACAAGCAGATGCAGAAGATGATGAAGAAGGTCAGCGGCAAAGGCGGCATGGCGAAGATGATGCGCGGTATGGGCGGAATGCTCCCGGGGGGCGGCGGGATGCCCAAATTCTGATTTCTCGCGTTGCGGGCGGCTCTTTTACCAAGCGCCCGCCGAAGCGTGATAGGCCTGCTGCAAGGGCCTGCGGTTGTTTTTGAAAAAGCCATTTGCAAAAGTCCGGATAATCCTTAGAATATGCGGCCTTTCGGGCCTTGGGCCCTGCATTCAGATTTGCTGTACCGACTACAGGAACGATGTTCACATGGTAACTATTCGTCTCGCCCGTGGCGGCTCCAAGAAGCGCCCTTTCTACCACCTGACCGTGACCAACAGCCGCAACCCGCGCGATGGTCGTTTCGTTGAGCGTATCGGTTTCTTCAATCCGGTCGCCTCGGGTGCGGAAGTGAAGCTCTCTGTAAACCAGGAGCGTGCCACATACTGGCTGGGCCAGGGCGCACAGCCGTCTGAGCGTGTTGCTCAGCTGCTGAAGGAAGCTGCCAAGGCTGCTGCCTGAAACACATGAACGCAACGTCAGCCCCGGCCGAAGACCTGATCGTCATCGGCAAGATCGTTTCGGTGCATGGCGTGCGTGGTGACGTAAAGATCTATTCCTTTACCGATCCGATCGACAACCTGCTGGAATATCGTCGCTGGACGCTCAGGCGAGGTGACGAGGTCAAGCAGGTCGACCTGGTCAAGGGGCGCCTTCAGGGCAAGATCCTGGTGGCGACGCTGAAAGGGCTGACTGATCGTGAAGAGGCGCGTAGCTACGCCGATTTCGATATTTGCATACCCCGTAGCGAACTTCCTGCATTGACCGATGACGAGTTTTACTGGTTCCAGCTTCAGGGTCTGACAGTCATCAACCAGCTCGGGCAAGTTCTCGGCCGGGTAGACCATCTGCTCGAGACGGGAGCCAACGATGTCCTGGTGGTCAAGCCGTTCGACGGTAGCCTGGATGATCGTGAGCGACTGCTACCATACACCGACCCGTGTGTCTTGAAGGTCGATCTGGATGCCGGCGAGATGCACGTTGAATGGGATGCGGATTTCTGACCGACATGCCCAGTCTACGTGTCGATGTGATCAGTCTGTTTCCGGACATGTTCGCTGCCATCCGCGACTACGGTATTACCAGTCGCGCGGTAAAGCAGGGGTTGCTCCAGTTGCAGTGCTGGAACCCGCGCGCCTATACCGAAGATCGTCACCAGACGGTGGATGATCGCCCCTTCGGTGGTGGCCCCGGCATGGTAATGAAGATCAAGCCGCTGGAGCTTGCCCTGGCTGATGCCATGCAGGCCGCAGGCGAGAAGGCGAAAGTGATCTACCTTTCGCCGCAGGGGCGTCAGCTTAAGCAAGCTGATGTTCGTGACTTGGCGAAGGAAGAGGCGCTGATCCTTATAGCCGGTCGTTACGAGGGTATCGACGAGCGCTTTATCCAAGCGCATGTCGATGAAGAATGGTCGATCGGCGACTACGTACTGTCCGGTGGTGAGTTGCCGGCGATGGTGCTGATCGATGCAGTGACCCGATTGCTCCCTGGAGCCTTGGGGCATGCTGATTCCGCTGAGGAGGATTCGTTTACCGACGGCCTGCTCGACTGTCCGCACTACACGCGACCGGAAGTGTATGCGGATAAACGTGTTCCTGAGGTGCTGCTTAGCGGCAACCATGAACACATCCGGCGCTGGCGCTTGCAGCAGTCCCTCGGCAGGACCTGGGAACGCCGTGCTGATCTTCTGGATAGCCGCTCGCTTTCTGGGGAAGAACAAAAGCTGCTGAAGGAATACATCCGACAGCGGGACGATAGTTAACGTATCGATGGCACGCCAGAACGGCTTGTCTCAGGAGCACACAGCATGACCAACAAAATTATCCAGGCGCTCGAAGCCGAGCAGATGACCAAAGAACTGCCTCCGTTTGCCCCCGGTGACACTGTTGTCGTCCAGGTGAAGGTAAAGGAAGGCGAGCGTGAACGTCTGCAGGCCTTCGAAGGCGTCGTTATCGGCAAGCGTAACCGCGGCCTGAACAGCGCATTCACCGTTCGCAAGATATCTAACGGCGTTGGCGTTGAGCGTACCTTCCAGTACTACAGCCCAATGGTCGACAGCCTCAGCGTCAAGCGCCGTGGTGATGTTCGCAAAGCCAAGCTGTACTACCTTCGCGCGCTGTCCGGCAAGGCAGCCCGCATCAAGGAAAAGCTTTCCTGAGGAAGGTTTTCTTTTAAAAAAGCAGCCTACGGGCTGCTTTTTTATTGGGTCAATATTCGACTGAATACGTACATTACAAGTTACGGTTGTTGCTTGTGGTGGCGTGACAATAAGACCAGATTCGCAACACGGTGGCGGCTCCAATCTGGAGTGGTGTCACCCCCTTCCAGAGAAGTTGAGATCCAGCACCGTACCGAGTGATCCGTCAGGTAACCAAGGCGCTGCTTCTGCTGTTACCAATCACACTGTTCGGCGGCACCGCGCTTGCCTGGATGAGGTGTCGCTCATCATCGCAACGCGTTTCTGTTGCTTGCCGCTGGTAACGGTTTCTTGCGACCGGGTGGATTTCAATCACCCGACTCCTGCCGGTTCGATCGTTGAGCTGATCGGTCGTGTGGTTCGTGCCGGCAATACCCGTCTCAAGGTGGATGTCGAAAGCATGTAGAGCGACGGTCGCGAGCTTGCCGCCAAGACACCTTCAGCTTCGTTGCAGTAGGCGGCGTTGATTTCCCTGTGGCCGTGTTGCCGGCGATTGGCGACTGATTCTGGCGGAGCTGATGCGGCCTATGGAACACTAGCGCGCTTCCACCTGCCGAACACCCTTCATGCCTGCACTTGACGACCCCATAATTGACCGTTTCCTCGATGCACTTTGGCTCGAGAAGGGATTGTCGGACAACACTCGCGAGGCCTATCGCAGCGACCTGACGTTGTTTAACGGCTGGCTCGACGAGCACGGCGTGCGCTTGGTCGATGCTGGCCGCGACATGATCCTGGATCATCTTGCCTGGCGTCTGGCTAGCAGCTATAAGGCTCGCTCTACTGCACGGCTACTTTCCGGGCTTCGTGGCTTCTACCGGTTCCTCCTGCGCGAAGGTTCGATCTCGGTCGACCCTACGCTGCGGGTCGATCTGCCGCAACTTGGACGCCCGCTGCCCAAGGCGTTGTCCGAGGCAGATGTCGAGGCATTGCTGGCCGCTCCCGATATCGGAGAGCCGCTGGGAATGCGCGACCGTGCGATGCTGGAGGTCCTTTATGCGTCTGGTTTGCGAGTGACTGAATTGGTCAGCCTCAGCCTGGAACAGATCAATCTTCGCCAGGGTGTGCTGCGTACCTTCGGCAAGGGCAACAAGGAGCGTTTGGTGCCGCTGGGCGAGGAGGCCATGCACTGGCTGACGCGCTACCTGCGCGATGCCCGCGGGACGCTCCTTGCGGGTAAGGCCAGCGATGTGATCTTTCCCAGTCTGCGCGGCGACCAGATGACGCGCCAGACCTTCTGGTATCGAATCAAGCTGCACGCTAAGGTCGCGGGGATAGCGGTATCGATTTCACCGCATACGCTGCGTCATGCGTTCGCCACGCATTTGCTCAACCACGGCGCGGATCTTCGCACCGTGCAAATGCTGCTCGGCCACAGCGATTTATCTACCACGCAAATATATACACACATCGCTCGTGCGCGCCTGCAGGAACTGCATGCGCAGCACCACCCGCGTGGCTGAGTAGCGGTCGCTGGCAAGGTGCGTGACAACCGCAAAGCCAACGACCGAAACCTGGCGCCATGCGCCGTATGGCAGTGCCTATGTTAATCTGCCTGTCTTACCTTGATCGAAGTCGCCAGGAGATTTCATGCGCGTGATTCGTTTTTTTGCTGCCGCGACTATCGGTCTGGCAGGCTCCGTTGCGCTGGCTGCGGACGCCGACAAGGCGATCCGTGAATCCTTGCTCTCCATTCAGCCCGACATGCCGATCGAAGCGATTGCCGAAAGCCCCATGGACGGTGTTTACCAGGTGCAGCTCAAGGGCGGACGTCAGCTCTACGCCAGTGCTGACGGACAATTTTTGATCCAGGGTTACATGTTCCAGTTCAAGAACGGTCAGGCGACCAACCTGACCGAGCAGGCCCAGAGCCGCTCGGTTGCCAAGGCGATCGACGCCATTCCTACCAGCGAGATGGTGGTGTTCGCCCCCGAGAAACCGAAGACCCATATCACGGTGTTTACCGATACCGATTGCGGCTATTGCCAGAAGCTACACAGCGAAGTGCCTGAGCTGAATCGCCTGGGCGTCGAGGTTCGCTATATGGCCTTCCCAAGGCAGGGTATGGGTAGCCACGGGGCCAATACGCTGGCTAGCGTTTGGTGCGCCAAGGATCGTCAGGCTGCGATGAACAAGGCCAAGGCGCGTGAGGAAGTATCTTCCGCCAGCTGCGACAATCCAGTGGCCGAGCAGTACGAGCTGGGTCAGTTGATTGGTGTTCAAGGCACCCCGGCGATCGTTCTCGCTGACGGTCAGATCATTCCTGGTTACCAGCCCGCACCACAGCTTGCCGAGCTCGCATTGAAGGCGAAGTGATATTCGAGGAGGGCGCCTTCAGTCGAAAAGACGTCCTCCTGTTTGGCACCGCCTGAACTGTTGCGCCCCCTGCGTTCAAAGCCTGAAGGCATACATACCAAGGAGGCGCGAAGATGAAACTCGAAGGTTCCTGTCACTGCAAGGCTGTGCGTTTTTCGCTCGAGTCGGCCGAACCTTATCCCTTCATGCGGTGCTATTGCACTATCTGTCGCAAGACGGCTGGGGCGGGTGGCTATGCAATCAACCTGGGTGGTGATCATCGAACCCTGACTGTCGAAGGGCGCGAACACCTGAGCATCTATCAGGCGAAGATGGTTGATGCGCAAACGGGTTCAACCACCATCAGCGATGGCCAGCGTCATTTCTGCAAGCATTGCGGTAGCGCGCTCTGGCTGTGGGATCCGAATTGGCCGGATTTGGTTCACCCTCACGCATCCGCTATCGATACCGATTTACCGAGTCCTCCGGAGTCGACCCATCTGATGCTGGCTTCGAAAGCCTCTTGGGTCGAGCTGCAGATTGGCCCTGATGATCGCTGTTTCGATGAATACCCGGACGAGTCGCTCGCACAATGGCACCAGCGCCTGAGACTGCTAGGCAATTCCAGATAGCGGCGGGTCGCGTCATCATCTCCACCGATTTGACTAAACCCCGCGCGCTTCGTAATGTGCGACTCTTTTGTTCGGCCGCTGTACTCGGCCGTTCGTTGGTAATGGGGAGTGCAGCTTGAAACCGGTCAAAGTTGGCATCTGTGGGCTGGGAACCGTCGGTAGCGGTACCTTCAATGTGCTCGAGCGCAACGCTGCGGAAATAGCCCGCCGTGCCGGGCGTGGAATCGAGGTTGCGCAGATTGCTGCACGCCATCCGAACCCCAGGTGCGATACCGGTGACACCCCGATTACCGCTGATATCTTCGACGTCGCAAACAACCCCGAAATCGATATCGTCGTCGAGCTGATCGGCGGTTATACCCTGGCCCGTGAGTTGGTTCTCAAGGCGATCGAAAACGGCAAGCACGTGGTTACCGCGAACAAGGCGTTGATCGCGGTGCATGGCAACGAAATTTTCGCCAGGGCTCGTGAGAAAGGCGTCATCGTCGCGTTCGAAGCCTCGGTTGCTGGCGGAATCCCGGTGATCAAGGCGATTCGTGAAGGCTTGGCGGGTAATCAGATCAACTGGCTAGCGGGTATCATCAACGGTACCGGCAATTTCATCCTCACCGAGATGCGCGAGAAGGGCCGCACCTTCGAAGATGTACTCCAGGAGGCGCAGGAGCTGGGTTACGCCGAGGCCGATCCGACCTTCGACGTCGAGGGAATCGACGCTGCGCACAAGCTGACGATTCTTGCGTCCATTGCCTTTGGCGTGCCTTTGCAGTTCGAAAAAGCCTATACCGAAGGTATCTCCCGCTTGACCACGGCTGACGTAACTTATGCCGAGGCGCTGGGTTATCGCATCAAGCATTTGGGAGTCGCACGCAGCACGGCTTCGGGTATCGAGTTGCGTGTGCACCCGACGCTAATCCCGGCCGATCGTCTGATTGCCAACGTTAACGGCGTGATGAATGCCGTAATGGTCAACGGTGATGCGGTTGGTTCGACGCTCTATTATGGCGCGGGTGCCGGCATGGAGCCGACGGCATCGGCAGTTGTCGCCGATCTTGTCGACGTGGCCCGCGCGCTGACCACTGACCCGAACAATCGCGTCCCGCATCTGGCGTTCCAACCCGACTCGCTTTCGGCCCACCCGATCCTGCCGATCGGCGCCTGCGAAAGCGCCTATTACCTGCGCATTCAGGCCAAGGATCATCCTGGTGTTCTGGCCCAGGTCGCGACCATCTTGTCCGAGCGCGGGATCAACATCGAGTCGATCATGCAGAAGGAAGCCGAGGAGCATGACGGCCTGGTGCCGATGATCCTGGTCACTCACCGGGTTTTGGAAAAGCGCATCGACGACGCCATCTCGGCCCTCGAGCAGCTCGAAGGGGTCAGTGGCGACGTCGTGCGGATTCGTGTGGAACAGCTGAATTAACTGGAGTTGGAAGCTGGGAACTGGAAGCCAGAGTGGATCGCTCAGGTTTCAGGCTTCAGGCTTCAGGCTCGAACCGAAGGTTTGAAAAAATGCGCTACATCAGTACCCGTGGCCAGGCGCCCGCCCTGAATTTCGAAGACGTGCTGCTCGCCGGACTGGCCAGCGACGGTGGCCTCTACGTACCGGAAAACCTGCCGCGCTTCACTGTCGAGGAAATTGCCTCCTGGTCGGGTCTGCCGTACCACGAGCTGGCCTTCAAGGTTATGCGCCCGTTCGTTTCCGGCAGCATTCCAGATGCCGATTTCAAGCAGATTCTCGAAGAAACCTACGGCGTCTTCGCACATGGCGCGGTCGCTCCCCTGCGTCAGCTGAACGGCAACGAATGGGTCCTGGAGCTATTTCACGGCCCAACCCTGGCGTTCAAAGATTTCGCCCTGCAACTGCTCGGCCGCTTGCTTGACTACGTGCTGGCCAAGCGTGGCGAGCGCGTGGTGATCATCGGTGCGACCTCTGGGGATACCGGCTCGGCGGCGATCGAAGGCTGCCGTCGTTGCGACAACGTCGACATCTTCATCCTGCATCCGCACAACCGCGTATCGGAAGTGCAGCGCCGGCAGATGACGACCATTTACGGTGACAACATCCACAACATCGCCATCGAAGGCAACTTCGATGACTGCCAGGAAATGGTCAAGGACAGCTTTGCCGATCAGGGCTTCCTCAAGGGAACTCGTCTGGTGGCAGTGAACTCGATCAACTGGGCGCGGATCATGGCCCAGATCGTCTACTACTTCCACGCCGCGCTACAGTTGGGCGGTCCGGCGCGTTCGGTGGCGTTCTCCGTGCCGACCGGTAACTTCGGCGACATCTTCGCCGGCTACCTGGCGCGCAACATGGGCCTGCCGATCAGCCAACTGGTGGTCGCGACCAACCGCAACGACATTCTGCATCGTTTCATGAGTGGCAACCGCTACGACAAGGACACTCTGCATCCTTCGCTGTCACCCTCCATGGATATCATGGTGTCGTCGAACTTCGAGCGCCTGCTGTTCGATCTGCACGGGCGTAACGGCGCCGCCGTGGCCGAGCTGATGAACACCTTCAAGTCCAGTGGCAAACTGTCGGTGGAAGAGGAGCGCTGGACAGAGGCACGCAAGCTGTTCGATTCGCTGGCCGTGGATGACGAACAGACCTGCAAGACCATTGCCGAAGTATTCACCAGCACCGGTGAGCTACTTGATCCGCACACTGCGATCGGCGTTTATGCCGCACGTGAATGCCGTCGCAGCCTGTCGACACCCATGGTGACGCTGGCCACTGCCCATCCGGTGAAATTCCCCGAGGCGGTCGAGAAGGCTGGTGTTGGTAAGGCGCTTGAGCTTCCGACCCACCTCGCCGACCTGTTCGAGCGACCGGAGCGCTGCACGGTGCTGGCCAATGATCTCAAGACGATGCAGGCCTTTGTCGGCGAGCACGGCAATCGCGGCAAGCCGCTGTGATTTGACTCGCTAATTCATCCGATGGAAGCGCTTGGTTTCCGTGACGGGACCAAGCGCAAGTCGGTCAGCTTTTGTCGAGCTAAACGCTGTGCTTCACCGGAGCGTCGTTGCTTACCTTGCTCGACGTGGCCAACCGCTTTCAGCGGAGCAGCGGGGAACTGGCAGAGTATTCAAAGGCGCTAAGTTCGCGCGTTCCTTGCTCAAGGGTCCGCCATCGGTCTTACAGCGCTATCGAGCCGGCAGCTCCACAGGCCATCAACCCACGACAATTACTCCCTCAAGATTGACCGCTTCGAGCTTGTGGCTGAGGTGGCCTCTGAGAATATTGCCCAAGCGCTTGCCGTCACGATCCCGCAATGCATCGATCATTTCCTCGTGGTCGTTCACCGCCTTGCGCCAAAAGTCTTCGTTCATTTCCATCGTGTAGCGAATTCTTTTCACTCGCTGGCTGAGGTTGTTGTACATCTCCAGCAGGATCGGGTTCCCGGAAGCCAGCAGAATCCTTTCATGTATTTGCTGGTTGGCTTGGAAATAAGCCTGCAGGTCCTTGCGCTCGTAGTAATCGACCATTTTCTGGTGAAGCTCGCAAAGGGCTGCCAACTCTTCGTCGTTCAGACGATAGCAGGCGGCTTCGCCGGCCAGCCCTTCCAGGGCCGCCATGACATCGTAGGTGTGTTTCACGTCGCTTAGAGACAAGCGGCTTACGCGTGCTCCCCGATTCGGCAGAATTTCCACTAGTCCTTCTGAAGTCAAAACCTTCAGCGCCTCGCGAAGCGGCGTTCTGGAAATGCCGAACGTCTCGCAAAGCTGCTTCTCGGAAATTTTTTCACCTGCGACCAGCGAGCCGTGCTCGATCAACTCACGGATTCGGTTTGCGGCTTCCTGATACAGGATCTTGTGCTGAATTTTTTCCAAGGGGGCGTATTCCTGATGAGGCACACCGATAGCTGAATCACGTCCGCTGTTGATATCAGTGAAAGGTCTGCTAGCGTTTGAATTAAGAATACAAAATAGGTCAAAAGTGCGACATACGCTAAAAGGGAGTAACAAAGGTAGGCGCATATGCGCCACGCCAAAGCCTGGCTCCGCGCTGTTGCCCTGCAATGCACGGGCCTGATCAGTTCGCCTGGCTCTGCACCGGGCCCTCAGAGGAAATAACATGGCTGGCAAGGTATATCGTTCGAACGTAGTCATATCACGGGCACAAGCCCGGCGAATTATCGATGCCGCGTTCGCCGAGGCAAGAGCCAAGGATATGGAACCGCTCACCCTATTCGTCATGGATGCCGGCGGCAACCTCATCGCGGCCGAACGCGAAGATGGCTGTGCACCCTTGCGCTTTCCGGTCGCCAGAGGCAAAGCCTTTGCGGCACTGGGCAACGGTATATCCAGCCGTACGGTCGGCGAGCGAAACGAATCACGTCCTGCTTTTCTAGCCTCGGTGGCGGCGGCTTCCGACGGGCACTTCGTGCCCGTACCGGGCGGAGTGTTGATTCTCTCGAACAATGACGAAGTGATCGGTGCCGTGGGAGCCAGCGGTGCGTCCTCGGACGAGGACGAGCAAGTGGCCATTCTGGGAATAGAAGCGGCAGGGTTCCGGGCCGGTATCGTTCCGGCCTGACGCCCGCCTTCAGTGGGATTGGCGATCGGCACTGGCAGATCGCCTCGCATCGATCTGCTCGCCATGGGTACGATCGCTTTTCGGCTGACGATTAGCACCAGCGCCTCGCATCGACGCTCATTCATCGCGGCTGCCACTTTCCCAACGGCTGTGCCGGATAACCCGCCAAACCTTTTCTGAACCAAGGTAGCCAGGACTGACGACGGAGCGCTGCTCCTGCGTCGGCCTGCGCTTCGCCTTGTCCGGCGAAAGGGACAGACGGTGGCGATTTTTCTTGCCTCATTCCTGGCGTACCGCAAAAAGCTGGTCTAAGGTCTGGATCGGGTTATGAATAATGAATTCATTTTTCGTTTCCCGGCGCGATTGCCGGTTCAGCCGCTACCGGCGTTGCAGTGGGGACGGGTTATTCCTCGACTGTAAGGATGGTCTTTGCGGTACGCCTCGATAAAAACAAGAGTGGAGGTCAGCATGAAAATATTGAAAACAGCCTTGATCGCATCCCTGTTCGGTCTAGCCACGACCACAGCCCAGGCGGCCGAACTCCAGATCAAGTTCGGCCATGTCGGCGGACCGGGATCTTTGTTCGAAATCACCGCCAATAAATTCGCCGAGACCGTTAACGAAAAGCTCAAGGGCAAAGCCAAGGTCGTGACCTACGGCTCCAGCCAATTGGGCAGCGACTCCCAGATGCTCAACAAGCTCAAGCTGGGCTCGCTCGACCTGGCCTTGCCGTCGACGGTGATGAGTAGCGTGGCGCCGGAGTTTTCGCTATTCGAGATGCCGTACCTGATCACCGATCGGGAACATATGAAGCGAGTTCGCGACGAGCTGGTGCGTGACGTGATGTACAAGACCGCCGAAGACAAGGGCTACCGGATCATCGGGGTGTGGGAAAACGGCTTCCGGCAAATCACCAACAACTCTCGGCCGATCGTCGTACCGGAGGATCTCAAAGGGCTCAAGCTGCGCACGCCCAACGGCATATGGCGTGTCGAGATGTTCAAGAGCTACGGCGCCAACCCGGCTCCGATGGCGCTCTCCGAAGCCTTTGTGGCGCTGCAGACCGGTGCCATGGATGGTCAGGAAAATCCGCTGGTGCAGATTTATTCCCAGCGTTTCCATGAAGTGCAGAAATACCTTTCCCTTTCCAATCACGTCTACACCCCTGCGTTCGTTCTCGCTGGCGCCAGTTGGAAGCGTTTTCCCGAGGACGTGAGGAAGGTCCTGAGCGACGCTGCTGTGGAAGCCGAAGCCTATGCGCTTGAACAAGGGGAAATGCTCGATGAAAGCCTCGTCAAGAAAATGGAGGAGGCAGGCATGGAGGTGAACAAGGTCGATCAGCAGGCCTTCATCGACGGCTCCAAGGCCATCTACGCGAAGTTCGCCAAGGAAGTCGAAGGTGGCCAGGAAATGCTCGACGAGGTCGAACAGCTTCGCCAGATGTAACCGACTTCGCGTCTGCACGATCGCATTCTGATTAACGCCTGAGCACCGCGGTGCTTCAGGCAGACCGGAGAGAGCTGATGGATTCCTTCACCGCTTTCAGAAAGGGTTTTTCCAAACTTCTGGAAATCATCGTGGTTGCCAACGTAATCGCATTGACGTTGGTCGTTACAATCGGCTTCGCATCGCGGCTGGCCGGCTCGCCGTTCAGCTGGTACGACGAGGTGGCCTCTGTCGGTCTAGCTTGGCTCACCTACTACGGCGCGGCGTTGGCCGCGGCGAAGGGCGCCCACATCGGTTGCCCTAGCGTAATCAATTATTTCTCTCCAACGCTGCGCTTGCCAATCGCTCTGCTCGCTGAGGCGATCACGATCAGCTTCTTCGTGCTGCTGGCCTATACCGGCATGCAGGTCGTGCTCATCCTGGAAGGCTCCTCACTGGTCAGTCTCACCAACGTCTCGCTGCAGTTGACGCAATCAGTGCTGCCGATTGGATCGGTACTTTTCATCATCGCCGAGATCTTGCGATTGCCTGAAGTGATCAAGAGCGCGAAAGGCGATGGATTCGTCGATCACGAGTTGGAAGAAGTAGGCGTCAAGCCGGTGAAGGCATGACTGGGACAGTTCAGAGCGAGCGCCTGCTAAGGCGCTTGGGAGAATAACAAGATGATAATCCTCTACATGTTTCTGGGTCTGATCTTCCTCATCCTGATCAATGTCCCAGTCGCCATATCGCTGGGCATCGTCGGTGCGGTTGCAATCTTCTCCAGCTACGGTGCGCTGGCTCTTCCCAACATCGGGATGGTGATGTACGACGGCACCACCAGCTTCCCTCTAATTGCCATCCCACTTTTCATTCTCGCTGGCGCAATCATGAATGCCTCGAGCATCTCGCGGCGTCTGATCGATTTGGCCTCGGCGATGCTCGGGTTCATCAAGGGTGGGTTGTCGATGGTGACCATCGGCGCCTCGATCTTCTTCGCAGAGATTTCCGGTTCGGCGGTAGCGGGCGTATCGGCTATCGGCAGCATCATGATTCCGGCGATGACCCAGAAAGGGTACTCCAAGGAATTCGCGGCGGCATTGTCATCCTCGGCGGCCAGCCTGGCGATCATCTTGCCGCCATCGATTCCGATGATCCTTTACGCCGTGATGTCTGGAGAGTCGGTAGTGAAGATGTTCGTCGCCGGCATCTTCCCAGGCTTGCTCGGTGCCATGGGGCTGGCGGGCATGTGCTATTACCTGGCCAGGAAGAACAACTTTCCATCCGAAGGGGCCTTCCAGACCAAGCGGTTGTGGGAGGCGTTCAAGGGGGCAATCTGGGCGCTGTCGATTCCAGTCATCATCCTCGGTGGAATATTCGGCGGGGTCGTCACTGCAACTGAGGGAGCGGCGTTGGCAGTGGTGGTGGCGATCTTCATCAGTGCCTTCGTTTATCGCGAGTTCACCCTACGAACCTTTTACAAAGCTTGCCTCGATGCCGGCGTGCAAACCGCTGTGGTGATGCTGCTGGTGGCGAGTTCCGCGGTGGTGGGCCTCTACCTGACTGAAACGCAGCTGCCGCAGCAACTCGCCAGCTCCATCAGCGAGTGGACTAGCAACAAGTACGTGATCCTGGCGCTGCTTAACATCGTCTTCCTGATTCTCGGCGTCTTCCTGCATTCGGCAGCCGCGATCATTCTGGTGGTCCCGATCGTTTTGCCGCTGGTGCTTGCGGTGGGTATCGATCCAATTCACTTCGGTCTGATTGTCACGCTCAACCTGGCCATCGGCCAGCAAACTCCACCGGTCGCCAGTGTGCTGATCGCGTCCTGCTCGATCGCCAAGTCCGATATTTGGGCCACCTCCCGTACCAATCTGTGGTTCCTCGGGGTGCTCTTCGCGATTCTGCTGATCAACACCTACATCCCGGCCATTGCCATGGCTCTGGTGAATTTCGTTTACGGCGCGTGAGCGGCATCGAGCTAGAGGAGACGAAGATGAGTGATATGTCTCAGGGGCAGGTCGACTGTCGCATCGATCAGGGCGTCGCCTGGATCGGCTTCAACCGGCCGGAGAGTCGCAACGCGATGACTTGGACCATGTACGACGCACTGGAGCGTTTGTGCCGGGAATTGGAGGCGGACCCCGAAATCATCGCCGTGGTGTTTCATGGATGTGGCGGTAAGGCTTTCGTCGCCGGCACCGATATCAAGCAGTTCGCAGATTTCGAAGGTGGTGAAGCGGGCGTGAACTATGAGCGTCGGATCGACAGCGTGATCGCAGGACTGGAAAACCTGCGCAAGCCGACCATCGCCATGCTTGAGGGATTCTGTGTCGGCGGCGGCGCGGCCATCGCGCTGGCCTGCGACTTCCGCTATTGCACGCCCTCGCTGAAGTTTGGCGTGCCGATCGCCGAGACGCTTGGCAACTGCCTCTCGGTGACGAATGTTTCACGCCTCATGGATCTGCTCGGCGTACCGCGGACGAAGGAAGTGCTGATGGCAGCCAAACTGATCGAGGCACCGGAGGCGCTAGCGGCCGGCTTGGTCAGCGAGGTGTTCGAGCCCGACGTCATCAGTGCGGAGGTCGCTCGCAAGGCGCAGGCGTTTGCCGGTCGCGCACCGCTGACCGTGCAAGCGACCAAGGAGACCATCAACCGAGTACTGGCGCATCGGCGCACTCCGGCAGACGCCAGCGATGACTGGATACGAACCTGCTACGGCAGCCGCGACTTCAAGGCCGCCGTCGGCAAGTTCGTCAGCAAGACCCCGTTCGAATGGACCGGTGAGTAACGTCTCGCCGGTCCCAGTTTTGGAGAGCCAAGCATGCTTCCGCTAAGCAACGTGAAAATTCTGGATATCTCGCAAATCATGGCGGGCCCTTATTGCACCATGGTGCTGGGCGATCTCGGAGCCGAGGTGATCAAGGTGGAGAAGTCCAATGGCGGTGATGACAGCCGGCAAATGGGCCCCTATGTAAACGGCGAATCCACCTGTTTTTTTCAGATCAACCGAAACAAGAAGAGCATCTCGCTGAATCTGAAGGACCAACGGGCCAGGGATATTTTCTATCGGCTGGCCGCTGACGCCGACGTCATCGTCGAGAATTACCGGCCTGGCGTGACCCAATCGTTGGAGATCGACTACGAGACGATCCGTGCAATCAATCCAGGGATTATCTACTGCTCAATTTCCGGATATGGCCAAACCGGTCCCTACAGCAACAAAGGCGGTTTCGATCTAGTCGCTCAGGGTATGAGCGGTCTGATGTCGATGACCGGCGAGCCCGGCAAGCGTCCGTTGAAGACCGGCATAGCGGTTTACGATATCGGGGCTGGCCTTACCGCGATCTATTCGATTCTCGCCGCCTATATCCACAAGCAGAACACCGGGGAAGGGCAGCACATCGACATTGCCATCACCGAGTGCGGGCTGCCTTGGTTCGCCTGGGAGGCAGCGGCGTATTTCGCCAACGGTACCGTGCCGCAGCCTACCGGATCGCGTCACCGCATTTCGGCGCCGTATCAGGCCGTCAGAACTCAGGACGGCTACTTGATGCTCGGCTGCGCCAATCAGCGAACCTGGGAGCGCCTCTGCCGCGACGTGATCGCGCGCGAGGATTTGCTCGGCGACGAGCGTTTCGTCACCAATAGCGACCGAGCCCGCAATGTCGAGGTGCTCGAAGACCTTCTCGAAGGAATTCTGTCCCAGCAGCCCATGAAGCACTGGCTCGACCTGTGTGACACGGCCGGGGTGCCGGCAGGGCCGATCAACGATTTCGCCCAGGCCATGCACGACGAACACTACCTGGCACGCGGCATGGTCCAGCAAGTCAACCACCCGGTGATCGGCGAGATGAAAACGATCGGCTTTCCCACCAAGTTTTCCCGAACGCCCCTGGAGATCCGTCGACCAGCTCCGTTGTTCGCCGAGCACACCGACGAGGTTCTGCACGGGATTGGCATGAGCGATGAGGACATCGGCAGTCTGCGAAGCGAGGGTTGCATCCGCTGAAAGACGTCTGAGCTTTAATTTGTTGTGAATTCAAAACTCAAAATACAAGAACAAGATTTGGAGAACCGCCATGTTGAAACTCAACTTTCACCCGTCCGGACGTCATTTCCTGCAAATCCCAGGTCCTTCGCCTGTTCCGGACCGGATTCTGCGTGCCATGAGCTTGCCCACCATCGATCATCGTGGCCCCGAGTTCGGTGCGTTGGGCCGCGAACTGCTGGGCAAAATCCGTCGCGTGTTCAAGACGCAGCAACCGGTGGTGATCTATCCGGCGTCCGGTACCGGGGCGTGGGAAGCGGCCCTGATGAATACGCTGTCAGCGGGCGATCGGGTACTGATGTTCGAAACCGGGCATTTTTCCACCCTGTGGGAAAAGATGGCCCGACGCCTGGGGCTCGAGCCTGAATTCATCGGGCTGCCGGGTTACGAAGGTTGGCGTCGTGGTGTGCAGGCCGACATGATCGAGCGGCGCCTGAAGGAGGACAGCAGCCACATCATCAAAGCTGTCTGCGTGGTGCACAACGAAACGTCCACCGGCGTGACCAGTGACATTGCGTCGGTGCGTCGTGCCATCGATGCGGCCAAGCACCCAGCGCTGCTGATGGTGGACACCATTTCCGGCCTGGCCTGCGCCGATTACCAGCACGATGCCTGGGGCGTGGACGTCACCATCTCCGGTTCGCAGAAGGGGCTGATGCTGCCGCCGGGCATCAGCTTCAATGCGGTATCGGAGAAGGCGATCGAGGCCAGCCGCAGCGCGCAGCTGCCGAAGAGCTTCTGGGCCTGGGATGAGATTCTTGAACTCAACCGCAGCGGCTACTGGCCGTACACCCCCAACACCAACCTGCTGTACGGGCTGAACGAGGCGCTCGACATGCTGTTGGAAGAGGGGCTCGACCATGTTTTTGCACGCCATCAGCGTTGGGCCGCCGGGGTGCGCGCAGCCGTCAAAGCCTGGGGCCTGGAGGTGCAGTGCCAGGAGCCGAGCGTTTACTCGCCGGTGCTGACCGGTGTGGTGATGCCCG
Organism: Stutzerimonas sp.; assembly: GCF_982611455.1. Lineage (NCBI taxonomy): Bacteria > Pseudomonadati > Pseudomonadota > Gammaproteobacteria > Pseudomonadales > Pseudomonadaceae > Stutzerimonas > Stutzerimonas sp. The sequence continues at coordinate 29,603 of NZ_CEXBBO010000019.1, forward strand.
AAGGCGTGGATGCCGACGAGGTTCGCAGCCTGATCTACCGCCGCTTCGACCTTTCGCTGGGCACCGGGCTGGGCAAGGCGAAGGGCAAGATGTTCCGCATCGGCCATCTCGGTGATTGCAACGATCTCACCCTGATCGCCACCCTCGGCGGTTGCGAGGCCGGCCTGAAGATGTCCGGCGTGTCGCTCAAGGGCAGCGGTGTACTCGCCGCGCTGGACTATTTCGCAGCGAACCCGCTGGACGACGCGCGCTGACATTCCCCTTTGATGGCTGACATGGGAGGTCCTGATGACTTCGTTTACCGAACCCAAAATAACGGCCAGCAAAGTGTCGTCAGAGCGTGCTTCGGCGCTGGCGGCGCGGTTGCAGCGCGAAATCGCCGGCGAGGTGCTGTTCGATCGGGCGTCACGTGGCCGCTATGCGACGGATGCTTCGATCTACCAGATCACGCCGGTCGGCGTGGTGATTCCGCGCCATCAGCATGACTTGCAAGTGGCACTGGATATCGCGCGGGATGCCAAGGTCCCGTTGCTGGCGCGCGGTGGCGGCACCAGTCAGTGCGGGCAAACGGTTGGCGATGCGCTGGTGGTCGACACCAGCCGCTGGCTGAACCAGATCGTCGAATTCGACGCAGAAAACCTGACCGTGGTGGTCGAGCCGGGGGTGGTGCTCGATGAGCTGAACCGCTGGCTCAAGCCGCATGGGTTGTGGTTCCCGGTAGATGTATCGACTTCAGCCCAGTGCACCCTGGGCGGCATGGCGGGCAACAACTCCTGCGGCTCGCGCTCGATCCGCTACGGCAACATGGTGCACAACGTCTTGGGCATCGATGCGTTGCTGGCGGACGGTAGCGAGGCTCGCTTCGGTCTGCTCCACGAGCTGGCCCAGGGGCATCGGGTACGGCAGATCGCCCATGAGGTGCAGCGTATCGCCGAGCGCGAGCATGCCAATATCCGCGAGCATTATCCAAAGGTGCTGCGCCGCGTGGGCGGTTACAACCTCGATCTGTTCGACTGCCAGAATCCGCTCCCCTACGACGCGGCTGGCCAGGTCAACCTGGCCCATCTGCTGATCGGTTCGGAGGGTACGCTCGCGGTCACCCGTCGAATCAAGCTCAAGCTGGCACCGCTGCCCCGGCAAAAAGTGCTGGCGGTGGTGAACTTCCCGACCTTCTACCAGGCGATGGACCTGACCCAGCACATCGTGAAGCTCGACCCGACGGCGGTCGAACTGGTCGATCGCACGATGATTGATTTGTCGATGGAAAACCCATCCTTCAGGCCGGTGATCGAGAAGGCGCTGATCGGCCAGCCCGAGGCATTGCTGCTGGTCGAATTCGCGGGCGAGGACATCGCGGGTCTGCATGAGCAGCTCGGCAGACTGAGCGAGCTGATGGCCGACCTCGGATTACCCGGCAGTGTGGTCAGGATGACCGAGGCGGCGGAGCAGACGGCCCTGTGGAACGTACGCAAGGCCGGTCTGAACATCATGATGAGCATGAAGGGCGACGGCAAACCGGTGTCCTTCATCGAAGATTGCGCGGTGCCGCTGGAGCACCTGGCCGAATACACCGCCAAGCTCACCGAGGTATTTCACAAGCACGGCACCGAAGGCACTTGGTATGCCCACGCCAGCGTCGGCACCCTGCATGTACGGCCGATCCTCGACATGCGCCGCGATGGCGCGCAAAAGATGCGCGCCATCGCCGAAGAAGCGTCCGCGCTGGTGCGGGCTTACAAGGGGGCCTTTTCCGGTGAGCACGGGGATGGCCTGTGCCGTGGAGAATGGGTGGCCTGGCAATTCGGCCCGCAACTCAATGCCGCGTTCAAGGAGATCAAGCAGCTGTTCGATCCGGATAACCTGCTCAATCCGGGCAAGATCGTCGATACCCCGCGCATGGATGACCACAGCTATTTCCGCTTTCCCAAGACCTATCAGCCGATCCCGGTGATGCCGGTGCTCGACTGGTCGGAATGGAACGTGCTGCGCGATCCACTTACCGGCAAGCAGAGCGCGCCCGGCAGTGGCGCCGATCCGACCGGGGGGCTGATCGGCGCCGTGGAGATGTGCAACAACAACGGCCATTGTCGCAAATTCGACGCCGGCACCATGTGCCCAAGCTACCGAGCGACACACAACGAGCAACACCTGACCCGTGGTCGCGCCAACACGCTCCGTCTGGCGTTATCCGGCCAGCTGGGTCCCGATGGGCTGGCCAGCGAGGACGTCAAGGCCGCGCTCGACCTATGTGTGTCCTGCAAGGGTTGCAAGCGCGAATGCCCGACTGGCGTGGACATGGCGAAGATGAAAATCGAGGCCCGCGCCGCCTGGGCAAAAACGCATCCGCTGCCGCTACGCGAGCGAATGGTCGCGGAGATGCCACGCTATGCGCCGTATGCCCGCCATCTGGCCGGCGTGACGGGCCTCGTCGAGCACATGCCGCTGCTGTCGCAATGGCTCAAGCGCACGCTCGGGTTGGCCGGGCAGCGCGCGCTGCCGCGCTTCGCGGGTAACTTCCTAGCGACCGCTCCGGCAAGCCGTTCGACGCATACCCGGGAAGTCCTGCTGTTCGTCGATACCTTCAACAACTACATGGAGCCGGAGAACGCGCGAGCCGCCTGTCGCGTACTCGAGGCAGCCGGGTATCGGGTGCATTTCAACCAGGAGCCCCAGGAGCGGCCGCTGTGCTGCGGACGCACCTACCTGGCATCGGGACAGGTCGACAAAGCCAAGGCTGAGGCCAGGCGCACGCTCGACTATCTGCTGCCGTTCGTCGAGCGTGGCGTGAGCATCGTCGGGCTTGAACCCTCGTGCCTGCTGACCATGCGCGACGAGTTCCTGCGTTACGGCTATGGCGAACAGGCCAAGGCGTTGTCGAAGGCGTCCTTCCTGTTCGAGGAGTTTTTGGTCAGGGAGCAGGCTGTCGGTAATCTACAACTCAAGCTCAAGGGGCTGGATGCGCCGCGCGCGCTGTTGCACGGTCATTGCCATCAAAAAGCATTCGATGCGCTGCGACCGGTGGAGCAGGTGTTGCGCTGGATACCGGATCTGGAGGTCAGAACCGTCGAAACCTCGTGCTGCGGGATGGCCGGCAGTTTCGGCTACGAGCGCGAGCACTACGATGCCTCGATGCAGATGGCCGAGCTGGCGCTACTGCCGGCGGTGCGTAAGGCCGAAGCCAAGGATCTGATAGTCGCCGACGGTACCAGCTGTCGTCACCAGATCCATGACGGGGCGCAGCGCGAAGCCTTGCATGTGGCGAGGGTGCTGGAACAGGCGTTGGCCTGATACGTGGCGCGGGCGATCCTGGATGACAGGATCGCCAGTGGTGCAGGCTTGTTGGGCCGTGGGGCTGGCTGATTGCCGCTTGGGCGATCAGCTGGTGTCCCGGCAGCTACTCGTCGAACTCTTCCCAGCCGCCCATTTCTTTCCAGCGATTGACGATGCCGCAAAACAGCTCGGCGGTTTTCTCGGTGTCGTAGCGCGCTGAATGTGCTTCGCGCCCGTCGAAATCAATACCCGCAGCCTGGCAGGCTTTGGCCAGGACGGTCTGGCCGTAGGCGAGGCCGGCGAGGGTCGCCGTATCAAAGCTTGAGAAGGGGTGGAAAGGGTTGCGCTTGATATCGCAGCGACCGATCGCCGCGTTGAGAAAGCCAAGATCGAAACTGCTGTTGTGTCCAACCAGAATGGCGCGCTTGCAGCCGGCCGATTTAACTGCCTTGCGCACACTGCGGATGATTTCGCTCAGCGCCTGCGACTCGGGGACCGCCATGCGCAGCGGGTGGTCCAGCTTGATGCCGGTGAATTCCAGCGCCGCTGCCTCGATATTGGCTCCCGCGAAGGGTTCTACCCGGAAGAACAGCGTTTCCTGGGGATAGAGCAGGCCCTGCTCATCCATACCGATGGTCACGGCGGCGATTTCCAGCAGCGCGTCGGTGGCGCAGTTGAAGCCGCCGCACTCGACGTCCACGACCACCGGCAGGAAGCCACGGAAGCGTCTTGCCATGGGCGAGCGCGGCTTGCCGGGGAGATTGCCTTCGAGCTCGTCGTCGAACTGCTCGTCGCTCATGCGCTTGTCTCCAGCCGCCATTGCAGGGTTTCGCCCGCGCGCAGGGGGACCACGTTATGCTCGCCGAAGGGCAAATTGGCCGGCACGTTCCAGGATTCGCGTACCAGAGTGATCTGCTCGGTATTGCGCGGCAGACCGTAGAAGTCGGCACCGAAGTGGCTGGCGAAGGCTTCCAGTTTGTCCAGCGCCTGGCGTTGTTCAAACGCCTCGGCATAGAGCTCTATCGCAGCAAAGGCGGTGTAGCAACCGGCACAGCCACAGGCGTTCTCCTTGGCGTGTTGGGCGTGTGGTGCCGAGTCGGTGCCAAGAAAGAATTTCGGACTGCCGCTGGTCGCCGCGTCGAGCAGGGCTTCCTGGTGGATGTTGCGCTTGAGAATCGGCAGGCAGAAGAAGTGCGGGCGAATCCCGCCAACCAACATGTGGTTGCGGTTGTAGAGCAGGTGGTGGGCCGTAATGGTCGCGCCGACGTTGCTGCTGGATGCCTCGACGAACTGCACCGCGTCGCGGGTGGTGATGTGTTCGAACACCACTCTGAGGGTTGGGAAACGCTCGGTCACCCGGCTCAGTTGCTCGTCGATGAAGTACTTCTCGCGATCGAAGATATCGATTTCCGAACGGGTCACTTCGCCGTGCACCAGTAGCGGAAGACCGACTTCGGCCATGGTTTCCAGCACCGGAAAAATATTGTCGATGCGGGTCACGCCGGATGCCGAATTGGTGGTCGCACCGGCCGGATAGAGCTTGGCTGCGTGAACATAGCCGCTGGCCTGCGCCGCGCGGATGTCGTCGGGCTGCGTACCATCGGTGAGATAGAGCACCATCAGCGGCTCGAAGCTGTTGCCGCCCGGGCGAGCGGCAACAATGCGCTGGCGGTAAGCCTGCGCCTCGGCCGCGTTGCGAACCGGCGGGACCAGGTTCGGCATGATGATCGCGCGGGCGAACTGGCGAGCAGCGTCCGCCACGGTATGCGGCAACGCTGCGCCGTCGCGCAGATGAATATGCCAATCGTCGGGGCGCAGTAGAGTCAGTCGGTCGGACATGCAGGTTTCCAGGCGGGTAAAACGTGCGCAAATGCTACCGGAAAATTCGGTGGCTCGCTTCAGCCCCTGAAACTATAGGTGCCCTTTGGCGCTATTAGTCATCCGAGGGTGGCAAGACGCACGCGGGCGAAAAAGTGGCGACCGCTACGGTGGACAATCGCCATTGGGATTCGCCGCCCAGTTCCGGGCGGTCCGGGCGATCGTATCGGCCAGCTCGGCGATGGCGCGCTGATGGGCCAGTACCAGGCTCTCCAGCTCGATACCGGCCTGCTCGTGGATCACGCTGGCGCAGGTCAGCGTCCGGTTTTCCCGGTCACGCTCGCTCATCTCCAGGCTCCAGACGACATCCAGTGCAGCATGCCGGCCGGGCAGCGAGTCGAAGCGACGCACGTCGGCGCGCAGGCTCAGCACAGGTGTGTTCGAGCGTCCCGGTAGGCCCGCCAGATCACGTACGCCGAGGCGGTGTTCCAGCTCGATGGCCAGTGCATCATGGAATTCATCGGCCGGCGGCGAGGCCCAGAGCGCAGTTTCCAGGATGGCCAGGCGCCCGTCGCTTTCACGCACCACCAGGCTGGGCTGATCGGCTTGTACCGGGATGCGCACCGGCAGTACCTGTAACTGGAACCCGACGGCCTCGACCGTTTCGGCCGTTCGCGGCTGGGCGGCGATGAGCGTGTGATATCGAGTCGGCGTCGAGCTGCAGGCGTATAGGAACAGCGCGCTGCCGAGCATGAGCAGATAAGGGCGCAGAATCATGGCTGATGCTCCGGATTCAATTCGCGGGAAGTGGCTTGGCCTTTGTAGCTGCCCGGTGTTTCGTCGCCGCTGCGGCCGCGGATCAGCGATTCCGGGTGACGCCCGAGGTAATCCGAGAGGGTTCGCACCGAGCGCACCGCACGCTGGACTTCGTCGAGGGTATCGCCCAGCTGCCGACGTTGCGGCGAATCTTCGGCGAGTGCCTGGCTGGCGTTCTGCAGGGTCTGTTCCGATTGCTCCAGGGTTCGCTGGAGCTGTGGGAGTACGTCGCCATTGACTTGCTTCAAGGTCTGTCGCAATTCCCCGAGGCTGCCGTTGAGGTTGTCGGCCAGAGAGTCGATGGGCAGTTTGCTGAGTTTTTCGACCATGGCCTGCAGTTGTTCCTGCAACTTGTCGAAACTGCCGGCAATGGTGGGGATGGCCATTGGACGAGCATTCGGGTCGAAGGCAACCTTTGGCGCCCGCGGGTCGAAGTCCAGCGAAATGTAGAGCTGGCCGGTCAACAGATTGCCGGTGCGTGCCTGCGCCCTCAGCCCACGTTCGACGAATATCCGCATCAGACGAGCGGTATGTTCTTCGGTATCGCCGCCCAGGGTCTGGGTCAGCTTGTCGTGCGCAGCACCCAGACGGCTGGGAAAGATCACCGCGCCGACGACCACCGGAAAGCTCTTGTTCCGTTCGTCATAGTCGAGCTTGACCGATACCACACGGCCGATCGGTACGCCGAGGAATTCTACTGGCGCATCGACGTTCAGTCCTCGCAAGGTTTGGTCGAAGCGCATCTGCACATAATGCGCAGGACCATCCGCCGGTGCCATCGCCTGGCGGGCATCGGCGAACAGCGAGAATTGGCTATCTTGCGCGGCGGGCTCGGCGTCGGGGCTGTAGTTGGGCGCGCGAAAAGCGATGCCGCCAGCAAGGATGGCCGAGAGCGACTCGGTATTCACGCGAAGGCCATCGGCGGCAATGGACACGTCGATGCCGCTGGCATTCCAGAAACGCGTGTCGTCGGTGACGAACTGATCGTAGGGCGCGTTGACGAACACCTGTACCTGAATGCCCTTGCCGTCGTCGGCGAGCTTGAACGAAATTACCTGACCAACCTGGAGGCGACGGAAGTACACCGGCGAGCCAATGCCGAGCGAGCCCAGATCATCGGTGCGCAACGTGAACTGCTTGCCCTTGGCGCCGAAGGTCACCGGCGGTGGTGCTTCCAGGCCGACGAACTCGCGCCGGGTTTGCTCTGCGCGACCGGCATCCGCACCGATGAATGCGCCGGAAAGCAGTGTGTCGACGCCGGACACGCCGCTGGCCCCGATACGCGGACGCACGACCCAGAACTTGGTGTCTTCACGGGTAAAGGGCTCGGCATGCTGGTCCAGCTCGACTGTGGCGATGACCCGAGTGTGGTCTTCGCTCAGGGCGATCGCGGTGACCTGGCCGATGACCACGTTCTTGTATTTGACCTGAGTCTTGTTGGCCTCGAGCCCTTCTGCTGTCTCGAAACTCACGCTGATCTGCGGCCCGGCGGAAAGCCAGTTCTGCACAACCATGGAAAAGCCCACCAATGCGGCGGCGATAGGCACCAGCCAGACCAGCGAGACACGGACACGCCGCTGCCTGATTTCAGGCGTGCCGGCAGGGAGTTCAGGGTGGTGAGGGTTATCTGACATCGTTTTTATCTGCATCCCAGATCAATCGCGGATCGAAGCTCATCGAAGCCATCATCGTCAACACCACGACCAGCCCGAAGAACAGGATGCCCAGCCGTGGTTCGATGGTGCTCAGCGCGCGAAACTGCACCAGTGCCGCTACCAGCGCGACCACCAGTACGTCCAGCATCGACCAGTAGCCGATGGTTTCGATGAAACGGTAAAGCCGAGCGCGTTCGCGCATGGCCCAGCGACTGCGGCGCTGGGTGCTGATCAGCAGCATGCCGAGTACGAAGAACTTCATGCAGGGCACCCCGACGCTGGCAATGAAAATCAGCAGCGCAATGTCCCAGGAGCCGTCTTTCCAGAACTTAATCACGCCGCTGAGAATGGTATTTTCGCTGCCGCTGCCGAACATGTCGGTGTACATCACCGGCAACATGTTGGCCGGTATATAGAGCATCAGTGCGGCGAGCAGCAGTGCCCAGGTACGTGCCAGGCTGTTGGGCTTGCGCCTGTGCAGCAAGGCTTCGCAGCGCGGGCAATGGCGATCTTCCAAGCGACACGCCAGGCCGCAATCGTGGCAAAGCTGCAGGGCCAGTTCGGATGCATAGGGTGGCTGCGTCATCGTGCCGGCACATCCAGTTCGTCCCATAAACCGTCGCGCACATCACGACCGGCGATCAGCAGGATCAGCAGGATCAGAATGGTCAGGATGGCCATGGCCCAGAGGCCGATCCCCGGATGCACGTCGACCATACCGCCGAGCTTGATGATGGCGACGAGAATGCCCAGCAGGCATACCTCCAGCATGCTCCAGGGACGCAGATGTTCCAGCGCCCGCATGCAGGCGCGAAAACCCGGCGCGATCTGGCCGCTGCGCGCATGCACCAGCACCCAGGTCAGCAGGATGATCTGCAAGGCCGGCGCGAAAATGATGCTCAGGCCGGCGACCAGCGCGAGGGGCGTGATCCGCCCGTGAGCCAGCGCCTCGACGGTTCCCCACAACGTCGCCTCGTTACTGAGCCCTTGCAGGCCTATTTGCATGATCGGAAACGCATTGGCGAATAGAAACAGGATGGCGGCAGCCAGCGTAAGCGCCAGCAACTGATCGGCATTCAGCAGCCGAGCCCTTTCCAACAGCGCGCCGCAGCGCAGGCAGTGTGCCGTCTGTCGGCGGGCCAGGACAGGGCGCAGATATACCGAGTCGCAGTGTTCACAGATGATCAGTCGCTGCCTGTCCGGCTCGCTTGGCGCGGAGGAGAACGCCTGATCTACTGCATCGGCTGTTGGCTGTGACGATGAACTACTGGGATTCAAAGCATCCACTCGAGAGTTTTCGATTGAGAATCATCTGCTCGCCCATGAACGGATCGAAGCCAGCATCTACTCGGTACTGGCGGCGGTGAATGCTAGCAGGCTGTTGAAAAACTATCTGCGTTGCCTGGCCGGCAGCATCGATTCAGCGTTAGAAATCGCTTCGAAAAGGTAAACAGCGGCTGCTATCACGCCTAGACGCATGACAGTTACGGCGCTTGCCGGAGCGTCGGGCGGTTCGCCGCCGACCCGCAAACCTCAAGTTTTCCCGGCCCGGCCCGATAGCCCATGAGACCGCTTTGCTCTTGGAGTCCATCGTGCGCCTGCGCCCTCTTATCCTGGCTTGCCTGCTGGCCTCGCCAGCCAATGCCATCACTTTCCAGACACGTCTGGAGAGGGTGGAATGGCAGGTTGAAGGTGATCAATTCGAATGCCGGCTGGTGCAGCCGATTGCCGGTTTCGGTTCGGGAGAGTTCGTCAGGCGAGCGGGCGAGCAGGCGGTTTTCCGGCTGCAGTCGCCGGATCGCTGGTTGGGCAGTGGTTCGGCGACATTGCTGGCGGCGGCTGCGCCCTGGCAGCCGGCACGCAGCGATATCAACCTGGGGGTGGTGTCGGTCGGTGGCGGCGAAATTCCCTTCCACAGCTCCCATTTGCAAGCCGGGCGGCTGCTCAGTGGATTGCTGGATGGGCGCAGTCCGGTGGTGCGCCACCACACGCGGCACGGCGGCGAAGCGCTCGAGGTGCGGTTGTTGCCCGCGCGTTTCGGCAAGGCGTATGAGGAGTTTCGCGCCTGCACGGCGAAGCTGCTGCCAGTGAATTTCGATCAGATTCGCCAATCCCAGATCGGCTTTCCCAGCAGTGATGTGGCTCTCGATGCGCTGGGCCAGGCCAAGCTCGATATCATTGTGCAGTTTCTCAAGGCCGATCCGAGCGTCAATCGTATCCAGCTCGACGGCCATTCGGACAACAGTGGCAACCGACTCACCAATCGCGATCTGTCCCGCCGCCGCGCGCTGGCGGTTGAAGAATACCTGACTGCCAATGGCGTGCCGAAGGAGCAGGTCACCGTGCGCTTTCATGGTGAGCGCTACCCGTTGGTTCCTAACAACGGCGAAGCCAATCGCGCCAAGAACCGCCGAGTGACTCTGCGTCTGGATCGCGCCCCGGTGAGTACCGCTGCGATAGCCGAGACCACCACCCCGGCATCCTGAGATCGCGAAGCGCCCCTGTAAAACAAACGTCGCGACCAGTAGAATCCCCGCTTTCCTTCAATCCCGGGAGTGGATGGCAATGGCCGACGTAAAGAAGGTAGTCCTGGCGTATTCCGGTGGCCTGGACACCTCGGTGATCCTCAAGTGGCTGCAAGACACCTATAACTGCGAAGTTGTGACCTTCACCGCCGACCTCGGTCAGGGCGAAGAAGTCGAGCCAGCCCGCGCCAAGGCCAAGGCCATGGGTGTCGAGGAAATCTACATTGATGATCTGCGCGAAGAGTTCGTCCGCGATTTCGTTTTCCCTATGTTCCGTGCCAACACCGTTTATGAAGGCGAGTACCTCCTCGGTACGTCCATCGCCCGACCGCTCATCGCCAAGCGTTTGATCGAGATCGCCAACGAGACGGGCGCCGATGCCATCTCCCACGGCGCCACCGGCAAGGGCAACGACCAAGTGCGTTTCGAGCTGGGCGCCTATGCGCTCAAGCCTGGCGTCAAGGTCATCGCCCCCTGGCGCGAATGGGATTTGCTGTCGCGTGAAAAGCTGATGGATTACGCCGCCACGCACGAGATTCCGATCGAGCGTCACGGCAAGAAGAAGTCGCCGTATTCCATGGACGCCAACCTGCTGCACATCTCTTACGAGGGCGGCGTGCTGGAAGACACCTGGACCGAGCACGAAGAAGACATGTGGCGCTGGACCAAATCGCCGGAAGCCGCACCGGACACCCCGACCTATATCGAGCTGACCTACCGCAAGGGTGACATCGTCGCCATCGACGGCAAGGACATGACCCCGGCCGAAGTGCTGACCTACCTGAACAAGGTCGGTGGCGAGAACGGTATCGGTCGTCTGGATATCGTCGAAAACCGCTACGTCGGCATGAAGTCGCGCGGCTGCTACGAGACCCCCGGCGGCACCATCATGCTCAAGGGCCACCGCGCCATCGAGTCGATCACCCTCGATCGTGAAGTCGCTCACCTGAAAGACGAGCTGATGCCCAAGTACGCCAGTCTGATCTACAACGGCTATTGGTGGAGCCCGGAGCGCAGCATGCTGCAGCAGATGATCGATGCATCGCAGATTTCTGTGAACGGCGTGGTCCGTCTGAAACTCTACAAGGGCAACGTCATCGTCACCGGACGCAAATCCAATGACTCGCTGTTCGATGCCAACATCGCGACCTTTGAAGATGATGCCGGTGCCTACGATCAGGCCGATGCGGGTGGTTTCATCAAGCTCAACGCACTGCGTATGCGCATTGCCGCGAACAAGGGCCGGACGCAGTTCTAAAACGACTGCTGCGCCGCGCCCGACCATAACCCCGGCACCAGCCGGGGTTATGCTTTCTGCACAGCCACAAGCCTGCCGAATGAGGAGAACCAACCATGAGATTGCTGCATACCATGCTGCGAGTGGGCGATATGGATCGCTCCATCGCCTTTTACACCGAAGTGCTGGGCATGACGCTGCTGCGCCGCAAAGATTATCCCGAAGGCAAGTTCACCCTGGCCTTCGTCGGCTACGGCGACGAAGCGCATAACAGCGTGTTGGAGCTGACCCACAACTGGGGCGTCGACAAGTACGACCTGGGCGATGGCTACGGCCATATCGCGCTGGAGGTGGAGGACGTTTACAAGGCCTGCGAGGACATCCGCAGCCGCGGGGGCAAGATTACCCGTGAGCCGGGACCGATGAAGCATGGCACCAGCATCCTCGCGTTCATCGAAGATCCAGACGGGTACAAGGTCGAATTGCTGTCGCCGTCGCGTCGGGATTGAGTCCGAACGCGCACAAAAAGCCCCGTTTACAGACTGTGTGAAAACTACTGCGCTCGGTTATGCTGCGTTAAAAACAGGCTCGGAATGCTCATTTACAACTCGTAAACTCCGCTTCCTTGCCTGTTTTTGCCTTGCCTAACCTTCGCTCGCTACGTTTTCACACGGTCTGTTTACGGGGCTTTTCGCTTCAGAGATCGAAGTCGAATTCGTTGAGTTGCCTCTGAAGTCGGCGCTCTTCGAGCAGGTTGTCGATAATTCGCCGCTTGGTCAGATTGGTTTTGGCTACTTCAACCGGAGCCTCGGCAGTATCGTCTTCGTCCTCGGCGACGAAGTCGTCTTCAATCTGGATATCTTCTTTCTCGGACACTTTGTTACTCCACGGCTAAGGCGCGTTGTTGGCGCACCTTATAGCGACAAAAGACAAGGCCGTAAAAAAGATTTTTTCAATCGGGCGATAGGGTTTTCTGCTGACTTATCAATCGTCCGAGGTCTTGTGCTTGTATTCGCAAAGGTCTTCTATTCGACAGCTTCCACATTGCGGCTTGCGCGCCTTGCAGACGTAGCGGCCATGCAGAATCAGCCAGTGATGCGCATCGAGCAGGTATTCCTTCGGCACGAACTTGATCAGCCGTCGCTCGACCTCCAGCACGTTCTTGCCGGGCGCGATATTGGTGCGGTTGGCGACCCGGAAGATGTGTGTGTCGACGGCCATGGTGAACTGGCGAAAGGCGGTATTCAGTACGACATTGGCGGTTTTTCTGCCGACGCCTGGTAGGGCTTCGAGATCTTCGCGATTGTCCGGCACCTGGCTGCCATGTTTCTCGATCAGGATGCGGCAGGTCTCGAGCACGTTCTTGGCCTTGCTCGGGTAGAGGCCGATGGTCTTGATGTAGCTGCACAGGCCATCGTAACCGAGCGCGTAGATCGCTTCCGGCGTGTTGGCGATCGGATATAGTTTGGCGGTTGCCTTGTTGACGCCGACGTCGGTGGCCTGGGCGGACAGGATCACTGCGATCAATAGCTCGAACGGCGTGCCGTATGCCAGCTCGGTCTTCGGCTCGGGGTTGTCTTCGTGAAAGCGGCGGAATATTTCGCGACGTTTTGCGGCGTTCATGAAAGCAATCCATTCGGCATCATTCGATCACCCCGGTTACTCGAACTCGGCGGCTCTGCACAGGCGCGTCCGGCTGTCTGGCTTTGGCGCGCTCTGCCAGCTGTTCATCGATGCCGTTCTTCAGCGCAATCAACAGACCGAGCACGATGAATGCGCCGGGCGGCAGGATAGCCAATAGGAAGCCCTTGTATTCGCTGAATACGGTGAGTTGCCAGTCGGCGGCAATCGGGCCGAACAGCAGGTGCATATTGGCGAACAGAATCCCGGTGCCGAACAACTCGCGCAGGCCGCCCAATATCAGAAGCACAAGGGCAAAACCCAGCCCCATCAGCAGGCCGTCGAACCCCGCGATCAGCGGGTTGTGCTTGGCGGCAAAGCCATCGGCGCGACCAAGGATCACGCAGTTGGTGGTGATCAACGGAATGAAGATGCCAAGGATCTGATACAGCTCGTAGGTGTAGGCCTGCATCAACAGTTCGATGCAGGTGGTCAGGGCCGCGATGATCATCACGAAAGCCGGCAGGCGCACGGCGGTATTGACCACGCCGCGCACCAGCGACACGCCGATGTTCGAGCAGACCAGCACCAGTGCCGTGGCAAGCCCAAGCCCGAGAGCGTTGACCGCCGAGTTACTAACCCCGAGCAGCGGGCAGAGCCCCAGCAGCTGGACCAGCGCCGGGTTGTTCTTCCACAGGCCATTGATGCTCAGTTCGCGGTAACTGGGGTTGCTCATGGTGTATTGCCTTTCTGCTCGAGCTGCGGGTCGGTGACCTGCAGTTCCTCACGGGTCGCGGCGGCGCCTGCGCGTGAATGGGTTGTCGTTTCGGCGGGTTCTGCTGCGCTTTTCAACGCATCTTCGGGCGCTATCGGGTTGGTTGACGCGCCGAGCAACTCGGCCTTGTTCGCGTCGAAATATTGCAGAGCTCGGTGCACCGCACCAACAACGGCGCGAGGGGTGATGGTGGCACCAGCGAACTGGTCGAAATCGCCGCCATCCTTCTTTACTGCCCAACCGGACTCGTCGGGCTTGCCTAGCGACCGGTTCTCGAAGCTGCGAATCCACTGGCTCTTCGCTAGCTCGATTTTGTCACCGAGCCCGGGTGTCTCGCGGTGACCAACTACGCGCACGCCGGCTACCCGACCATCGGCCCGGATCCCTACGAGCAAATGGATGGCACCGCTGTAGCCATCCGGCGCGATGGCCTGGAGAATCACTGCGCTGGGCTTGCCGTCTTTGATCGCGATATAGGCGGGCAGCGGTCGCTTGGTCTCGAGCAGGGGATCATGCACATCAACGCCGTTGTCGAGCAATTGGTTGTCGTAGCTGTCTCGGGGCAGGATTTCGTTCAGCGCACGCAGCTGTGCGGCCCGTTCGGACGCCTGGATGCGTTCGGCGGTGAATTGCTGCATGAGCGTTACCGCGCCTACGGTCACGATGGCAAACAGGCCCAGCACCAGGCTGTTCTTGAGCATCGAGCGGCTGAGTTCAGGAAGAATCATGTCATTCGCCCAGCTTGAAGCCGCGCTCGGCCTTGCGATGGCCGTAGGTGCGCGGGCGGGTGTAGTAGTCGATGGTCGGCGCGCACAGGTTCATCAGCAGCACGGCGAACGCAACGCCGTCCGGGTAGCCGCCCCAGGCACGAATCACGTAGACCAGAATGCCGGTGCCGACTCCGAAGATCAGACGCCCCTGGTTGCTGGTGGCGCTGCTCACCGGATCGGTAACGATGAAAAACGCGCCCAGCATGGTTGCGCCGCTGAGCAGGTGAAACAGGGGGGAACCATGGCTATCGGAACCCGAACCGTTCCAAAACAGCAGACTCATTATCCCCAGCGCAGCAAGCATGCCGATCGGTGCGTGCCAGCTGAACAGCCGCTTGTGCAGCAAGAACAAACCGCCAGCAAGAAACGCCAGATTGACAGCCTCGGAACCAATGCCGCCAAAGTGGCCAAAGGCCGGACTGGCCCAGAGCTCATCGATCGTCAGGCTTTTATTGACCTTGAGTACGTCCAGTGCGGTGGCCTGGGACCAACCGTCAGGTAGCGAGGCGAAGCCAAGGATGTGTTGCAGACCGTCTATAAGACCGACGCTGTGCGGGATTGGCCAAGTTGTCATCTCGATCGGGAACGAAACCAGCACCACGACGTAACCGATCATCGCCGGGTTGAAAGGGTTCTGGCCGAGGCCGCCATAGAGCTGTTTGCCGAAGATGATGGCGCTGCCGGTGGCAATCAGCGTCAGCCACCAGGGAGCGTAGGGCGGTAATGCGAGCGCCAGCAGCACGGCAGTAACCAGCGCACTGCCGTCACGCAGGAAGAATTGCACCGGCCGCTGGCGCAGCTTCAAAACCAGCGCCTCGCAGCCGAGCGCCGCGGCACTGGCCCAAACCAGATTGATCAACGTTCCGGCGCCGTATAGCCAGGTCAGCACCACCACCCCGGGCAGCGTGGCGGCCAGCACCAGCAACATGACCCGCTGGGTGCGGTTGTTGCCTTTTGTATGCGGTGAGGTGATGCGAGGCAGGGCCATTGGCTCTCCGGTCAGATGCTTTGCAGGGTGGAGATCGCATTCAGGCCGATCGTCGCTCCCGGATAGTTGCGCCGGCGGCGTAGCTATCTACGAATCAGTGTGTTCTTGCAACTTGCGCTCGGCTTCGTTCAGACGCGTCCGTGCGGCCTCGACGTCTCTGGTGTCGCTGTTTGTATCGCGCTCCAGTTTGCGCAGATCCGCTCGGGCAAAAGCGACATCGGTCTTCAGCGTGCGAGTCAGTTCGTCTATCGGACGCTTGTCGGTGCGCACCAGCTCCGGCTCTGGCTTGCCGGAATTCGCTTCAACGTCATGTAGTGCCTGCTCGGCGCTGGCCAGGCCATCACGCAGCTTGCTCAGCTCGGCGTCTTCAGCGCCGGCCTTTTCGGCCTTCTTGAGTTCGGCACGCTTCATCGCCAGCTCAATTTTGGCTTTCTTCAGGGCTTCGCCGCCGGTTGTTTTGGAGGCAGGCGGGGGAGCGCTTTCGGTTGTCGATGCAAGCATCTTTTCAGCCTCGGCCAGCTGCGACTGCAAGCGGCTCAGCTCGATATCCTGTTCGGAATTGCGAGCTTCTACTTTTCCCAGCTTGCGGACCTGGGCACGAAGCATGGCGGCTTCGATCTTGGCTTTTTTTACGTCGTCGCTCTGGGCAGCGGGCTTGCCCGGTGCGATGGGCGCGCTGTCTTGTATCGATGCAAGCGCCTTTTCGGTCTCGGCCAGCTGTGATTGCAAGCGGCTCAACTCTGCGTCTTGCTCGGGATCGCGAGCGTCGAGTTTTTCCAACTTGCGTATCTGAGCACGCAGCATGGCGGCTTCGATCTTGGCTTTTTTCGCGGCTTCGTCGTTCGCTGCAGGTGTTGTGACGGTTGTGTCCGTCACGGCTGCGTTGGCTTCATCCAGGGCCTTCTGGGCGTTGGCAGCGACAATGCGCAGATCGGCGACCTGAGCCTCGAGCTCCGGTGTCGCGTGCGCTGCGAGTTGCTTTTCGGCCTTTTTCAAGGCGACC
Organism: Stutzerimonas sp.; assembly: GCF_982611455.1. Classification (NCBI taxonomy): domain Bacteria; kingdom Pseudomonadati; phylum Pseudomonadota; class Gammaproteobacteria; order Pseudomonadales; family Pseudomonadaceae; genus Stutzerimonas; species Stutzerimonas sp. Next base: position 46,080 of record NZ_CEXBBO010000019.1, read on the forward strand.
TGAGCCATGCTGGCTTCAATTTTGAGTTTCTTCTGCTGCTCTGACAGTCCGGCTTTTTGTGCTTGAACGCGAGCGACCGGGTCGTCCTGGTTGGGCACCGAGCTGGTTTCCGCTTGAGTCGCCTTGGCGCGTGCTGCGCGCTCGGCGCGGGCTTTGCGATCTGCTTCCTTTTGCTCCTCGGCCCGCCGCAGGCGTTCCTGGCGCAATTCGAAACGTTGTTTGGAGTGATCGGCCTTTTGCTGCTTCTGCTCCAGCGCACGAATCTCGCCCTTGGCCGCGCGGTAGTACTGCACCAGCGGAATGCTCGACGGACAGACATAAGCGCAGGCGCCACATTCGATGCAATCGAACAGGTTGTAGGCCTTCAGCTGTTCGTGTTCTTGCCCGAGGGCAAAAAAATGCAGTTGCTGGGGCAGGAGGCTGGCCGGGCAGACCTCGGCACACTCACCGCAACGAATGCATGGCAGGGCGGGCGGTGGTGGTGGCAGCTCGGCCAGGGTGCTAGCCAGCAGGCAGTTGGTGGTCTTGATCAGCGGCACGTCCATCGATGGCAAGGTGAAGCCCATCATCGGGCCGCCCATGATCAGCCGGTTGAGTTTGCTGCCGTCGAGGCCTGCAAAGGCCAGTAGTTCCGCCACTGGCGTGCCGATCAGGGCTTCGACATTCATCGGCCGCGCCAGCGCTCCGCCGGTCAGGGTGGCGACACGGGATATCAACGGCTTGCCGAGCAGGACTGCGTCGTGAATGGCCACGCAGGTGCCGACATTCTGGCAGAGCATGCCGATATCGGCGGGCAGACCGCCGCTGGGGACTTCCTCGCCGGTGAGTATCTGGATGAGCTGCTTCTCTCCGCCGGATGGGTATTTGGTCGGAAAAACCTTTACCGCATAAGGCCGCTCGTCGACCGCCGCCTGCACGGCAGCGATGGCTTCGGGTTTGTTGTCTTCGATGCCGATCAGCACCTGCTCCGGCTGGATCAGATACGCAAGGATTTCGATACCGGCCACCAGCTCGGCAGCCTTTTCGCGCATCAATAGGTCATCCGCGGTGATATAGGGCTCGCACTCGGTGCCGTTGATGATCAGTGTGCGGACCTTTTGGCTCGGTGAAGCGCTCAGTTTGACCGTCGTGGGGAAGCCTGCGCCTCCCAGGCCGCTGATACCGGCCTGGCGAATGATGTCCAGCAATTCTGCAGGCGGCAGCTGAGCGTATTCGGGGCGCGGTTGCAGCTCGATCCACTCGTCCTGAGCATCGCTGTCGATAACGATGGCGGCACTGAGTATCCCCGATACGTGCGGGTAAGGCTGTGGCCCGATGAGACTGACTGTGCCGGAGGTCGGCGCGTGAACCGACGCGCTGACGAACCCACTCGCTTCTGCAATTTTCTGCCCTTTGAGCACACGTTCGCCGAGCGTCACGCAGGGCTCGGCCGGGGTACCCAGGTGCTGGGCGAGCGGCACAACCAATTGCGCGGGCAATGGCATCTTCTGGATCGGCGTGCGGTTGGAGAGCGCCTTGCGCTCCGGCGGATGAATGCCGCCGTGAATGTCCCAGACGGTCAACGAAGTCATGCAGCCTGCTCCCGGTCGCTGGCGATCAGCTGGCCTGGCGCCAGCGGCTGGCCCCACTTCCAGCTCTGCAGGTTGCTGCCCACTTCGATCATGTCGATACAGTCGACTGGGCAGGGCTCTACGCAAAGGTCGCAACCGGTGCATTCGGAAACAATGACTGTGTGCATCTGCTTCGCCGCACCGACGATCGCGTCGACCGGACAAGCCTGAATACACTTGGTGCAGCCGATGCACTCGGCCTCTCGGATATAGGCGACGCGGGGAGGGACTTCGCCCTCGACGGCATCGAGTGGCTCGGGCTCGACGTCGAGCAGATCGGCCAGCGCCTGGATCGTCGACTCGCCGCCCGGTGGGCATTTGTTGATCTTGTCGCCGCCGGCAATCGCCTCGGCGTAGGGCTTGCAGCCCGGATAGCCACACTGACCGCACTGGGTCTGCGGCAACAAGGCGTTGATCTGTTCGGCGATCGGGTCGCCCTCGACACGAAAACGCACCGCGGCAAAACCGAGAATTGCGCCGCATACCAGGCACAGCGCGAGCAAGGCGAGCACAGCAATAACGACCACGCTCATAGCTTGATCAACCCGGAAAAGCCCATGAACGCCAGCGACATCAAGCCGGCGGTGACCATGCCAATCGCAGCGCCCTGAAAGGACTTGGGCACATCGGCAATCGCGATGCGCTCGCGCATGGCTGCGAACAATACCAGTACCAGGGAAAACCCGAGGCCGGCGGCAAAGCCGTTCGCCGTGGCGGTAATAAAGGTGAATTCCGATTTGTTGGCGTTCAGCAGGGCGACCCCCAACACAATGCAGTTTGTGGTGATCAGCGGTAGAAAAATGCCCAGCACCCGGTACAGCAGCGGGCTGGTCTTGTTCACCACCATTTCGGTGAACTGCACCACGACGGCGATTACCAGGATGAAGCTAATGGTGCGCAGAAATTCGAGGTCCAGCGGCTTGAGCACATACTGCTGAACCAGGTAGCTGCACATCGCGGCCAGCGTCAAGACGAAGGTTGTCGCCAGCGAAAGGCCGATAGCGGTTTCGATCTTCTTCGATACACCCATAAACGGGCAAAGACCGAGAAACTGCACCAGCACGAAGTTGTTGACCAGAATGGCGCTAACCATGATCAGGGCGAGTTCGGTCATCACGAGGTTCCTCTGGTGCTCTGCATGAGCCCGAGCTAAAAGGCCGCTATTATCGGGAAGCGACGGCAGCCATACAAGCCGCGCTGCCTGACGTATCCGCACGGAACGAGGCGGGGCGCTGACATATGTGGAAATGCACCGACCGTCCGTTCGATCGTCAGGTGGCTATTTGCTGTGGTCTGATGGCATGAGGTCGCAGCTTTCAGGTAGAGCGGCTGTTGGAGGTGTTCGATGAAGACTCGAATCGTGGTTTTGTTGCTTGCGCTGGGACTGGGCTCTCAGGCATACGCCGACTCGCGCGGCGGCGTGTGGTTCTACCAACCGGATGGAGGCAGCTATCGCGTCGACAACCGTTCGTACCAGTACGACCCGCGCAGTCCATATCCGCAGCACCGTCAATATCCGCAGAACTTGCCGCCGCGCTATCAGGGGCAGCTGCCGCAGCGGTATTACGATCGGCACCGTGGGTCTGACCGGCAACACTGGGACAATGACCGCCGCCGAGCGATTCATCAGCTACAAGGCCGGCAGTCGAACTTCGATCGTCCTCAGCGCTGGAACCGCAATGATCGGAATTTTGGCCGACCACCGCAGGTTCGTGACGGACGCGATTACCGCATGCATCAGCATCGGGACTTCAATAACCGAAGCTACCGTCGTTGAAACGTCAGTGGCATCTTTGTTGATGTCAGCGAGATAGATGCCTGCCTGAGTGGGAACTCTCTTCTAGCGCCGTCATGCTGAATCACGACTAGTCTGTCGGCGCTTTCTCTCCCGGACTCGTAGCACGATCTACCGGTTTCTCCAGTGCGGGTCACGCTTCTCCAGAAACGCATTGACGCCTTCGAGCGTGTCTTCCGCCTCGAACAGATCGATGAACGCCTCGCGTTCTTTCGCAGCAAGGGTGGCGGGGCCGCGGCTGCGCATCGAGTCGATGAGTGGCTTGATCGTGCGCACCGCGACCGGGCTCTGACGAGCCACGCGCGAGGCCAACAGCAATGCGTGTCCACGGGCCTCGCCGGGTTCTACGATCTGTTCTATCAAACCGATACGCAACGCAGTATCTGCGGTAACGCGCTCGCCGCAGAGGATCATCCTCTTGGCCCAACCTTCGCCCACCAGCCAAGCGAGTGCCTGGGTGCCACCCGCGCACGGCAGCAGGCCGACCGACGCCTCCGGTAAGCCCATTTGTGCCTGTTGTTCGGCAATGCGGATATCGCAGGCCAGCGCACATTCGAGCCCGCCGCCGAGGGCGAAGCCGTTGATAGCCGCTATCGATACGCCGCGAAACTCACGCAGCGCTTCGAACGCTTCGCCGAAGCGCCTAGCCATCTCCCGTGCCCGGGTTCGATCGCCATCGGCGAAGAGTTTAAGATCGGCGCCCGCGCTGAAGAACTTGTCACCCTGGCCGCTAATTACCAGAGCGTAGACCTCGTCATCATGATTCAGATGATCGACGACTTGTTTGAGGCCAATGAGCGACTCACGGTCCCAGGTGTTGGCGGGCGGATGGTTGATCGTGATCAGTGCGGTATGCCCGTGCTTTTCCACGGTCAGCTTATGGGTCAGGTCGAAGACCCCGGATTTGTAAGGTTCAACTGCGGTCGTGCTCATGGTCATCTTCCTCGTCGGGGATCGAATGCGTGCGGCTTGTCTACATCAGATTCGCGAATCATCCGTGCGTTTCAGGACATTCATTCATTGGTTCTGCCGATACGCCAGTTCTGATACGGAGCCGTTGGCTGGTATGAGAATGGGGCACAGGGCGGGACGAGAAGGCGGTTGGCGCGGCGGTACGTCTGCGATGACCGAGGGCGACGAAACGTTGGCGCGACACTGGATTGCCCAGTGCCGCTGCGTCTGTGGCCTATTGCAATGCCAGTGTCTGGCCGGTGGCACGGCGTTCGGCCTGCCATTCGGCATAGGTCGGCGCGGCTTGCTCACCGGTCAGGCGATGTACGATTTCGAAGTAGTCCTGCTTGAAGCGGTCCTTGAGCACTTCCTCACGTGGCTTGACCTTGACGGCGTATACCGTCTGCACGTTCTGGTGGTCGAAGGCACGCCACTCCTGCTCGTCTTTGAGCAGGCTATAACGATGGCCTTCGAGCGCCGAGATGATTTGTTCGCTATTCAGGCTACGGGCGCGGGTCGCCGCATCGGCCCATTGATAGACGATGCTGTACGCCGATGCAGCCGAGCTGGACGGGTGAGTCTGGTAGCGTTCGTCGTAATTCTCGACAAACTTCTGGCCGGCCACCGAGCCCTCCAGCTCCGGTACCCGCCAGGTCCATGGCTCGGTGCCCAACACGCCTCGCATAATGTCTGGGCCTGCGGTTTCGACCATGCTCAACGTGAGGTTGGGTACAGCGACCTGCATCTTTTTGTTCAAGCCCAGTTCATCGGCAATCCGCATCGCGCGTACCAGATCTTCGCCGAACAGTACCAGTGCCAGCACTTCGGCATCGCTGTTGGCCGCCTGGGTCAACGCTTCGCGATAATCAGAGAGGCGCGCCCCGGGAAACGCCGTTTTGAGGCCGGGATGCTTGCTCTTGTCCTGTGTACCGGTTGCCTGGCGCAGCGAGCTCTCGCTGGTATGGCCCCAGGTGTAATCGGAGGTGATATAGAAGTAGCGCTTGTTCGGCAGGTTCTTGTTCAGATACTGGCCCAGTACTTGTGCGCTCATCCAGGCATTGTTGCACTCACGAAACATGTAGCGATGACCGTCCTTGCCAGTCGTGTCGTTGGAATAAGTGAGAGTGCCGAAGTAAAGCAAACCGCGCTCTTTGGCGCGCTTGCCAGCAGCGATGGCGACCGCGCTCGAGACACCTCCAAACAGCATGGCGGCGCCTTCGTCGGCCAGCTTGTCGACATTGGCGACGGATTTCTCCGGTCGTGATGCGGAGTTGCGGCTGGAAAGCTTCAATGGCCGACCCAGCACGCCACCCTTGGCGTTGATCTCGTCAATGGCCAGCAGTGCGCCGCGCATTTGCGAGAGGCCTTCTTCCTTGTAGCTGCCGGTACGGGGATAGTTGAGGCCAAGGGTAATCGGGTCGGCAGCTTCGGCAGCAAGACAGAAACCCAGCCCCAGAGCTAAGAGGGTAGTCCGTTTCATCGCAAGATCCTTGTTGTATTTTTTGTTGGCGAGACGCTTTTTACCGTGCACTGCGGCTATTCGTCACCCTTTAATTAGTCGTAGGCAAAGGCCTGATGCGCAGGCGTGCGGTGCACGACATTCTTGGGAGAAATTGTCGGCTGCAGCTGAGGCTAAGCAAGCAGAGATTCGCGTCCGGCCATGCATTGACTCATCGGTTTCCTTTCCTTAGGGTCGGCGACTCGGTGGATCAGGAAAGCGCTATGACACAAGATGACCGCGTCAAACTCGAAGCCAGTTGGAAGGCGGCCTTGAACGAAGAGTTCGAGCAGCCATACATGAAGGAGTTGAGCGCGTTTCTGCGGCGCGAGAAAGCGGCAGGAAAAGTTATCTATCCGCCGGGCCCGTTGATCTTCAACGCACTGAATTCAACACCGCTGGATCAGGTTCGGGTAGTCATTCTCGGGCAGGACCCTTATCACGGTCCTGGACAGGCGCACGGACTATGCTTTTCGGTGCAGCCGGGTGTTGCACCGCCGCCGTCGCTACAAAACATCTTCAAAGAGCTCAAGCGCGACCTGAACCTGGATATTCCTCGCCACGGCTATCTGCAGCACTGGGCGGATCAAGGCGTGCTGATGCTCAACACGTCGCTCACGGTGGAGCAGGGGATCGCAGGATCACATGCGAAGATGGGTTGGCAACGCCTCACTGACAGGATCATCGAAGTGGTGAGCGAGCAGCGGCCAAGCGTGGTGTTCATGCTCTGGGGTGCGCATGCCCAGAGCAAGGCCAAACTGATCGATCCGACCAAGCATTTGCTGCTCAAGTCAGTGCACCCATCGCCTCTGTCGGCGCATAGAGGCTTCATCGGTAACGGCCATTTCGGCCGGGCCAATCAATTCCTGAAGCAGCAAGGTCTGGCGCCGATCGACTGGGAGTTGCCGGCCGAGGTTTGATTTGGCGCCGCGCGAGGTGGCGCCAGTCGCCCGCGTAGGCTTACTGCTTGCCGCCGTGCTTGGACGCAAGCTCTTTGGCATCTTGCAGGTGTTGCTCAAGTTCCTGCAGAGTCGATTCGGCAAACTGCTTGAGCTGGGCATTCTCGCCATCCTGAGCGTATTCGCGATACAGCTCGATGGTCTGCTCGTGAGCGGTTACTTGGTTGTTGGCATAGGCCTCGTCGAAATTCTCACCGTCACGCAGCTTCAGAATCATGGCCTTGGCTTTGTCCATCAACATGGCTTCGTCGGACATCTCCAGGTCGTCATGCTGCCCGGCCAGTTCGGCAAGCTTTTGATTCGACTTGGTGTGATCATCGATCATTTTCTGAGCGAAGGTCTTGACGTCCTCAGCGGTGCCTTTATCCAGCGCAAGCTTGGCAGTTTCGATTTCCGCCATGCCTTTTGCTGAGGCCTCGTCAACGAAGTTTTCACCATCGGCAGCCAGCGCGAGGTTTGCCGCTACACCCAATAACAGTGCAGCGGTACCCGATAAAAAAGCTTTGGTTGTGCGAGTCATCTTGTTCTCCTTCATCTACCCGGCAAGCCGGTGCGACGCCGAAGGCATGGCCATGGGTGCACTAGCGAGATGCGGCAAGAACGCCGTCTATTTTGTGACTGGAGCGCACAGTAGCGGTTCCATGCACCGGGCAAGCGGTCAGAGATGGAGCAGGGCGAGTGGGTGCCCCGGGCGCCCACGAGGGGGTTATTGCAGCATGCTCATGGCCGCGTCCATGGCCGCCGACAGGTCTTCGTCTTCCTGCAGTAGGGAGTTCGGATCGATTCCCAATTTGGCGAACGCGGCAATTTGGGTCCAATCCAGCTGCGTGTAGGGGTGCGAAGTGCCGCTGTAGCTCTGCAGGGTAGCCACCTGAACGATATCGACGTAATCGGCCTTGTCCGACACGCGTGAGAAATTAAGGTGTTGGCCAGGAACCGTGGCGATCGGATCCGGAAACTCCCAGGTACGCAGGATTTTCTCGCCGATGATTGGATGGATCCGGTCGATCACATGGTTAAGGCTGATCGAATCGCTGAGCAAGGCGCTGTGTTCTTCGGCGTAAGTCAGAATCGGCAGGATACCGATCTGATGCACCAACCCCGCCAGCGTCGCCTGATCAGCGGGAAGGCGCGTGAAGTTGCGGCACAGGACATGGCTGATAGCGGCGATCTCGGTGCTCTTGTTCCAGACTTCACGCATCTTGCGGTCCACCACGTCGGTGGTGGCCTGGAACATCTGCTCCATGGCGAGGCCGGTTGCCAGGTTTGAGGTGTAGTTGATGCCGAGACGGCTGATCGCCATCTGCAGATCGTTAATTTCCCGATTGGTACGCAACAAGGGGCTGTTGACCACCTTGATGATGCGAGCGGTGAGGGCGGTGTCGTTGCCGATCACCTTGGCCAGCGTCGGAATGCTCACGTCCGGATCTTCCGCTGCCTCGCGGACGCGTAGTGCTACTTCGGGAAGCGTCGGCAGGACCAGTTCGTCATTTTCGATCGCCTGCATCAGTTCTTGCTGGACTTTATCGGCAAGGGTGCTCATGTCGTTCCTTAGTCGTGATTCTATGTTTGGCGTGGCTGGCAATGGCTAGCGCTGGATTTCTCGGGCCGCGTCTAGCGTGTAGGGTAGGTCGAGCAAGGTCAGCGGCAAGCCATCCGGTGAGCCGAGGAGTATTCGACCGTCGGCCGCGGCGTCCTCCTGCAGTACGGCAAGCAGTTCCAATGCACCGTCGACGCTTGCCCTTGCCGCCAGAACTACTTCACCCACGCTGGAGCCGTGGACGGGGGAATATAGCTCTAGCCCTGGAGCGGGCACTTCCGCCTCGGCATTTTCAGCGGCAAGACGATGCAGGCGGCGCTTCAGCTTGCCGAGATACTGCATTCGCGCAACGATTTCCTGGCCGGTATAACAACCTTTTTTGAAACTGACGCCGCCCAGCGCCTGAAGGTTGATCATCTGCGGGATGAACAGCTCCCGGGTGCTGGCGACGACCTGTCCGATCCCCGCACGAATCTGTGCCATTAGCCAATGTTCAAGCGGTGCCTCGCGAAGCTGGGCGCTAAGCCGCAAGCGGATCGTTTCGGCATCCAGAGCACGGACCCAGAGCTCGGCGCGACCATCCAGAAGGCGAATGGCGATCAGTCCGTGCTCGGTGACCATCTGATCTGCGTCTTGGGGAAGATCCAGGCCGAGGCTGACCAGGACACCATCGCCAGCATTGAGCCCGAAGCGAACCCATTCGGTGCTCTCGTCATACAGTTTGGATTTTGAGAATGCCGCGTATTTGGCCAGGTCCGCGAGCTGCGTTTGTACCAATTCGCGATCCATCGCCAACAAGTAGCCGTCGCCCTCCGGCAGAATGCGGAAGCTCGACTGCATGCGTCCTTTGGGGGTACAGCGTGCACCGAGGCTCGAATGCTGGGCGTCGAGATAATTGAGGTTGCAGGTCAGTTGCCCCTGCAGGAACTTGCTGGCGTCCGGGCCGCGTACGGCCAGGACGCCTTCATGCGACAGGACGCAGAAAAAAGCAGTGTCGGTCATGACTGGTCGCCGTGAAAAATTCCGGACGGGCATCATAGCAGGACGTTGGCAAAACACAGCGTGCGCCAAGTGTCACTCCTTCCGTCTTGCTAGGGCCTGTTCCTTTAATAGGCGTGCCGGCCCGCTGCGCCAATCGTTATAATGCCCGGCTTCAACTCAGGAGCACGTCCATGGTCGAACAATCCGAACTCAATCGCCTGTTCTGGCAGAGCCGCCGCGGCATGCTCGAACTGGACGTCTTGTTGGTGCCCTTCGTCCAGGAGGTATACCCGCAGCTCAATGAAGAAGACCAGCGCCGCTACTGCAAGCTGCTGAGCTGCGAGGACCAGGACATGTTTGGCTGGTTCATGGAGCGCGCCGAGCCCGACGACGAAGACCTGCGCTACATCGTTCGGATGATCCTTGATCGTGTCCAGCCAAAGTAGCCAGACATTCGAATGCCACTGGCAGGCTTCGAACCTGTTGTTGGCGCTCTATGTGACCGTGCTGCTAGTGGCCTTCGCCACTCTGCTGGCGCTGCCAATCCCGTTCTGGCTTCAAGTCCTCGGCTTGCTGCTTTGCCTGCTGCATGCTGGCTGGGTGATACCGTCTCGCATCCTTCTTTCCCGCGATTCTTCCTGCCTCGGCTTGCGCCAGGATCAGCAGGGCTGGTCGCTCTGGAGTCGGCGTGCTGGTTGGCAACCCGTCCAGCTACGCCCTGACAGTCTCGCACTGCCGCTGGCTGTGGTGCTGCGCTACAAAGTGCCTGGGGAGTGGTTCGCTCGCGGGATATGCATTCCGCGTGGTTCGATGCCGCTCGAGCAGCATCGGCGTTTGCGGGTCAGGTTGAAGTTCAGTCGCCGTAGGTGGACGGCGCCAGAATAGTGTCCACCGCTTCGGGCAGTTGCGCGGGGTAATCCAGGGTGTAATGCAATCCTCGACTTTCCTTGCGCTGCATCGCCGAACGGATCATCAGCTCCGCTACCATGGCTAGATTCCGCAGCTCGATCAGGTCGCGGCTGACTTTGTAATTACTATAAAACTCGTCGATCTCGCCAAGCAGCAGGCGCACTCGATGCTGTGCGCGCATGAGTCGCTTGTTGGTTCGGACGATGCCGACATAGTCCCACATGAACCGCCGCAGCTCGTCCCAGTTGTGAGCGATGATGACGTCCTCGTCCGAGTCGGTGACCTGACTGGCGTCCCAGGTCGGCAGGCGGCCTGGCGCCTCTATATGCGGCAGCTCGCTGAGCATATGTTGGGCGGCCGACTGGGCGTAGACGAAGCATTCCAGTAGCGAGTTGCTGGCCATGCGGTTGGCGCCGTGCAGTCCGGTAAAACTGGTTTCGCCAATCGCGTAGAGTCCTGGTATGTCGGTCCTGCCGGCCTGATCGACGACAACGCCACCGCAGGTGTAGTGCGCTGCGGGTACGACAGGAATCGGCTCGCGAGTGATGTCGATGCCGAACTCCAGGCATCGCTCGTAGACGGTGGGGAAATGGCTCTTGATAAATTCCGTGGGCTTGTGGCTGATGTCTAGATAGACGCAATCGACACCGAGTCGCTTCATTTCGTGATCTATCGCGCGGGCGACGATGTCTCGCGGCGCCAGTTCGGCGCGAGCGTCGAAGCGCGGCATGAAGCGCTCGCCATTAGGTAACTTCAGAAGGGCGCCTTCACCGCGCAATGCCTCGGTGATCAGGAAACTCTTCGCCTTGGGGTGGTAAAGGCAGGTGGGGTGGAACTGGTTGAATTCCAAATTGCCGACCCGGCAGCCCGCACGCCAGGCAATGGCTATACCGTCGCCACAAGCGCCGTCCGGGTTACTGGTATAGAGATATACCTTGGCGGCTCCGCCGGTCGCCAGAACGACAAATTTCGCCTGAAAGGTATCCACTTCTCCAGTGGCTCGATCCAGCACGTAGGCGCCAAGGCAGCGCTTGCCATTCAAGCCCAGCTTGCGCTCGGTGATCAGGTCGACGGCGACGCGCTGGTGCAACAGATCGATATTGCTTCGATCTTGAGTGCGTGCAAGCAGCGTATTGAAGATCGCTGCGCCGGTGGCATCGGCTGCATGGATGATGCGGCGGTGGCTGTGCCCGCCTTCACGTGTCAGGTGATACTCGAAGCTGCCGTCTTCGCGATCCGCTTCGTCTTTGGTGAAGGGGACGCCTTGTTCGATCAGCCATTGAATGGCTTCGCGGCTGTGTTCGACCGTGAAGCGCACGGCTTCTTCCTTGCACAGCCCACCGCCTGCGACGAGCGTGTCGGCGACATGAGATTCAACCGTGTCGGTAGTGTCCAGCACCGCGGCGACGCCGCCTTGAGCCCAGTACGTCGATCCGTTGGCCAGGTCACCTTTGCTCATTACCGCGACGCGGAGTTCGGCCGGCAGGTTGAGTGCCAGCGTCAAGCCAGCGGCGCCACTGCCGATGACAAGAACGTCGTACTGATAATGTTGGCTCATTTTCTATCTCACGTTGAAGACGACCCTAGTATATAGAGTGCTTCCCCCTGCAAAATAGCGGCCCGTGTTTTATGTGGCTGATGCCTTGGAACTTTTTTTGCAGGTCCGTCTCTATACACAGTTGTGGATGCAAGCCGGCTGGCCATCGATGAGTGGGCGGCTGGGTTTTGCTGTGGATACCAGGAGAGCGTCGTCAGAACAATCTGTTTTGCGGCGTTGCTTGCCAATGCCGTCAGGTGTGTTGCAGGAAAGCTTGCTTGGAGGGGGAGAACTTTTGTGTAAAGCCCGGGTCTATTCTGGCAGGTCAGCTCGCTGGCGAGCGCGGCACTCCTTCCAGGTCATGGAGGAGTGTTTATGCTAACCCAGGAGCAGGACCAGCAACTGGTCGAACGAGTGCAGCGGGGAGACAAGAGGGCTTTTGATCTGTTGGTACTAAAGTATCAGCATAAGATTCTTGGGTTGATCGTACGCTTCGTACATGATTCTCACGAAGCTCAGGATGTTGCGCAGGAGGCCTTTATCAAAGCCTACCGTGCGCTGGCGAATTTTCGCGGGGACAGCGCCTTTTATACCTGGCTGTACCGAATCGCTATCAACACGGCAAAAAATCATTTGGTGGCCCGAGGAAGGCGGCCGCCTGACAGCGATGTCAGTTCTGAAGATGCGGAGTTCTATGAAGGCGATCACGCCCTCAAGGACATCGAGTCGCCAGAGCGCGCGCTTCTCAGGGATGAAATAGAAGACACAGTTCATAGAACCATCCAACAACTTCCAGAAGATTTGCGTACGGCTCTAACACTGCGTGAATTTGATGGTCTTAGTTATGAAGACATTGCAAACGTCATGCAGTGTCCGGTGGGTACGGTCCGCTCACGGATATTCCGGGCGCGGGAGGCCATCGATAAAGCATTGCAACCCTTGTTGCATGAATCCTGAGACAGCGGCGACAGCCAAGAGAGGAACCGCTATGAGTCGTGAAGCCCTGCATGAATCGCTGTCCGCGGTGATGGATAACGAAGCGGACGAGTTGGAATTACGTCGAGTGCTTGCTGCAGACGGCGACACTGAAATGCGATCGACCTGGTCGCGTTATCAAGTCGCTCGTGCCGCGATGCACAAGGAGCTGGTCGAGCCTCGTCTGGATATCGCTTCGGCGGTGTCGGCTGCCTTGGCTGACGAACCTGAGATCACTGTGGTCAAACCACAGCGTTTTGCTTGGCGCAACATTGGGCGTCTGGCCGCTGCAGCTTCGGTCACCTTAGCGGTGCTAGCTGGTGTACGTCTGTACAATCAGAGCGAAGTTGCCGGTCCGCAGGTCGCGCAGCAGGCTGCTCAGCCTAGCATCGCGGTGCCGCAGGCCAATCAAGGCCCAGCCGTGTTGGCAGGCTATAGTGAAAATACTGGCGCGCCGGAAGCTCAGACTGCCAGTGCTCAGGCACCTGTTGAAGGTTGGCATGAACGGCGTCTGCCGGCGTATGTCCGCCAGCACGCGCAGCAGGCCGCTTTCGGTAGTGGCTCTGAAAGCGCGCTGCCTTATGCTCGTGCTGCCAGTATGGAAGATCGTTAAGGAACAACATGCGTGTAATACCGCTGTGTGTGGTGCTCGGAGGCTGGCTATCAATGCCGGCCTTTGCTGCTGATGCCGATAACTGGATGCAACGCCTTGCGGCGGCTGAAAAAAAACAGAGCTACCTCGGCACATTCGTGTATGAGCGCAATGGTAGTTTTTCCAGTCATGCTGTCTGGCAGCTTGTAAAAGATCAGAAGTTACGTGAACGTTTGTTGCAGCTGGACGGTCCGCCAGCGGAGGTTTCACTGGTAGATGGCAAGGTTCAGTGCGCCAGTGAGGATTTGGCTTCCCAGGTCCGAGATGCTCAGCCTTGGCGTCACCAGCAGTTCGATCCGAACGTGCTTTCCAAGTGGTACGATTTTCACGTCATTGGTGAGTCACGAGTTGCCGGGCGACCCACCATAGCACTGGCTATACGACCGAAGGATCAGCACCGTTACGGCTTCGAACTGCACCTTGATCGTGAAACGGCATTACCGCTCAAGTCCCTGCTGCTCGATGAGAACGGCCAACTGCTTGAGCGCTTCCAGTTCACTCATTTTTCTCCAGACTCAGTTCAGCTCGCCGATGTCGAGGCTGGGTCGGCATGCAAGCCTGTCTCGTTGAGTGCGGAGCGTGAATCGAAAGTACCGAAATGGCACTCTGATTGGCTTCCCGCGGGCTTCCAATTGCTCGATTCGAACGTTCGTACCAGCCCAGCGTCCGACGAGTCGGTGGCCTGGCTCTCTTATGGCGACGGTCTAGCTCGGTTCTCGGTGTTCCTGGAGCCGCTGCGCGGGGCTGTAGTTGAAGATGCACGCAGCCAGATGGGCCCAACCGTGGCAGTCTCCAAGCGTATTTCCACAGCCGGTGGTGATGTCATGGTGACGGTCGTTGGCGAGATTCCACTAGGTACCGCTGAGCGAGTCGCGTTGTCGATGCGATCCGGGGTGGATCAGGCGTCGCGATGATTGAAGAGCCAGGGCGCGTAATCGCGCTGGAGTCCGGGGCTGTTTGGGTTGAAACGCAACGTAAGAGTACCTGTTCAGGCTGTTCCGCCAAGAACGGTTGTGGCCAGGGTCTGATGGACCGTCTTGGCGTTCGTGAGAGACGCGAACTGATCCGCGCGCTGTCCGATCTGCAGCTTCAGTTGGGTGATCCGGTTGTCATCGGGATCCGTGAAGACGTGTTGCTGCGTGGCGCCATCCTTGTTTATCTTTTTCCGCTGATTGTGCTGTTTGCCTCGGCGCTGATTGCTACAGAGCTTTCGGCAGCCGAGCCGTACGTGATACTCGCCGGGCTTGGTGGTTTTCTGTTTTCGTGGCTGATCGTGCGTAAGCGCAGCCAGCGAAGTGCAGGTGATCCGGGGCTGCAGCCAGTTGTGTTGCGTACATTGCTGGTGGGCTCTGCAGCAAGTGGCCGGGCCGGTTTGTTTTCATCAAGGGAGAATGATTTTGAAGGTTCAACGGAATAGCTGCTTTGCTCTTGTCGCTGCACTGTTTTTTATAGGGCAGGTCGCGGTGGCCAATGCGCAGTTACCCGATTTCACACCCCTGGTAGAAAGCGCCTCGCCTGCAGTCGTCAATATCAGCACCAAGCAAAAAGTGCCGGCTCGTGGTGCTGGCCCGCAAATGCCGGATCTCGAAGGGTTGCCGCCAATTTTTCGAGAGTTCTTCGAACACGGTATCCCGGAAGTACCGGGCCAGGATCAGCAGCGCGAGGCGCAGTCTCTAGGCTCCGGCTTTATCATCTCGGCCGATGGTTACGTATTGACCAATAACCATGTTGTTGCCGATGCAGACGAAATAATCGTTCGCTTGCCGGATCGCAGTGAGCTGGAAGCAACCCTGGTCGGTGCTGATCCTCGTACCGACGTAGCATTGCTAAAGATCGAAGCTACTGGTTTGCCGACGGTCAGGCTGGGAACGTCCAGCGAACTGAAGGTCGGTGAGTGGGTACTGGCAATTGGTTCGCCGTTCGGCTTCGACCACACCGTAACGGCGGGTATTGTCAGTGCGACCGGGCGCAACCTTCCTAATGAAAGTTATGTTCCCTTCATTCAAACCGATGTCGCGATCAATCCCGGTAATTCAGGCGGGCCGCTGTTTAACCTGCAGGGCGAAGTGATCGGCATTAACTCGCAGATATTTACACGATCGGGCGGTTTCATGGGCCTGTCGTTTGCCATTCCAATCGATGTCGCCATGGATGTCTCTGATCAACTGCGGACTGACGGCAAAGTCAGTCGTGGCTGGCTGGGAGTGGTCATACAGGAGGTCAATCGGGACTTGGCCGAATCGTTCGGGCTTGAGCGCCCGGCGGGCGCGCTGGTTGCGCAAGTGATGGACGGGGGCCCTGCAGCTCAAGGCGGCCTGCGCGTGGGTGACGTGATTCTCAGCGTCAATGACAGTGTCATTGATATGTCTGCCGACCTGCCGCATTTGATCGGTACGATCAAGCCGAACACCAAGGCTAAGCTTGGTATCGTTCGCGATGGCGACCGCGAGACGCTGACCGTCACGATCGGTGCATTGCCGGAAGAGGGCGAAGAATTAGCGGCAACAGGTGACCGCGCAGAAAAAAGCAGCAATCGACTGGGCGTCAAGGTGTCGGAGCTAACTGCCGAGCAAAAGCGCAGCCTGGATTTGCCCGGTGGCGTGGTGATTACCGAGGTGTCGAGTGGTCCGGCCGCGATGATTGGTCTCCGTCCGGGGGATGTGATTACGCATCTGAACAATCAGGCAATCGATTCTGCATCGAGCTTTGGTCGCGTTGCGGAGCAGCTGCCGAAGAATCGGTCGGTTTCCATGCGGGTACTGCGTCAAGGGCGAGCGAGCTTCATTACGTTCAAGCTTGCCGAGTAAAGCGGTTGGGTAACGAGAAGCGGCCTCCGGGCCTCTTTTTCGTTCTGAAGGATCTTTTTCGCTGTTCGGTTCACGACCTGCTGGGTTGGGTTTTGGGGCGGCGTGGCGCTGAATAGACCGATCAGGTACACTTTGCGGCTATTTTCGGCGGGCAGTCAGCTCGCGGCATATTCGAGTGTTTAGCTGTGAGCGACCTGAGTCATATCCGCAATTTCTCCATCATCGCGCACATCGATCATGGTAAGTCGACCCTGGCTGACCGTTTCATCCAGATGTGTGGTGGTCTGACCGAGCGTGAAATGAACGCGCAGGTGCTGGATTCGATGGACCTCGAGCGTGAACGAGGCATCACCATCAAGGCGCATAGCGTCACGCTGTATTACAAGGCCCGGAACGGCAAAACCTACCAGCTTAATTTCATTGACACTCCAGGGCACGTGGATTTCACCTATGAGGTGAGCCGATCGTTGGCGGCCTGTGAAGGTGCGCTGTTGGTCGTCGATGCGGGTCAGGGAGTCGAAGCTCAATCGGTTGCCAACTGCTATACGGCGATCGAGCAGGGCCTGGAGGTCATGCCTGTCCTGAACAAGATGGACTTGCCCCAGGCCGACCCCGACAAGGTAAAAGACGAAATCGAGCACATCATCGGTATAGATGCGACCGATGCCGTCGCTTGTAGCGCCAAGAGCGGCATGGGTGTGGACGATGTATTGGAACGCCTGGTAGATGTCATCCCGCCGCCAACCGGCGAGATCGATGCGCCGTTGCAGGCGTTGATCATCGATTCCTGGTTCGACAATTATCTGGGCGTCGTCTCGCTCGTGCGGGTCCGCCATGGCCGGATCAAGAAGGGCGACAAGGTTCTGGTCAAGTCCACCGGCAAGATGCATCAGGTCGACAGCGTTGGCGTATTTAACCCGAAACACACCAGTACGGCCGATCTCAAGGCTGGCGAAGTAGGCTTCATCATCGCTGGCATCAAAGACATCCATGGTGCGCCAGTGGGTGACACGCTGACGCTCTCCAACACACCGGATGTCGAGATGCTACCCGGCTTCAAGCGAGTCAAGCCGCAGGTCTATGCCGGCTTGTTCCCGGTCAGTTCGGACGACTTCGAAGATTTCCGTGAAGCGCTGCAAAAGCTCACGCTGAACGATGCCGCATTGCAGTACGAGCCTGAAAGCTCTGACGCGCTGGGGTTTGGCTTCCGCATCGGTTTCCTCGGCATGCTGCATATGGAGATCATCCAGGAGCGACTCGAGCGTGAATACGACCTCGATCTGATCACCACTGCGCCAACAGTGGTGTACGAGCTGGCGCTCAAGAATGGCGAGACCCTTTACGTCGACAGCCCGTCCAAACTCCCCGATTTGTCGTCGATAGAAGATATGCGCGAACCCATCGTGCGCGCCAATATCCTGGTGCCGCAGGAACATCTGGGTAGCGTTATTACCCTGTGTATTGAAAAGCGTGGCGTACAGCGCGATCTGCAATTCCTCGGCTCACAGGTCCAGGTGCGTTACGACTTGCCCATGAGCGAAGTGGTATTGGATTTCTTCGATCGACTGAAGTCGGTCAGCCGCGGCTACGCCTCTCTTGATTACAGCTTCGAATGCTTCCAGTCGGCCAACCTGACTCGCTTGGACATCCTGATCAACGGCGACAAGGTCGATGCGCTGGCGCTCATCGTGCATCGCGACAATGCGCATTACAAAGGCCGCATGCTGGTCGAGAAAATGAAGGAACTCATTCCTCGGCAGATGTTCGACGTGGCGATCCAGGCGGCTATTGGTGGCCAGATCGTTGCGCGAAGCACCGTCAAGGCGTTGCGCAAGAATGTTCTAGCCAAGTGCTACGGCGGTGACGTAAGCCGCAAGCGCAAGTTGCTGGAAAAGCAAAAGGCCGGCAAGAAGCGCATGAAGCAGGTTGGTAACGTTGAAATCCCGCAAGAAGCTTTCCTCGCGGTGCTGAAGGTAGATAGCTGATATGTCGATCAATTTTCCGCTGTTGCTGGTAATTGCCGTTACGGTATGCGGTTTTCTAACGCTTGTCGATATGGTGTTTTTCGCACCTCGCCGCCGGGCTGCAATAGCCAACTATGAAGGTCGCACTGGCGGCGAGCCTGATCAATCGACGCTAGATGCGCTGAACAAAGAACCGGTTCTGATCGAGTACGGCAAATCTTTCTTTCCTGTGCTGGCTATCGTGCTGGTGTTGCGCTCGTTTCTTATCGAGCCGTTTCAGATTCCGTCCGGTTCGATGATCCCGACACTCGAGGTGGGTGATTTTATCCTGGTCAATAAGTTCGCCTATGGCATCCGTCTGCCGGTAGTCGATATGAAGATCATCGACGTCAGCGATCCGCAGCGCGGCGATGTAATGGTGTTTCGTTATCCGAGCGACCCGAACATCAATTACATCAAGCGCGTCATTGGCCTTCCGGGTGATGTGATTCGCTATAGCAGCAATAAGCGTCTGAGCATAAATGGCAAGCCGGTTCCCGAAATGCTCATTGGCGAGGAGCCGGGTAGCTTGGGTAGTGCCAAGCTGTATCAGGAAAAGCTGGGCGAAGTGGAGCATCTGATTCGCAAGGAAATGGGCCGTTATCGAGTCGAACCTGACCGCGAATGGCGCGTCCCGGAAGGCCACTACTTCATGATGGGCGACAACCGCGATAACTCCAATGACAGTCGCTACTGGCACGATGCGGCGATTCCTGCCGACCTGGCTGGCATGGTTCCGGACCGCAACATCGTCGGCAAAGCGTTTGCCATATGGATGAGCTGGCCAGATCCGAAATTCAGCAACCTACCAAACTTTTCGCGAGTCGGGCTGATTCACTGAGTCTGTGAATCAGGGCCCGGTTCTCCTGGCCCGGCTCGCTATATTTAAGCAACCCGATCGGTGGGTAACGTACGACATAGAGGTCGACATGAGTTTTGCTCGTTCGCAAAAAGGGCTGTCCATGCTGAGCTGGATCATGGTGCTTGCGCTGGTGGCGTTCTTTGCCAGTACTGCATTCAAGATGCTGCCGCACTACTTTGACTATATGTCCATGGACAAGATCATCAGCGCAGTGGAAAGTGACCAAGCCACGGAGGTCCGCACGGTGCGTGACTTCTACAGCCATGTGCGCAAGGGAATGGATGTGAATGGCATTCGTGACCTTGATCTCGAAGAGGCGATGAAGGTCGTGATTGAAAACAATGAGTTCAAGGTCAACCTGAACTACGAAAAACGCGAGCCCCTGATCCGAAACCTCGATCTGGTGGCGAACTTCGATAAAGAATATCGCCTAAGGATGCCGTGAGCACTTCGTTAGCCCGTCTTGAGCGCAAGCTCGGATATCAATTCAAGGATCAGGAGCTGATGCTTCTGGCCCTGACGCATCGCAGCTATGCCGGACGCAACAATGAGCGTTTGGAGTTTCTCGGTGATGCCATTCTCAACTTCATCGCCGGCGAGGCGCTGTTCACCCACTTTCCGCAAGCCAAGGAAGGGCAGTTGTCCCGTCTTCGTTCACGCCTGGTCAAGGGCGAGACCCTGGCGGTGCTCGCTCGCGGTTTTGAGCTCGGCGAGTATTTGCGCCTCGGCTCGGGTGAGCTGAAGAGCGGCGGTTTCCGTCGTGAATCCATTCTCGCCGACACCCTTGAGGCGCTGATCGGCGCCATCTATCTGGACGCTGGCATGGAGGCCGCACGTGATCGCGTGCTCGCCTGGCTCGCCAACGAACTGGAAGGACTGACGCTGGTCGACACCAACAAGGACCCGAAAACCCGTTTGCAGGAATTTCTCCAATCGCGCGCCTGTGAGCTGCCGAAATACGAAGTGGTCGCTATTCAGGGGGATCCGCACTGCCGGACGTTTTTCGTCGAGTGCCAGGTGTCGCTACTCAATGAGAAGACGCAAGGGCAGGGTGCCAGCCGGCGTATCGCCGAACAGGTTGCCGCTGCCTCGGCACTGATCGCCTTGGGCGTGGAGAATGGTAATGACTGATGTACGCATGGAAGACGATGCTGTAAACCGCTGTGGCTATGTGGCAATCGTTGGTCGTCCCAATGTCGGCAAGTCGACGTTGCTCAACCACGTCCTCGGGCAGAAACTCGCAATCACATCACGCAAGCCACAGACCACTCGCCACAACATGCTTGGGATAAAGACCGAAGGTGCCGTCCAGGCCGTCTACGTCGACACGCCCGGCCTGCACAAAAATGGCGAGACCGCCCTCAATCGATATATGAACCGCACCGCGTCCTCGGCATTGAAGGATGTCGATGTGGTGGTTTTCGTCGTCGATCGCACGCGCTGGACCGATGAGGACCAATTGGTGCTCGAGCGCGTGCAATACGTCGAAGGCCCGGTGATCGTTGCGGTGAACAAGACCGATCGAGTCGAGGACAAGGGTGAGCTGTTGCCGCATTTCGAGTGGCTGGCGCAGCAATTGCCAAAAGCCGAGATCGTGCCGATATCAGCCCAACACGGACAGAACCTCGATGTGTTCGAGAAACTGGTGGCCTCGCATCTGCCCGAAGGCGAGCATTTCTTCCCGGAAGACCAGATCACCGATCGCAGCAGTCGTTTCCTTGCCGCCGAGCTGGTCCGTGAAAAGATCATGCGGCAGCTGGGCGCGGAAGTGCCCTACCAGATCACCGTCGAGATCGAAGACTTCAAGCAGCAGGGACGAGTGCTGCATATCCATGCGTTGATTCTGGTCGAGCGCGATGGGCAGAAGAAAATCATCATTGGCGACAAGGGTGAGCGCATCAAACGCATCGGCCAAGAAGCGCGCAAAGACATGGAGGTGCTGTTCGATTCCAAGGTCATGCTCAATCTTTGGGTGAAGGTGAAGAGCGGCTGGTCAGATGATGAGCGCGCATTACACTCGCTGGGCTACCAGTAGACGGAAAGCCGACAGGAGCAGCGCTCAAGGCTAGAGGCTGGACGGGGAGGAGCGGCTCCAGGCTTGAAGTTGAGTCCTTCGCCCTACGCTTTCCGGCCACCAGCCACCAGCCACCAGCCACCAGCCACCGCGTAAATTCCGATGACTGCTCAAACCGCTTTTGTGCTGCACAGCCGGCCCTATCGTGAAAGCAGCGCGCTGGTTGATTTCTTCACGCCCGAGGGGCGGCTTCGCGCGGTGCTGCGCGGGGCGCGTGGAAAGGCGGGAAATCTCGCGCGGCCTTTCGTGCCGCTCGAAGTCGAGTTTCGTGGTCGTGGTGATTTGAAGACCGTCGGGCGGCTGGAGGGTGGCGGTCTGGCGTACTGGCTCGATGGCAACGCCTTGTTCAGCGGGATGTACCTGAACGAGTTGCTGATCCGCATGCTTCCCGCTGAGGATGCCCATCCAGCCATGTTCGAGCACTACGCGGCGACATTGCCTGCGCTGGCCGCCAAGCGTCCGCTTGAACCGATTCTGCGCTCGTTCGAATGGCGATTGTTGTCTGAGCTTGGCTATGGCTTCGCCTTGGATGTCGACATTGCTGGACAACCGATTGCCAACAATGGGATCTACCGACTGCTGCCGGATGCCGGTCTCGAACCCGTTGGCCATTTTCAGCCCGGGCTATTCAACGGCGCGGAACTCCTGGCTATGGCGGAGGCCGATTGGGAGGTGCCTGGCGCCTTATCGGCGGCCAAAAGGTTGATGCGCCAAGCCCTGGCCCCGCATCTGGGCGGCCGACCATTGGTCAGCCGTGAACTGTTCATGAACATGAAGGAGGTTCCGCGTGACTGAAGCCAATCGAATCCTGCTCGGCGTCAATGTCGATCACGTCGCTACCCTGCGCCAAGCGCGTGGTACTCGCTATCCGGACCCGGTCAAGGCTGCGCTGGATGCCGAAGAGGCGGGGGCGGATGGCATCACAGTCCATCTGCGTGAAGATCGTCGCCATATTCAGGAACGCGACGTGTTGATGATGAAGGACGCGCTGCAGACGAGGATGAACTTCGAGATGGGCGTTACCGAGGCGATGTTGGCGTTCGCCGAGCAATTGCGTCCGGAGCATGTTTGCCTGGTGCCGGAGACTCGCCAGGAGCTCACTACCGAAGGCGGACTCGACGTGGCCGGCCAGGAGTCTCGTATTCGGGATGCGGTCAATCGTCTGGCCGCCTGCGGCGCAGAAGTTTCGTTGTTCATCGACGCTGATCCGCGCCAGATCGAGGCGGCGGCACGCATCGGCGCACCCGCCATCGAACTGCATACCGGGCGCTATGCCGATGCGCATAGCGTGGCCGAACGGGCCTGCGAGCTGGCGAGAATCCATGACGGGGTCGAGTCAGGTCTTAGCCACGGTTTGATCGTCAACGCGGGCCATGGGCTGCACTACCACAATGCTGAGGCGATCGCCGCGATCCGTGGGGTTAATGAGCTGAACATCGGGCACGCCATCGTCGCACATGCGCTGTTTGTCGGCTTCAAGCAGGCCGTCAAGGAAATGAAGCACCTGATCCTCACTGCCGCGGCTCGGGGGTGACAGGTGTGGCGATCTGCTTTACGGCGGATCGCCTAACGCCTAAATAGATTCAGCAGAATCGTCAGCGCCACGCTCAGGATCACCATCGAGGTGATCGGAATGAAGGTCCTGCTGCGCTCCGACTCGATGCGAATATCGCCGGGTAGCTTGCCGAACCAGCTCAGTAGCCCAGGGGCGTAGTGAAGGGCAACGCCGAGCAGGAGCAATACCAAACCTGCATACATCAGCCATTTCGCCATTCCACCTCCCGTCTATTCATGTCAGGCCGCTCGCCATCCGGCTCATCAGTGGTAGGCCGCAAAGGCCGCCACGACATGTCGTGAGAGCACCTCTACCGGTTCGCTACGGTCCGCGGCGCATAACAGCTTGATCTGGTATTCGCCGAGTGATGGCAGGCTGGCGCTTTCCTCCAGCCGCTTCAACGGAGGTTTCACCAGGCTCAGCGGATAAGGAGCAACTGCAAGATCGGCGATCATTGCCGCTTCCTGTCCGGCACACTGCTCGCTGGAGTAGGCGATGCGATAGGAACGGCCAGCGCGGTCGAGCGCGTCCAGCGCCTGGCGCCGCCAAGCGCATTCGGGGCTCGACAGCGCCAGTGGCAGCGGGTGACGCTCGACCGCTACTCCACCGGCCCTGCCGGCCCATACCAGCGGTTCGCTGTGAATAGTTTCACCGCGCGAGTCGTCCTGGCCGAGATTGCCAACGCTCACCAGAGCCACGTCCAGTTCCCCGGCGTCGATGCGCTGGATCATATCGATGCTGCGTCCCACCGACACGTTAACTTCGATTCCCGGATGAGTTCGTGCGAACAGCGACAGCAGGCCCGGCAGGATGTGTGTGCCGATATCTGCCGGGGTACCGAAGCGAACCCGCCCATTCAGTCGCGGGGTGATGAATGCGCTGACCGTTTCCTCATTGAGCTTGAGCAGCCTACGTGCATAGCCCAGCAATCGTTCGCCTTCTTCGGTAAGGGCGATGCGTCGAGCCTCCCTGATGAACAACGGGCAGCCGAGCATGGTCTCCAGCCGTTTGATTTGCATGCTGACGGCCGAGGTGGTGCGAAAGATTTGCCCGGCCGCGCGCGTGAAGCTGCCACTTTCCGCGATGGAAACGAAGGTGCGCAGCACGTCGATCTCCAGCAGCGGCATGGCGGATTGAGGGAGCTCTTCGGGCATGCCGGGCATGGGTTGGCCTTCAATTTTTCTGAATCGAGAGTTCTATTGTAGTCGTTTGTCTGAATCGTCAAGGGCACTCAATCTGATTCTGCCGACCGCGATTGGTAGTCGGCAGGCATTGGGTGCGCCTGTGCACCCTCTGAATGGCAGGAGGTTGCGATGCGAAATTCCGAACGACGGGAAAAATGTCGCGCGGCTGTGGATCGGTGTGGACCGGTCATGCCGGACTTCTATCTGCCGGCGATGTGGCCGGTAGGGCTCCAGCAGATCATCACCGACTGGTACAAGGCGTGGCGCAAGCGATGCCTGTATCGACAATTGCTGACCCTGAGCGATCGCCAGCTGCGCAGCCGCGATCTGAGCAGGCCGAGACTTCGCGAAAGGGCTGCGCTGCCGTTGCGACAGATTGTGGCTGAGCAGCGCAGGCGGCGCTGCCATGAACGAGCAGCTTAGGGCTTACGTGCGATCAGCACGGCGCGCATCGGTGCTGGCAGCCCTTCGAAGGTTTTGCTGTGGTCTTGCGGATCGAGGAAGTCAGGTAGCGACTGGTAACGCATCCAATCAGTGCTGCGCTGCTCTTCGATACTGGTGATGCAGACATCGACGCAACGCACGTCGACGAAACCGGCGCGGCGCAGCCAGCACTCCAGCGCCGCCACCGAGGGCAGAAACCAGACGTTGCGCATCTGCGCGTAACGGTCTTCAGGGACGAGCGCGGTGTGTTCGTTGCCCTCTACCACCAGTGTTTCCAAGACCAGCTCACCGCCCTTGAGCAAGCAATCCTTGAGGTCCAGCAGATGGTCGACCGGCGAACGGCGGTGATAGAGCACGCCCATGGAGAACACCGTGTCGAAGCCTTCAAGCTTTGCTGGCAGCTCCTCCAGCGCCATCGGCAGATGCCAGGCGGGCAGCTCGGCGAGGTAGCGTTTCATTGCATGAAACTGGCAAAAGAACAGCCAGTTCGGATCGACGCCCACCACCGAGTCAGCGCCGGCGCCGAGCATGCGCCACATGTAATAGCCGTTGCCGCACCCGACATCGAGGATGCGCTTGCCGCTCAGGTTCAGGTGCGGAGCGACGCGATCCCATTTCCAATCCGAGCGCCACTCGGTATCCACGTGAACACCGAACACATCGAAGGGCCCCTTGCGCCAGGGCGACAGGCCGAACAGCGCATCATGGGTAATGGCACGGGTGGCGTCGTCGCAATCGGCCTCTAGGCGGAAGGCCTCGCGCAGTTCGACGGCGCTGGGCTGGATGTCTGGCAGTGCATCGACGGCACGACGCCAGCGCGGCAGATCCCCGTGGCCAATGGCGAGCTTGGCGTCGAGTTGCTGTTGTAGGCCATTGGCCCAAGCGGCCAGCGGTGTGCCGGCCAGGCGCCAGGCGAGGGGAGTCAGGTCGAGGTTCATGGCAGGGCGATCAAGGAAGCGAAATTCAGGCATTGAAACCAGGGCACTACCTTGGAAAAACCGGCGTCCAGCAAGCGCTGACGGTGGATTTCGAGGCTATCGGGCTTCATCACGTTTTCGATAGCGCTGCGCTTCTGAGCGATTTCCAGTTCGCTGTAGCCATTGGCGCGCTTGAAAGCGATGTGCAGGTCGGTCAGCAGTTCCTGCTCTTGCTCGTCTTCGAAGCGCAGCTTTTCCGACAGGATCAGCGCGCCGCCGGGCACCAGCGCCTGGCGGATCTTGCCGAGCAGGGCCGGGCGTTGTTCGCGCGGGATGAATTGCAGGGTGAAGTTGAGCGCCACCAGCGAGGCGGGCTGGAAGTCGAGCGCGAGGACATCCGCCTCGATGACCTCGACCGGCAATAACTCCTGAAACATTGAGTCCTGAGCATGCAGGTACTCACGGCAGCGCTCGACCATCGCGGTGGAGTTGTCCACGGCTATCACGTGGCAACTGTCTGTCTTCACATGCCGGCGCAGCGCCTGAGTCACCGCGCCCAACGAGCAGCCCAGATCGTATAGGTAGGTATTCGGTTGAGCGAACTGCGCGGCCAGCACACCGATGTTCTCAACGATGGTTGGGTAGCCCGGCACCGATCGCTTGATCATGTCGGGAAACACCCGCACCACGTCTTCGTTGAAGGCGAAATCCTGGGGCTGGGCGAGGGGCTGGGCGAACAGGCGGTCTGGGTCGTGGATCACGGCGGCGTCTGGACAGGCTGAAAACAGGGGCGGCATTGTAGCGGAAAGTCGATCGGGTCGCCGTTGGCGATTGGACGGCCAGCGCCGGGTCGCGGTTACTCTACTTCGATGCGGCAATCGAACAGGCCGGCCGGCTCCGTATCGGTTTCCCAGGGACGCTGATAGGTGAGAAAGAGACGACCACTGCCGGCGTTGGTGGCCTCGAATCGCCACGTCGAGATGCCGTCGCCGCCGATCATGTCGCTTTTCGGCGAGCTGAACACTTCCGGGCCGAGGCTCTTCAATTGTTCAGACGAGACGTCGCGAAGATTCCAGCGATAGCCGGTGGCTGGATTGCTGGGTAGGCTGAGGATCAACGTCTGGCCGGGCTGCAATGACAGCGGACAGGCGGCATCGTCATTCAGCGCAACACTACTGGGCGGTGTGCTGGCGCATCCGGCTAGCATGAGCAGGGAAGCGAACGGCAACAGGCGAGGTAGAACGGAAGGCATGGGCGACCGACTCAAGAAGGAAAAGAAAACGCTCGGCGTCGAGTGAAACCTTAAGACCCTGGCGCCCGGTCGTAAAGGCGTCAGGACGATTGTCATGGTCTTCGTGTCGCTATCGGGGCTCCGAACACAACGAACGGACCACGTCTGGTATGTCGTGGTCCGTAGGGTTCATCGGGTCAGAACAGCACTTTGACGACATCGCTGAAGCGCTTTGCAAAATGCATCGTCAGGCCTTCTTTCAAGTAGTCCGGCAGTTCTTCGAAATCACCGCGGTTCAGTTCGGGAATGATCAGTTCGTAGAGCTTCAGGCGTCGGGCCGCGATCACCTTTTCACGCAGGCCGCCGATGGGCAGGACCAGGCCAGTCAGCGTCAGCTCGCCGGTCATCGCTACGCCTTTCTTCGGTGCCTGGTTACGTGCCAGCGATAGCAGCGCGCTGGCCATGCTGATGCCCGCGCTGGGGCCGTCTTTCGGCGTTGCGCCTTCGGGTACGTGCATATGCACGAAGGCCTGATCGAAGAATTTCGGGTCGCCTTTGAATTCCTTCAAGTGCGCATTCACATAGCTGAAGGCGATGTCGGCAGACTCTTTCATCACCTCGCCAAGCTTGCCGGTGAGCTTGAATCCCCGGTTCAGTGTGTGGATGCGCGTTGCTTCAATCGGCAAGGTCGCGCCGCCCATGCTGTTCCAGGCCAGCCCGGTAACCACGCCTACGCCGGTGAGCAGCTGTTCGGGATGCCAGAACGGCATGCCGAGATAGCTCTCGACATTTTTAGGGCCAATCTTGATTCTGGCGTCGGGCTCGTCGAGCAGTTTGACTACGACCTTGCGGACCAGCTTGCCGAGCTGTTTGTCGAGCTGCCTGACGCCGGCTTCGCGGGCGTAACCTTCGATCAACGTGCGCAGCGCGCTGTCGCTGATCGAAAGGCGATTCTTCGGTACACCGGCGCGTTGCAGTTGCCGCGGCCATAGGTGGCGCTTGGCAATGGCGAGCTTCTCTTCGGTGATGTAACCGGACAGGCGAATGATCTCCATGCGATCGAGCAGCGGTCCGGGGATTGAATAGAGGCTGTTGGCGGTGCAGACGAAGAGCACTTTGGAAAGATCGAGGCGCAGATCCAGATAGTGATCCAGAAAACCAACGTTCTGCTCGGGGTCGAGGGTTTCCAGCAGCGCCGAAGCCGGATCGCCCTGATGGCTGTTGCCCAGCTTGTCGACCTCATCGAGCATAATGACAGGGTTCATCACCTCGACTTCCTTCAGCGCTTGCACCAGCTTGCCGGGCAAGGCACCGATATAGGTACGCCGATGGCCCTTGATTTCCGCCTCGTCACGCATACCGCCGACGCTGAAGCGGTAGAACGGCCGGCCCAGCGATTCGGCGATGGACTTGCCGATGCTGGTCTTGCCCACGCCGGGTGGGCCGACCAGCAGCACGATGGAACCGGCGATCTCGCCGCGGAACGTGCCCACGGCGAGAAATTCGATGATGCGGCTCTTGATGTCGTCGAGCCCAGCGTGATGCGCATTGAGCACTTTGCGTGCGTGTTCGAGGTCCAGCTTGTCCTCGCTGTACAGGCCCCAGGGCATGGCGGTGGCCCAGTCCAGATAGTTGCGGGTAACGGCGTATTCCGGCGAGCCGGTCTCTAACACCGAAAGCTTGTTCAATTCGTCGTCGATACGCTTCTGCGCGGCAGGCGGCACCACCTTGCCTTCCAGCCGAGAGCGGAACTCATCGGCGTCGGCGCTGCGGTCGTCCTTGGTGATGCCCAGTTCCTGCTGGATGATCTTCAGCTGTTCCTTGAGGAAGAATTCGCGCTGGCGCTCGCCGATCTTGCGATTCACCTCGCCGGTCAGCTCTTTCTGCAGCTTGGCGACCTCTACTTCTTTACGCAGCAGCGGCAGCACTTTTTCCATGCGCTTGAGCACCGGAACGGTATCGAGCACTTCCTGCAGCTCCAGCCCCGGCGCGGTAGTCAGCGCAGCAGCGAAATCAGTCAGCGGCGACGGCGCGTTCGGGCTGAAGCGGTTGAGGTAGTTTTTCAACTCCTCGCTGTACAGTGGATTGAGCGGCAACAGCTCCTTGATCGCGTTGATCAGCGCCATCCCGTAGGCCTTCACTTCGTCCCGCGGGTCCTCGTCGCTTTGAGGGTATTCCACTTCCACCAGATACGGCGGTTTGCGCCGTAGCCAGCCGCGGATACGCACCCGCGCCATGCCCTGTGCGACGAACTGCAGCTTGCCGCCCTCTTTGGAGGCGTGATGCACGCGGACCATGGTGCCGTGTTCGGGCAGGCTGTCGGGATCGAAGCTGGACGCATCCTGTACCGGCGCGTCCATATAGAACAGTGCGAGGCGCTGGTGCGGCGTCTTCGATACTCGCTCCAGGGTTTCGGCCCATGGCTCCTCGTTGACGATGACCGGCAGCACCTGAGCGGGGAAGAAGGGCCGGTTGTGCACCGGGATGACGTAAAGCTTGTCCGGCAGGTCCTGATCCGGCAGTACCAGTCCGGTGGAAGAAATGTCCTGCTCGAATTCCTGATTGCTGTCGTCGTTCATGCGGCACCTGTTGCGAGTACGTATTCCTTAGATAGGTCTCGGGCAAATGATTTCAATCCAATCGATCCCGGTGCCGTTTCCCGTACCTGTAAAAGCAGCCCTCACTCCGGTAGAGTGCGGCGATACGCCAGGTACCCCGCCCATGCTCAACGCACGTCTGCTTCGCCTCGATGATCAGGCCCACGAACACGCCCACGACTACCACCAGTTGGTACTGTCGCTGGCCGGCAGTGCGGAATTCGAAGTGGACGGTTCGGGTGGTGAGGTCTGCCGGATGCGCGCCTGCCTGGTGCCGGGCCATGCCGAGCATGAGTTCGCCGGCAAGGGCGACAACCGCATGCTGATCATCGATCTCGACGAGCAGGACGTGAGCGCCGATGATCCCCGGTTATTGGCCCAGTTGTTCGAGACGCCACGCTATCCCGCGCTGGACGCCGACTTCCACAACCTCCTGAATTATGCAGGTGCCGAGCTGGCCCGCTATGGCAGTGATCCGCTGTTGGCCCGGGCGCTGGGTGGCGTGCTGCTGCGCGCATTGCACTTGAGGGTGTTCGGTGAGGCGGCTCGCCAACCTACCGGTCCGCTGGACATCGCCCGGCTGGACGCGCACATCGAAAGCAATCTTGCCCGGCGTATCACGGTCGCAGAGCTGGCGCAGGTGGTTTGCCTGAGTCCCAGCCACTTCCATGCGCAGTTCAAGGACAGCGTCGGTCTTACCCCGCATCAATACCTGCTGAAAAGCCGCCTCGATCGTGCCGCTCGGCTGTTGCGCGACAGCCCGCTGCCGTTGGTGCGAATCGCCGAAGAGTGCGGCTTCTCCAGCCAGAGCGCGCTGACCACCGCGACCCGCCGCTACCTTGGACTCACACCAAAGCGCCTGCGCAGCAGCGAAGGCTGAAGCTCAACACACCGAACATTCGGCGCGGGTCGCGCCTACTGCTTTTGTGGGAGCCCGCCCTCGGGGCGAAGCTTTTGGGCGTTGTCCGCAGACCGAACGCAGCGCCTGTAGGGTCCGTAAGTCCGCATTCGGCGCGGGTCGCGCCTCCCACAAGGTTTGGCGTAACGCTTAGCAATTGATGTAGAGGCTCGCCCCCGGATGACGCTCTGGCTTTGCCAGCCCGAACGTATTGTTTCGGTGCGTTTCGTATCTGCTGGCCGTATCCCGTACCGCCCTAACGAACGTTCATGACGGCACTGTTACTGCGCTGCAATCCCGTAGCTTTCTGCAAAAGTTCCGTAGCTTTGCGCAACAACGCAAAACCCTCTCGCCGTAGATTCGCCTACCCACTCGACGACAAGCCCGCGCAATTATCCACGTGTGCGATCCGCCGAGCCTGATTCAACACAACAACACTCCACGAGAGGAGCGGCGCGATGTTCAAAGCCGGTCAAGTCTTGCAGGGCGATTTCGCCAGTCTGAAAGCCGCCGAATTCTTCCCCGTCATCAGCGCCAACTACAGCGTTGACGAGGCGGTTTACCTGAATGAACTGCTGCAGCTGGCCGACCCCGGCGAGGCGGGCATCGAAGCCATTCGCCGTGAAGCCCGCAGCCTGATCGAGGCGGTGCGTGGCCGTGATAATGCCGTCGATACCCTCGATGCCTTGCTGCGCCAGTACAGCCTGGATACCCACGAAGGGCTGATGCTGATGTGCCTGGCCGAAGCGCTGCTGCGGGTGCCGGATTCGGCGACGGCCGACGCGCTGATCCGCGACAAGCTCAACGCCGCCGAGTGGGAACGCCACCTCGGCCAGAGCGACAACGTGCTGGTCAACTTCGCCGCCTGGGGCCTGGTAATGACCGGCAAGGTCGTTGATCCCGACAATTCGGATGGTCGCCCGAAGAATGTCATTGGCCGGTTGGTCAAGCGCTCCGGCGAGCCAGTGATTCGTGCTGCGATGAATCAGGCCATGAAGCTGATGGGCAAGCAGTTCGTGCTGGGTCGCACTATTTCCGAGGCGTTGAAGAACGGCCGCTCGGAACGCGAAAAGGGCTACACCTACTCCTTCGACATGCTCGGCGAAGCGGCACTGACTGTCGAGGATGCGCGCAAATACATGGCGGACTACCGTCAGGCCGTGGAAACCGTGGGCGCCGAGCCGCAGGTCGGTCCGGGACCGCGGCCGTCAGTGTCGATCAAGCTGTCCGCACTTCACCCACGCTATGAAGTTGCCCAGCGTGAGCGCGTGCTCACCGAACTGTTCGCCAGCGTTCGCGAGCTGGCGATCCTGGCGCGCCAACTCAATGTCGGTATCACCATCGATGCCGAAGAGGCCGATCGTCTTGAACTGTCGCTGGAGCTTTATGAAAAGCTGATGCGCGATCCCGCCATTGCCGGCTGGGGCGAGTTCGGTCTGGTGATTCAGGCCTACTCCAAGCGCTGCCTGCCGGTACTGGTCTGGCTGACGCTGCTGGGCAAGGAGCTGGGCGCGCGGATACCGCTGCGGCTGGTCAAGGGCGCGTACTGGGACAGCGAGATCAAGCAGTGCCAGGTCCAGGGGCTGGATGGCTACCCGGTCTACACCCGCAAGGAAGGTACCGACACCTCCTATCTGGCCTGCGCCCGCTACCTGCTGTCCGAGCAGACTCGCGGTGTGATCTATCCGCAGTTCGCCAGCCACAACGCGCATACCGTCAGCTGCATCCTGTCGATGATCGGCGAGTTGAAGACGCCGCGCGAATTCGAATTTCAGCGCCTGCACGGCATGGGCGATGCGCTGTACGACACGGTGATCGAGAAGTACCGCAAGAACGTGCGCATCTACGCGCCGGTCGGTGCACACAAGGATCTGCTGCCGTATCTGGTGCGTCGCCTGCTGGAAAATGGCGCCAACTCGTCGTTCGTTCACCAGCTGGTCGACCCGCGCGTGCCGGTGGATTCGCTGATTGACCACCCGGTGACCCAGCTGCGCCAGTTCAAGACCCTCGGCAATCACCGCATCCCGCTTCCGCCGGCGCTCTACGGCAACCGGACCAACTCGCAAGGCATCAACATGAACATCCAGACTCAGTGGAACGACCTGTCCAGCGCCTACCAGACCTTCCTCGACCGCCAGTGGCAAGCCGCACCTGTCATCGGCGGGCAGAAGCTCACCGGCACAGCGCACAAAGTGCATTGCCCCTACGAGCTCAGCCAGGAAGTCGGTACCGCCCAGTTCGCCACCGCCGAGCAGGCCAAGCAGGCCATTGATGGTCTGGCCGCCTTCTGGCC
This sequence comes from Stutzerimonas sp., assembly GCF_982611455.1. Taxonomy (NCBI): domain Bacteria; kingdom Pseudomonadati; phylum Pseudomonadota; class Gammaproteobacteria; order Pseudomonadales; family Pseudomonadaceae; genus Stutzerimonas; species Stutzerimonas sp. The sequence goes on from NZ_CEXBBO010000019.1 coordinate 78,352, forward strand.
GCGCTGGAACGCGACGCCGATCGAGCAGCGCGCGCAGATTCTCGAGCGCCTCGGTGACCTGCTTGAAGCCAACCGTGCCGAGCTGATGGCGATGTGCACGCTGGAAGCCGGCAAGACCCTGCAGGACGGCATCGATGAAGTACGCGAAGCCGTGGACTTCTGCCGTTACTACGCGCTGCAGGCCCGTTTGAAACTGGGCCGCGAAGAACTCAAAGGCCCGACTGGCGAGCGCAACGAGTTGTTCCATGAAGGCCGCGGCGTGTTCGTCTGCATCAGCCCCTGGAACTTCCCGCTGGCGATCTACCTCGGGCAGATCACCGCCGCGCTTGTGGCCGGCAACACCGTGCTGGCCAAACCGGCCGAGCAGACCAGCCTGATCGCGGCCCGTGCCCTGGACCTGATGTTCGAAGCCGGCTTGCCGAAGGAGGCGATCGCCTTCCTGCCGGGCGACGGCGCGACCCTCGGTGGCGTGTTCTGCCGCGATCCACGTGTGGTGGGCGTGTGCTTCACCGGTTCCACCGACACGGCGCGCATCATCAACCGTCAGTTGGCCGAGAAGGAGGGCGCCATCGCCACGCTGATCGCCGAAACCGGCGGCCAGAACGCGATGATCGTCGACTCCACCGCGCTGCCTGAGCAGGTGGTCAAGGATGCCGTCGGTTCGGCCTTCACCAGCGCTGGCCAGCGTTGCTCGGCCCTGCGTGTGCTCTACGTGCAGCGTGACATCGCCGATCGGGTGATCGAGCTGATCAAGGGCGCCATGGTCGAGCTGAAAGTCGGCCCGACCTACCTGCGTGAAAATGACTTGGGCCCAGTGATCGACGCCGAAGCCCGCGACGGTCTGTTGGCGCATATCCAGCAGCTCAAGGCCGAGGGCAAGCTGATTGCCGAAGCCAAGCTGCCAAGTAGCCTCAACGGCCACTTCGTTGCGCCGGTCGCCTTCGAGATCGGCGGCATTCATGAGCTGAAAAAAGAACAGTTCGGACCTGTGCTGCACGTGGTGCGTTTCGACGCGGCGGACCTGGAAAAGGTCGTCGCCGACATCAACGCTACCGGCTATGGCCTGACCCTCGGCATACACAGCCGCAACGAGGAAACTGCCGCACGCATCGAGGCGCTGGCGCGGGTCGGCAACCTCTACGTCAACCGCAACCAGGTGGGCGCGGTGGTCGGCGTGCAGCCATTCGGCGGCTGCGGCCTGTCCGGCACCGGCCCGAAGGCGGGCGGCCCGAGCTATCTGCTGCGTTTCGTCAATGAGCGCACCACGTCCACTAACACCACTGCGGTCGGCGGTAACGCCTCGCTGCTGTCGCTGGTCGACGATTGAGGGTCTGGGAACGCTTCGGCAGGCCTGGCGGCCTGCATTCGCCGCGAGGGCGCGCCTCCCACAGGGGAGCGGTGTACATCTGCCGCTTCCGTGGCAGGCCCGCCTCGCATTCGCCGTGGGTCGCGTCTCCCGCAAATGCGTGTTAGGGGTTGAGATGGACCATGGAATTTCCCACAGGGGAGCGGTGTACATCTGCCGCTTCCGTGGCAGGCCCGCCTCGCATTCGCCGTGGGTCGCGTCTCCCGCAAATGCGTGTTAGGGGTTGAGATGGACCATGGAATTTCCCACAGGGGAGCGGTGTACACCTGCCGCTTCCGTGGGAGGCCCGCCTCGGGGCGAAGCTTTTGAGTTTCAAGCTTTGTTTGCGGCACTGGCTTCACTCCGACCGCACGGCGATCGGATCACAAAAACAATGAACAGTCGGCGGATCGCTCTTCCGCCACTGATGGGCTCAATTGGGTCCGTCGCCGGTGATGGCACGAACCGCCATCGCCCTCTGCCAGGTGGGATCGGGAATAACCTCGCGCCCATCCACAACAACTAATGAGGGAACAAAATGAGCATCAGTACACCCACCTTGATCACGTTTTTGATTTACATCGGCGCCATGCTGTTGATCGGCTTCGTCGCCTATCGCGCCACCAAGAATTTCGACGACTACATTCTCGGCGGACGCAGCCTGGGCAGCTTCGTCACGGCACTGTCGGCAGGTGCGTCGGACATGAGCGGCTGGCTGTTGATGGGCCTGCCGGGGGCGATCTTCGTCGCAGGTCTTTCCGAAAGCTGGATCGCCATCGGCCTGATCGCCGGCGCCTGGCTGAACTGGTTGTTCGTCGCCGGGCGCCTGCGCGTGCACACCGAGCGCAACAAGAATGCGCTGACGCTGCCTGATTACTTCTCGCACCGTTTCGAAGACGATAGCCGTCTGCTTCGCATTTTCTCGGCGCTGGTGATTTTGGTGTTCTTCACCATCTATTGCGCCTCTGGGGTGGTGGCGGGTGCGCGCCTGTTCGAGAGCAGCTTCGGTGTGCCCTACGACCTGGCATTGTGGATCGGCGCCGCTGCAACGATTCTCTACGTGTTTATCGGCGGTTTCCTCGCCGTAAGCTGGACTGACACCGTGCAGGCGACGCTGATGATCTTCGCGCTGCTGATCACGCCGGTGTTCGTCATCCTCGCGCTGGGCGACATGGGTGCCGCGATGGACACCATCGCCACGCAGAATCCGGCGGCCTTCGATATGTTCAACGGCCTGTCCTTCGTCGCCATCATCTCGCTGCTGGCCTGGGGTCTGGGCTACTTCGGCCAGCCGCACATCCTGGTGCGCTTCATGGCCGCCGACTCGGTGAAAACCATCCCCAACGCCCGCCGCATCGGCATGGCGTGGATGATTCTGACTCTGGCCGGTGCCGTGGCGGTGGGCTTCTTCGGAATCGCCTATTTCGCCGGACATCCGGAACTGGCCGGTCCGGTCAGCGAGAATGGCGAGCGGGTGTTCATGGAACTGGTGAAGATCCTGTTCAACCCATGGGTGGCCGGCATCATCCTCTCCGGTGTGCTGGCTGCTGTGATGAGTACCCTCAGCGCGCAACTGCTGGTCAGCTCCAGCGCTCTGACGCAGGATTTCTACAAGGCCATGCTGCGCAAGAACGCCTCGCAAACCGAGCTGGTCTGGGTAGGTCGTGCAATGGTGCTGCTGATCGCCTTCATCGCCTTGGGCATCGCGTCCAACCCGGACAGCAAGGTGCTGGGCCTGGTGTCTTACGCCTGGGCCGGCTTCGGCGCTGCCTTCGGTCCGGTGGTGCTGATCTCGCTGCTGTGGAAGCACATGACGCGCAATGGCGCGCTGGCCGGCATGGTTGTAGGCGCCGTCACCGTGATGGTGTGGAAAGAGTTCATCGGCATGGGGCTGTACGAGATCATTCCGGGCTTCATCCTCGCCAGTATCGCCATCGTGGTCTTCAGCAAGATCGGCCAGGGCGCCTCGTCCAGCATGATCAAGCGATTCGAAGCCGCAGAGAGCGAGTATCAAGGCCGCTGATTCACCAGCTTCCGAAACAAAGCAAGAAACCCCGCTGTCGGTCCTCCGGCAGCGGGGTTTTCTTCTTCTACGAACCGCTGACCGTCGGTCGGCTTCGCCTCATGCAGTTCGTTCAGTCGTCGACAACTAGGTTCTCGCGATCGTCCTTGGCGCCCGCGGCGATCAAGTGTTCGGCCTGGTCCTCAGGGACATGCACGCTGGCGCCTTCGATATGCGCGACCGACATGCGCGCCGCCGGATCGGTGCTGACGCGAACATCCATGATCGCGCTGCGGTAAGTGGCGCCTTGAACGGTGGTGGAGCAGGTGCCGGTAGCGGTATCGATGTTGACGGTCATGGCGGACCTCCTGGTTTCGCTATCAAGGGAGCCGCGCTGAGGATACGTGCGGCGGTTACTCATCAGACCGTCGCCGGGGCGATCCGTTTATGCGGAGCTAATGCAATGCTTGGTTGCGGAAACGAAAAAATTGCTGATCAGATAGTGGCAATAGGCTAGCCTGATTAGACCTGAAAGGTGCCAGGGAGTGGCTGTAGTCCAACGGTAGTCGCCATGATGGCGGAGGCAGCACCATGCTTAACAGTGTCCTGCGTTTCACTAGCTTGTTCCTGCTCTTCGCGTTCGCGACGCCACTGCAGGCCCAGTCATTCAGCGCACGCATCGTTGATTTCCAGGGGCGGCCGGTCGCGGGCGCGGTACTCAGCCTGTCGGGTACCGCACAAGCGGAACCGGCCAGGACGGCAGTCATGGATCAGCTTGGCAAGCAATTCTCGCCGGCGGTATTGGCGGTGGCGACCGGCACGGCCGTGAGCTTTCCCAACCGCGACGACATTCGTCATCACGTCTATTCGTTTTCCCCGGCGAAACGTTTCGAGCTGCGCCTCTACGAGGGCACCCCGAGTCAGCCAGTAACATTCGATCAGCCGGGCGTGGTGGTGCTGGGCTGCAATATTCACGACTGGATGCTCGGTTACGTCTATATCACCAACGACCCCTGGTTCGCCGTCAGCGACGAGCAAGGCCGCGTCCAGCTCGATCTGCCGGCCGGTCGGTATCCGGCGACGCTTTGGCATCCGGCCCTGGCCGATATGCAGCCGCTGCCCGCCGGCCAACTGCAAGTTGGCGCCGAGACGGTCGAGCTGAAGCTGCCGGTCGATGCGACCGCCGTGCTGCAGCCCGCTCCTCCCGCGTCCACGTCGTTCGCCGATGCCTTCAGGAAAACCACCCGTGAAGCGCAGCCTTAGTTTCCACGCACGTCTTTCCGGCGTGCTCGCCGCCTTTCTGTTGGTGGTGATCGGCGCGCTGTATTTCTCCGTGCGTCTGGTTACCGAGTCGGCGGTCAGCACCCAGGCGGCGGACCGGCTGGAGTCGGGCTTGCGGGTGTTCGAGCGGCTGATCGACATGCGCGGACGTCAGCTGCGTGACGGCGTACAGGTGCTCGCCGCCGACTTCGGCTTCAAGGATGCGGTGACCAGTGGCGATACTCTGACCCTGCAGTCGGTGATGGCCAACCAGGCCGCACGCATTAATGCCAGCGAAGCCATGCTGCTCGGGCTGGATGGGGCGGTGTTGGCCTCGAGCCTGCCGAGTGCGGTTCCCGGCGATCACTTCCGCTATGCCGCTGAGCTGCGCGAGGCGCGCCAACAGGGCCAGACGATGCTGGTGGTATCGCTGGATCATCAGGCTCATCTGCTGGTTGAGGCCGAGGTGCGTGCGCCATTACCGATTGCACGCGTGGTGATGGGTTTTGTCATGGACGAAGCGCTGGCCAACGAACTCAAGCAGCTAACCGGTCTGGAAGTGTCCTTCCTGGCGAAGGAGGGTGGCCGCGGCGAACTCACCACGACGCTCAAGCCCGGCGCACGCGACGAGCTAATCGATGGCTGGCGCAAGCATGACCATGCCAAAGGTATCGAGGAACTGCTGCTCGGCAGCGAGCGCTATCTCAACGAGGACGTGGTTCTTTCGGCCGGCGATGACCATGCCGTCATCGCGCTGCTGCACAGTTCGCTGGACGATGCCCTGGCCGGTTTCCACGAGCTGGACTCACGCATCCTACTGATCGCCATCGCCGGTTTGCTCGCCTCGCTGCTGGGCGCGCTAATGCTCGCACGCAGCCTCTCGGAGCCGGTGAACACGTTGGCCCGTGCCGCCGAAAGGGTTGGCCGCGGTGATTATCAGACGCCGATCGAGCTGGACCGCGACGACGAATTGGGCAGCCTGGCCAGGGCGCTTAACCACATGCAGCGGGGCATTGCCGAGCGCGAGCAGCTGATCGCGCACAACATGTTGCACGATGACGTTACCGGCTTACCCAATCGTTCTTTGGTCGCCGAGTTGCTTGGCAATGCGCTGGAAGCGGGGCGCACCACGGCGGTGCTGCATATCGGCATCGGCAATCTCAGCGGTGTGCAGGACAGCGCCGGCTCCGAGGGCGTCGATCAGGCGTTGCGCCAATTGGCTCAGCGGCTGCAGGCGAGCCTGCAGCCGGGTGATCACCTGGCGCGGATGCTCAGCGACGAGTTTCTGCTGATCGTCAGCGACACCTCGGCCGACAATGCCTTCAGCGCTGCGGTGGGCGTGCAGCAGGCGCTGGCTCTGCCGGTGCGCGTCGCCGAGCTGGAGATGCGCCTCGAAGCGCATATTGGTGTAGCTGGCTATCCGGACGACGCCGGCAACGTCGACGAACTGCTGCGCCGGGCACGCATCGCCATGCAGGATGCCGCGCAGATGCCGGACGGCTTGCAGCTCTACCAGCACGGTCGTGATGACGTCCACCAGCGGCAGATCACGCTGATCCGCGATCTGCGTCGCGCCGCGCAGGCCGGCGGCTTACATCTGCACTTCCAGCCAAAAGTCGATCTGCTGCAGGGCCAAGTATTTCAGGCTGAAGCCCTGCTGCGCTGGAATCATCCAATTTACGGAGCGGTGTCGCCGGCCGAATTCATTCCGCTGGCCGAGCGCACGGGCAGTATTCAGCTACTCACCGCCTGGGTGATCGAGGCGGTGCTGCGTCAGCTTTATGCGTGGAACAGCCGTGGTCTGTATATCGAGGTGTCGCTGAACATCTCCGCCGAGGATCTGGCTGGGGTCACGCTGGAGCAATGTGTCGCCGAGCTGCTGCAGCGCTACTCGATCAAAGGCGAGCAATTGGTGTTCGAGATTACCGAAAGCGCCGTGATGCGCGATCCCGAGCGGGCTCTGGCGATGCTTCATCGTTTGCGTGCGCTGGGCATTCGGCTGTCGGTGGATGACTTCGGCACCGGTTACTCCTCCCTCGCACAGTTGCGCCGAATGCCCGTACAAGAATTGAAGATCGATCAGTCGTTCATCCGCGACCTTAACGAAACCCGTGGTGACGCCGTGATCGTTCGTTCGACCATCGACATGAGCCATGCGCTGGGTCTCAAGGTAGTTGCCGAAGGCGTCGAGCATGGCGAAACGAGCGATCTGCTCAAAGCTTGGGGCTGCGATACCCTGCAAGGCTATTTCTTCAGCCGGCCATTAGCTGCCGATGCGTTCGAAGCCTGGCTGGAGCGGCAGCCTCGCGCGGTCAACAGGCCACTCGAGGAATCTTCTTGAAAACTTTGCGGCAATTGCTTTTCGCGGCCTGCTTTACTCCGCTGCTGGCGAGCGCCGGTCAGGGCCGGTTGCTGGCAACCGGCGGTGCTACCAGCCTCGAAGGCGCAGCCGGCGGAGGCATAACACCTTGGGCGGTATTGGCGGGGTATGGCGAGCGCGGTGAGTGGGGCGGCGACGTCTTTGCCACTCGCGTCGAGACTGGTGATTACCGGCTGGACGTCGCGGGTGTGGCGTTCGCGTTCGACAACCGCCTGGAGTTGTCCTACGCGCGCCAGCGTTTCGATCTCGGCACGCTGGCACGCGATCTGGCATTGCCGGAAAACAGCCTCAGCCAAGATGTCTTCGGCGTAAAACTGCGGCTGTTCGGTGATCTGATCTATGACCGGCTACCCCAGGTATCGCTGGGCCTGCAGCATAAGCGGCAGAAGGACTTTCTGATCCCCGCACTGATCGGCGCCCAACGTGACGAGGACACCGAAGCCTACCTCACCGGCAGTCGGCTGATTCTCGGCGGTGCGTTCGGCTATAACCTGCTGCTCAATGGCGGTCTGCGCTACAGCCGCGCCAACGAGTTGGGCCTGCTGGGTTTCGGCGGTGATCGGCGCGATAGCCGCAGCCTGCTCAAGGAGGGTTCCGCGGTGGTGCTGTTCAGCCCGCGCTGGGCCCTGGGTGTCGAGTACCGCGAGAAGCCGGACAATCTTTCGTTCGCTGGCGAAAGCGACTGGGCGGATCTGTTTCTCGGCTATTTTCCCAACAAGCATCTCGCTGTCGTGTTGGCCTACGCGCGCCTCGGTGAAATCGCCACGCTGGATAACCAGGATGGCGTGTATTTGTCCGTACAGGGAAGCTTCTGATGGATCGGTTCGTTCTGCTGTTCTGTTTGTTGCTCGGTGCCTGCGCCCAGCAACCGCCTAAAAACGACAGCCTGTATCAGCAGCTCGGTGGCGAGCCCGGTATCACCCGGATCGTCGAAGGCATGCTGCTGCGCATTGCCGGGGATCCGCGCATCGTCGAGCATTTTCAGAAAATCGATATCCAGCGACTGCGCGACAAGCTCATCGAACAGGTCTGCGTCGAAGCGGGCGGTCCCTGCACCTACACAGGCGATAGCATGGAGGAAAGCCACAAGGGCCTCGCTTTGACGCCGAGCGACTTCAATGCGCTGGTTGAAAATCTGCAGAATGCGATGACCGCCGAGGCTGTGCCGATCCCAGCGCAGAATCGCTTGCTGGCGCGCCTTGCGCCCATGCGCGGGCAGGTGATCGACCGCTAGCGGTCATGCCAAGCGCCTTCCCGTTGTGCCAGCTTTTCGTACCTGACCCTGCTGGCCACTTCTCGCTTCTCCGGTCGAAACCGTCCGGTCACGAGCGAAGAGGGCGCCGAGACGCTATGCTTTTCCACTAACTCGACCCTTCGTATGCCAACGCTGGGCAAACTAGCGTTCGCGTTTCGTCATTGGAGGCGGGGCTATGCCTGCACAGCACAAGGAAAACAATTCAAATGAATGTGAGCACTCCGACCCTGATCACCTTCGTGATCTACATCATGGCCATGATTCTCATCGGCTTCACCGCCTATCGCGCCACCAAGAACTTCGACGACTATATCCTCGGTGGTCGTAGCCTCGGCAGTTTCGTCACAGCGTTGTCGGCGGGCGCTTCGGACATGAGTGGCTGGTTGCTGATGGGCTTGCCCGGGGCGATATTCGTCGCCGGGCTGTCGGAAAGCTGGATCGCCATCGGCTTGATCGCCGGTGCCTGGCTGAATTGGATCTTCGTTGCTGGCCGTTTGCGTGTGCACACCGAGCACAACCACAACGCGCTGACCCTGCCGGACTACTTCTCGCATCGCTTCGAGGACACCAGCCGCCTGCTGCGGATTTTCTCGGCATTGGTCATTCTGGTGTTTTTCACCATTTATTGCGCCTCGGGTGTGGTCGCCGGCGCGCGACTGTTCGAGTCGACCTTCGGCATGGCCTACGGCACCGCGCTGTGGGTCGGCGCGGCTGCAACGATTCTCTATGTATTCATCGGCGGCTTCCTGGCGGTGAGCTGGACCGACACCGTACAGGCGACACTGATGATCTTCGCGCTGCTGATCACCCCGGTGTTCGTCATCCTCGCCCTCGGTGACATGGGCACCGCGATGGACACCATCGCCGCGCAGGATCCCTCGAATTTCGACATGTTCAAGGGCCTGTCCTTCATCGCGATCATTTCGCTGCTCGGTTGGGGCCTGGGCTATTTTGGTCAGCCCCATATTCTGGTGCGCTTCATGGCGGCCGACTCGGTGAAAACTATCCCCAACGCACGCCGGATCGGCATGGCCTGGATGATTCTGACCCTCGCCGGCGCCGTGACCGTGGGCTTCCTCGGTATCGCCTATTTCGCTGACAACCCGACCCTGGCGGGTGCGGTGACCGAAAACGGCGAGCGTGTTTTTCTGGAACTGGTCAAGCTGATGTTCAACCCCTGGGTTGCGGGCATCATTCTTTCCGGCGTACTGGCAGCCGTCATGAGCACCCTCAGTGCGCAGCTGCTGGTCAGCTCCAGCGCACTGACCCAGGACTTCTACAAGGCTTTCCTGCGCAAAGACGCGTCGCAGACAGAACTGGTCTGGGTTGGCCGTGGCATGGTGCTACTGATTGCGCTGATTGCCATTGGCATCGCCTCCAATCCCGATAGCAAGGTACTCGGCCTGGTGTCTTACGCCTGGGCCGGCTTTGGTGCTGCCTTTGGACCGGTTGTGCTGATTTCGCTGGTGTGGAAGCGCATGACTCGCAACGGCGCGCTGGTGGGCATGCTGGTCGGCGCGATCACCGTGGTGATATGGAAAGAGTTCATCGGCCTTGGGCTGTACGAAATCATTCCAGGCTTCATCCTTGCGAGCCTTGCCATCTACATCGTGAGCCTAATGGGCAAGGAGCCGGCGCCGTCCATTCAGCAACGCTTCGAGACTGCCGATGCGGAGTACCGCGCTGGCTGATTCATCCGGTGAGCTTGTAGCTCACTTCGCACAGCATCACTTCGCCTGAAATGGCGGCATGACAAAAACCCTGGGCTCGCTCAGGGTTTTTCGTTTCCGACGAACTTAAATCGCCCACGACCTCGGCAGATTCGGACGCGCGGCCTCGTCTTCGGAACAGACAAGCCGTGGCATATGATGAGAATTTCTTAATTGTTATGATATAACATGATAGATTCTGCGCCCACACAGAGGCTTTGTCACCAAGGCTTCCTGCAACGTTGTCCGGCTGCCTCGGAAGGCATCCGCTACTTTCTTTGGAGAATCAGATGAAACTGAAGCATCACCCGTTGGCCTGGGCGATTAGCTTGGCCCTGGCACCGTTTGCCTGGGCAACCGATCCGGTCGAACTCGAGCCAGTGGTGGTCAGCGCCAGTGGCCTGGCCAAGCAAAGCCACGAGATGACCACGCCGGCGACTGTCATGGAGGGTGATGAGCTGGTGCTGCGACGCGAGGCGACCCTGGGAGAAACCTTGGAAAGCCTGCCCGGTGTGCGCTCCAGCAGTTTCGGTGCCGGTGCGGCACGTCCGGTTATTCGCGGCCTAGACGGTGCGCGTGTAAAAGTTCTGAGTGATGGAATCGAGCTGCTTGACGCATCCACGATCAGCCCAGACCACGCAGTGACCAGTGAGCCACTGCTGGCTGAGCGCATCGAAGTGCTCAAAGGTCCGGCAACTCTGCTCTACGGCGGCGGCGCGATCGGCGGTGTGGTCAACGTCATCGACAAGAAAGTGCCCACTTACGTACCCGAGAAGGGTTACGAAGGTGAGCTGGAGTTGCGTACCAATAGCGTGGCGAACGAGGGCGCCGGCGTGTTCGGCATCACCGCGGGCAGCGGCAACTTCGCCGTGCGCGCCGAAGGCACCAAGCGCCAGGCCAACGAATACGAGATTCCAGGCTCACCAGACAAACAGGCGGGTTCCTACAACGACACAGACAGCTTCACTGAACCGCCCCGGCTTCCCCGGAGGCTCCAACTCTTGAGAGGATGGAGCCATG
>NZ_CEXBBO010000020.1:0-86946 GCF_982611455.1 Stutzerimonas sp.
GGTGGAATCCGGGTATTTTGCCAAAATCTGGAAGTCTTCTTCAGAGTTTCCCTAAACAAAAAAGCCCCGCAAATGCAGGGCTTTTCTAAATCTGGAGCGGGCGAAGGGAATCGAACCCTCGTCATGAGCTTGGGAAGCTCAGGTAATGCCATTATACGACGCCCGCGTAGGCAGCCTTTTTACCAGAAGGGCGGGGTGAGGAGAAGCACGTGCGGCGTTTAGGTCGAACGTTTTCAGATCTGCTCGACTTCCCCTGAAGTCAGGCTGCGGTACTGGCCGGGGGCGAGATTGGGGTCGAGCAGCAGCGGGCCCATGCGTTCGCGGTGCAGGCGGGTGACCTTGTTGTCGAAGTGGCCGAACATGCGTTTGACCTGATGGTAGCGGCCTTCGTGGAGGGTCAGGCGCGCCAGGTGGGAGCCGAGCAGATCGAGTTCGGCGGGCAGGGTGGTGAGGTTCTCGAAGCGAAAGTAGAGGCCTTGGGCGAAGCGGTCGACGCAGATAGGGTCGATGGGGTCTTCGGTTTCCACGAGGTAGGTTTTGCCTAGCAGGCTTTCGGGTTGGGTGAGGCGGCGGGACCAGAGGCCGTCGTTGGTGATGATCATCAGCCCGGTGGTGTTAAAGTCCAGCCGCCCAGCGATATGCAGTTCTTCCTTGTCCGTTTCGTTCAGCAAATCCAACACCGTGGGATGTTGCGGATCGGCGGTGGAGCTGACGTAGCCGGTCGGTTTGTTCAGCATGAAGAAGCGCGCCGGTTTGCCTGCCTGCAATAGCTCGCCATCCAGCTCGATACGGTCGAAGATGCGGACGTCATGAGTGCCGTCGCAGACCATCTTGCCATTCACCGATGCACGGCCCGAGGCCAGCAGCAGGCGCGCTTGCCGATGGCTGCAGTGGGGCAGGTTGGCGAGGAAGCGGTCGAGGCGCATCAGGATTTTGCAGGCAACTCGCCGCGAGCGCAGCGCGGGCATATACAGGCTTTATTAAGCGCGTCGTCAGCAATTTGATCGCGGGCTTCGGGTGCTATCTCAGTGCTAAAGCACCAGCAGGGCTGCGTGGCGGTGGCTGGGTTGGCCAGACCGCATTGATTGGGTTCGCCGCAGACCGGACATCTACTGGGATCGGGTGTATCAGTCATAACCGCCTCCGGGCAGTGGCAGCGAGTGATGCGGTGAGGCGGTTGGTTGGCGTCGAAACAGGCGCCCGGCATTGCACCGGGCTCCTGTGCTGTCACTTCGTTACTTGACGCGTTGACCGGGCTTGGCGCCGCTGTCGGGGCTGAGCAGGTAGATCTCTTCGCCGCCAGGGCCAGCGGCCAGCACCATGCCTTCGGAGACACCGAACTTCATCTTGCGCGCGGCGAGGTTGGCGACGTACAGCGTCAGGCGGCCTTCCAGTTTGCTTGGATCCGGGTAGGCGCTCTTGATGCTGGAGAACACGTTGCGCTTGGCGTCGCCGATGTCGAGCGTCAGGCGCAGCAGCTTGTCGGCTCCTTCGACAAACTCGCATTTCTCGATCAGTGCGATCCGCAGGTCCACGGCGGCAAAAGCGTCAAAGGCGATTTCGGCAGCGATGGGCTCTTTGGTCAGTTCACCGTTACCGCTCGGTTGGGCGGCGGCTTCGGTAGAAGCGAGGTCTTCCTTGGATGATTCGATCATGGCTTCGATTTTCGCGGGCTCGATACGGGTCAGCAGTGGCGTGAATGCATTCAGCTGGTGGTTGCTAAGAAGCTTCTCGTGGTCGTTCCAAGTCAGCGGCTCGACATTGAGGAAGCGCTCGGCGTCCGCTGCCAGATTCGGCAGCACCGGCTTGAGGAAGATCACCAACTGGCGGAACAGGTTGATGCCGGTGGCGCAGATCGCCTGCACTTCATCCTGCATACCATCCTGCTTGTTCAATGCCCAGGGCGCCTTGTCGGCGATCCATGCATTGGCGCGGTCGGCCAGCGCCATGATTTCGCGCATGGCGCGGGCGAAATCACGGCATTCGTAAGCGTCGGCAATGGATGGTGCGGCCGCCTGGAAGGCATCGGTAAGTTCCGGCGCGGCGTTGCGGTCGACCATCAAACCGCTGTTGCCCTTGTGGATGAATCCGGCGCAACGGCTGGCGATGTTAACGACTTTGCCGACCAGATCGGAATTGACCTTCTGTACGAAGTCTTCGAGGTTCAGGTCCAAGTCATCCACGCCGCGGCCGAGCTTGGCCGCGTAGTAATAGCGCAGGTATTCCGGGTTCAGGTGTTCGAGGTAGGTGCGCGCCTTGATGAAAGTGCCGCGTGACTTGGACATTTTCTGCCCGTTGACCGTCAGGTAACCATGCACCGCGACTGCAGTGGGTTTGCGGAAGCCTGCGCCTTCGAGCATGGCGGGCCAGAACAGGGTGTGAAAGTTGATGATGTCCTTGCCGATGAAGTGATACAGCTCGGTACTGGAATCCTTTTTCCAGAAGGTATCGAAATCCAGCTCCGGGCGGCGCGCGCAGAGATTCTTGAAGCTGGCCATGTAGCCGATGGGCGCGTCCAGCCAGACGTAGAAGTACTTGCCCGGCTCGTCGGGAATCTCGAAACCGAAGTAGGGCGCATCGCGGGAGATGTCCCACTCATGCAGGCCGCCGTCCAGCCATTCGGCGATCTTGTTCGCGACAGAGTCTTGCAGGCTGCCGCTGCGGGTCCACTCTTTGAGCATCGCTTCGAAGTCGGGCAGCTTGAAGAAGAAGTGTTTGGAGTCGCGCAGCACCGGCGTCGCGCCGGAAATAGCCGAGCGCGGATTTTTCAGTTCGGTGGGCTCGTAGGTCGCACCGCACTTCTCGCAGTTGTCGCCGTACTGGTCTTCGGCGGCACACTTCGGGCAGGTGCCTTTGATGAAACGGTCGGCGAGGAACATGCCTTTTTCAGGGTCGAAATACTGGGTGACCGAGCGCGTGGCGATGTGCCCGGCTTCGCGCAGGCGGGTATAAATCAGCTCGGACAGCTCGCGATTCTCTTCCGAGTGGGTCGAATGGAAGTTGTCGAAGTTAACCAGGAAATCGGCGAAGTCGGCGCTGTGCTCAGCCTGCACGTTGGCGATCAACTGTTCCGGCGTGATGCCTTCTTTTTCGGCACGCAGCATGATGGCCGAGCCGTGGGCATCGTCGGCGCAGACGTAGATGCACTGGTTGCCGCGCAGCTTCTGAAACCTTACCCACATGTCCGTTTGGATGTACTCGAGCATGTGGCCAAGGTGGATCGAACCGTTGGCGTAGGGCAGGGCACTGGTAACGAGGATCTGGCGGGCTTCGGACATGGGAAATCTGCAGTCGGGATTGCGAAGTGAGTCGATCACTATAAGGGAAGCAGCTACAAGCTTGAAGCTGTAAGCGGGGGTTAAAGCAAATGGGCTCGGTCTGGACCTGATGAAGGAAAAGCCGCCGCGAGCGCAGAAAGTTGAACGGGAAATGCAGCAGCACTGCTGGGCTTTACGCTTTTGTTCCGGTCGAGACGCAGCTCGTTCTGCATTGTCTGAAGCTGGTCTACTGGTACCATCGCGTTCTGTTTCACTCGGTTTTTCTGGGAGTAATCATGTCCGTCACACGCGAAGCTGTGGAAGCCGTACTGCGTCAGTACACCGACCCCAATCTGAACCAAGATCCGGTGAGTGCCGGTTGCGTGCGTTCCATCGATATCCAGGGCGATCGCGTCAGCGTGCGGCTCGAGCTCGGCTATGCCGCCGCACTGTTTCGCAGCGGCTGGGCGCAAATGCTGGCCATGGCCATCGAGCAGCTTGAAGGCGTGACCCGCGCGGATGTACAGGTCGATTGCGTGATTCAATCGCACAAGGCGCAGGACCAGCTGCCCGCACTTGGCAACGTAAAAAACATCATTGCTGTGGCCTCCGGCAAGGGCGGGGTGGGCAAGTCCACCACCGCGGCCAACTTGGCGCTGGCGCTGGCTCGTGAGGGCGCGCGAGTCGGCGTGCTGGACGCCGATATCTACGGACCCAGCCAGGGCATTATGTTCGGCATTCCCGAAGGTACGCGCCCGGAGATCCGCGACGGTAAGGCTTTCATTCCGCTGGAAGCCCATGGCGTGCAGATCATGTCGATGGCTTTCCTGGCCGATGACAAGACGCCGATGGTCTGGCGCGGGCCTATGGTGTCCGGTGCCTTGCTGCAGCTGATCACCCAGACTGCCTGGAATGATCTCGATTATCTGGTCGTGGATATGCCGCCGGGCACGGGCGATATCCAGCTGACCCTGGCGCAGAAAGTGCCAGTCGTCGGTGCGGTTATCGTCACAACGCCTCAGGATCTGGCGTTGCTAGATGCCAAGAAGGGCGTCGAGATGTTCCGCAAGGTGAACATCCCGGTGCTGGGTGTGGTGGAGAACATGGCCATCCATATCTGCTCCAACTGCGGCCACGCCGAGCATTTGTTCGGTGAAGGCGGCGGCGAGAAGCTGGCGGCGCAGTACAACGTCGAGCTGCTGGCCTCGTTGCCGCTGTCGATGGCGATCCGTAGCCAGGCCGATGCGGGCAAGCCGACGGCCATTGCCGATCCAGAAAGCCAGATCGCGATGATTTACCAGCAAATGGCCCGCAGCGTAGGTGCGCGCATTTCCCAAAGCGGGCAAATCATTGCTCAGTCGATGCCGAATATCGTGGTTTCTGACGACTGAATCAGCATTCGCGGGTGGCGCCAGGCGCCGCCTGCTGTGACTCGCCAACGATTGGCGAATCGCAGGCACAAAAAAAACCCCGCCGAAGCGGGGTTTTTTCAGAGAAGACTCAGGTTTAGATAACCTGAACTTCCTCAGCTTGCATGCCCTTCTGGCCGCGAGTAGCGACGAAGGAAACTTGCTGGCCTTCTTTCAGGCTCTTGAAACCGTCGCCTTGGATGGCGCGGAAGTGTACGAAGAGGTCGTCACCGGATTGTGGAGTGATGAAGCCGAAGCCTTTTTCATCGTTGAACCACTTAACGGTACCGGTTTGGCGATTGGACATTTGAAATGTCTCCTTGAACAAGGTGTAGAGATGATTTGAACGGGCAAATACCCCGAACGGTGACTGTGTGCAAGGAGTTAAAGGAGTCGTAGCAATGATCGGATCGAAATCTAAACATGTAGCGATTCACGGTGACACATGCAGCAGCAGCCAACGAAAGATACCGTATTTCCGTAGCAATGCGAGCATTATTTTCAGTTTCCAGCCAAAGCGTCAGAGATGCGGCGCATAGTCCCGGCTCGGAGCCTTTGAACCGGCTTCGTGGGCTCGGTTAAGATGCACGCCTTTATCTAATGCCCACCAGCCAAATCAGGACGCCCGCCATGAGCATCAAATCGGATAAGTGGATTCGCCGGATGGCCCAGGAGCACGGCATGATCGAGCCCTACGTCGAGCGTCAGGTACGCACCGAGGGCAGCGAGCGCCTGATTTCCTATGGCGTGTCCAGTTATGGCTACGACGTGCGCTGTGCCGATGAATTCAAGGTGTTCACCAACATCAATTCGGCAACTGTCGATCCTAAGAACTTCGACGAGAAGAGCTTCGTCGACATCAAGAGCGATGTCTGCATCATTCCCCCGAACTCCTTTGCGCTGGCCCGTACCGTTGAGTACTTCCGCATCCCGCGCAACGTGTTGACCATCTGCCTGGGCAAGAGTACCTATGCCCGTTGCGGCATCATCGTCAACGTGACGCCACTGGAACCCGAATGGGAGGGGCATGTAACGCTGGAGTTCTCCAACACCACAACGCTGCCAGCGAAAATATATGCCAACGAAGGCGTGGCGCAGATGCTATTCCTGGAGTCGGATGAAGAATGTGAGACGTCCTATCGCGATCGCGGCGGTAAATATCAGGGTCAGCGCGGCGTGACACTGCCCAAGGCGTAAGCCTTCCAAGATCCCAAGTCCAGTGCATTCGATGCTGGCTGGCGAATCTCTATCGATGCGAGTGGTGACTGACGTTGCCACTCGCATCGTCGTTTCTTGAGCCTGAACGGTGCCTGTTCCTTGCTTCACCAGGGCAGTTGCTCGCCCTGATAATCGATGAAGCGGTGCCCGCCCCGACCGGCTGCATGCGTGACTTGCTCAACCATGCCGCGGCAACTGGTCTCGATATCCAGTGGCGCCTCTTCGCCTCCCATGTCGGTTTTGACCCATCCCGGATGCATTGAGAGCACCGTGATCTGTGTACCCTCGCCGAGCTCTGCGACGAAGGTTCGGGTCAGATGGTTCAGCGCCGCCTTGCTCGCACCGTAGAGCGGCATACCCATCCCCGGCCCGGTTTCGACGCTGCCCATGATCGAGCTCATGAAGGTAATCACCCCGGCCTGTGGGTTGATCAGAGGCAGCATACGCTTGGCCAGGCGCACCGGTGCGATGGCATTGGTCATGAACAGCTGACTAACGTCCTTGCTGGTAGCGTTGTCGGCCGAGAGCTGGCGTGAGCCGGAAATGCCGGCATTGATATAGAGCAGATCAAGTGGGGCACCGGTTAGCCGTTGGGCGAGCGCGTCGACACCGGCAACGTCATCGATATCCAGCGCTTCGATGCGGATATTCGCAACGGCCTTCAGCTCGTCCGCACGCTGCGGATCACGAACGGTCGCTATCACTTGCCATCCATCGCTGGCGAACTGCTTGGCCAGACCCAGGCCGAGGCCACGTGATGCGCCGATGATCAGGGCTGTGTTGGGCATTGGAAAAGCTCCGAGATAGGCGGGCTAACAAGCATAGCCGATGCCGCACCGGCGCTGTCTGGCTGAGCCCGCCAGGGACGTGTACCGCTGAAACAAAAATGCCCGCATCATCAGGATGCGGGCATTTCGGTTGCGTACTTCACGGGACTGGAGAAGCCGTCCCGTGTTGCATGCCAGGTGGCTCAGCCAGCGAAGTTCTTCGCGACGAAGTCCCAGTTAACGACGTTCCAGAATGCTTCGACGAACTTCGGACGCGCATTGCGGTAGTCGATGTAGTAGGCGTGTTCCCAGACGTCGCAAGTCAGCAGAGGCTTGTCACCGGCGGTCATCGGATTGCCGGCACCGATGGTGCTGGCCAGGCCGACGCTGCCGTCGGACTTCTTCACCAGCCAGGCCCAGCCGGAGCCAAAGGTGCCGATGGCGGTCTTGGTGAACTCTTCCTTGAACTTGTCGAAGGAGCCGAAGGAGGCGTTGATGGCATCAGCCAGGGCGCCGGTCGGCTGGCCACCGGCGTTCGGTGCCATGCAGTTCCAGAAGAAGGTGTGGTTCCAGACCTGAGCGGCGTTGTTGAAGATACCGCCGGACGAGGACTTGATGATGGTTTCCAGATCCTTGCCTTCGAACTCGGTGCCCGGGATCAGGTTGTTCAGGTTGGTCACGTAAGCCTGGTGATGCTTGCCGTGGTGATATTCGAAGGTCTCGGCGGAAATGTGCGGCTCGAGGGCGTTCTTTTCAAACGGAAGCGGCGGCAATTCGAAAGCCATGGTGTATCTCCTGCTCAGGTGTCGAGAATAGATGCGGCTCGGAAGGAGGCAGTCTGCGCTGGTGACCAGCGCCTCGCGGAACGGAGAAAACTACTGCACCGATGTTCGTCCGTTTACGCCTGTCTTTCCCTTCGCTCGCTACATGCGTGCGCATTCTTTCGGCCGTTCACGGGCGGCCGTAATGGCGGGCTGAAGCGTTCCGCTCCATACCCGCGAACCAGGGATCATAGCACCCACTCTGCGGCAAAACCACGCGACAACTGTGTGGGAAAGCCGAAGCCAGAGCCTCGTAACCGAAGCTCGCGCTGGGACTGGCGGTGCATTGAGCCCTCTGCGTGGACCTCCTGTTGGGCCAGGCGTTCCTCAGGCGAGAATGATCAGCTGCGCGGCGATGGCGAACATCATTCCCGCCACGCCCAGATCGATCAGCCGCCAAGTCAATGGCCGTGCGAGCCAGGGCGCCAGCCAGGCACCGCCAAGGGCGAGAATCAGAAACCATAATGTCGACGCGCTTGCGGCACCCAGCGTGTAGGCGCCGGGCTCGGGTTGCTGGGCGCCGAGCGAACCGATCAACAACACCGTATCGAGATAGACGTGTGGGTTGAGTAGTGTGACCGCCAGCGCGGCGAGCAGCACGCTGCGCAGCGAACGCGGGCCGCGCTGTACGTCTTCCAGCAGGGCTTGCGGGCGTGCCGCACGGCGCAAAGCGATGACGCCATAGAACAGCAGAAACGCCACGCCGCCCCAGCGAGTGATCTGCAGTAATAACGGATTTTCGGCCAATAGCGCGGCGAGGCCGAAGACGCCAACGCTGACAAGCAGAATGTCGCAGAGAATACAAAGGGCGGCGACCGGCAGATGATGCTCGCGCCGCAGGCTTTGTGCCAAGACGAAGGCGTTCTGAGCGCCAATGGCGATGATCAAGCCCGCGGTGACCAGCAACCCGTTGAAATAGCTCTGCCACATAGCGTTCTGCCTGTTCGCATCGAAAGAGTGCTCGCAGTCTCGGCTGCTCTGATTTATAAGAAAAACGAAATATCGTAATGCTATATAAGGAAATCTGATGTTTGACTACAAGCTGTTGGCCGCCTTGGCTTCGGTGGTCGAGCAGGCCGGGTTCGATCGCGCGGCGCAGGCGCTGGGGCTATCGCAATCAGCGGTCTCCC
This sequence comes from Stutzerimonas sp., assembly GCF_982611455.1. Taxonomy (NCBI): domain Bacteria; kingdom Pseudomonadati; phylum Pseudomonadota; class Gammaproteobacteria; order Pseudomonadales; family Pseudomonadaceae; genus Stutzerimonas; species Stutzerimonas sp. The sequence continues at coordinate 8,603 of NZ_CEXBBO010000020.1, forward strand.
AGCGCATCAAGCTGCTGGAGGCGCGGCTAGGACAGCCGGTGCTGCTTCGCGCTACGCCGCCGCAGCCGACCGAGGTCGGTAGGCGTCTACTCAACCACGTGCAGCAGGTACGTTTACTGGAGCGTGATCTGCAGGGGCAGGTGCCGGAATTGGACGAGAGTCGCCTGCCGGAGAGGCTGCGCATTGCGCTCAATGCCGATAGTCTTTCGACTTGGTGGGCCGAGGCGGTAGCACCGTTCTGTACGACGCATGGGGTGGTGCTCGATCACGTGCTGGAAGATCAGGCGGTGGGCCTCAAGCGCATGCGGGCCGGGGAAGTAGCCGCCTGCGTTTGTGCCGTGGAACGTCCCCTAGCCGGTGCGCGCAGTCAGTTTCTCGGTGCAATGCGCTATCGCGCCCTTGCCAGCCCGGCGTTCGTTTCACGGCATCTGGGCAACAACGCTCCGGCCGAGGCTTTGTTGCGAGCGCCGGCGATCGTATTTGGTCCCGATGATCAATTGCAGCATCGCTACCTGGCTTCGCTGGGGCTGAGCGGTGCCTTCAGTCATCATCTGTGTCCGTCATCCGAGGGTTTTGTCCGCCTGCTGCAAAGCGATCTCGGATGGGGACTGGTACCTGAGCTTCAGGTACGAGGGGAGCTGGTCAGTGGGGCGCTGGTCGATGTATTTCGCGGCAAGCCAATAGATGTGCCGCTCTATTGGCATCACTGGCGCAATGGCGGCGAGTTGCTCGCCGAGCTTACCCGGCAACTCACGCGCTCGGCCAGGCAATGGCTGGTCGAGAGCCCTTTCAGGCCATGACTCGTTGGCCGCGATAGATGCGCACCGATGGCACATGGCCGCTGCTGTTAGCGGGCGGAAAAGACTTCGCCACAACGGGCGGCGGTATATCGCTGTAAGCGGCCAGTTGTCTGCCAAGATCGCGGGTAGTTTCGTCACTGGAGCCTAAACACGCCGTCAGCATCGCCGTGATGGCGTCGGGTTGGCTCAGACGGATATCAAGCTGTTGTTCCTCCCGTAAGCGGCGCCGTAGTGCTTGCATGCAATCGAGTACAGCCTTGTTGAACTCCATCGTCATTCACTCCTCTTAGTCTCTCCCTCAGCGGCCCGGGTCCTTGGCCCGACATCCTTGTCGGTGAATGCTATCCGCTGGCACGGTTATTAAAGCAACAGGCGTACCAGCTCGGTTTTCTGCGTCTGATTGCTTACGCTATTTTCGCCGAAACCCGGTATGGCTGATGCCGGTACGTATCGATCGGTTGCCGAAAGAATCAGTCAGTACTGCCTTCGAAGGGTTGCAGCGGCTGGAATGCACAGCCTTGATCCGTGGCGGCGTTTGTATGCTTGCCCGTGGTGCGCTTCCAGGAACTGGAGCCGCTGAAGTGACTACGCTGAACCGTTATACTGCGCGCTGTTTCTTGCTTCGCGCCATTGAAGGTATCCCATGCGCAACGATGCTCACGACGAACTGGACCATGTACCCAGCCTGACCGCTGGCCGTGATCGCGATCCCTATCCCGCGCCGGAGCTTGAGCCGATCAGCAAGCCCGTGGAAAGCCGCTCGGATGATGGGCGATCGCGGCAGAAGCGCCGCGGCGTTAACACCGCACCGCTATGGGTGATGATCGTGGCGCTGTTCGCTGCCTTGGCGGCACTGGGCTGGTGGAGCATGCAACAGATCTCCCGGCTCGAGGCGCAAGTGGTCGCCACTCAGGAAAGCTTCGCGCGGATCAGCGAGGATGCGGCAGGCAGGCTGCAGGATATCTCCGGAAAGATGGTAGCGACGGAATCCAGCGTCACCACTGAAGGCGAAGCGTTGAAACTGCGCATCAAACAGCTTGAGAAGCAGGCGCTCGATCTGGCGGAGCAACAGCGCGCCATCACTACTCAGCAGCAGAGCCTGACGGGCAAACAGGGTAATCAGGATCAGCGCTTGGACGAACAGGCCAGGCGGGTCGAAGCGGTAGCGACAGACGTGCGTAACCAGCAGGGCACAGCCGCGACCCTTGCCGAGGGTCTGAAAGGGCTGACCAGCGAGCAGGCGGCGCTGAGTTCCACGGTGAACGAACTGAAGGGCTCAGCCGACAGCATCGACAAACTTTCCGCTCGACTGGATGGGATGAGCAAAGACATCGCCGCGCTGAAACAGCGAGGTGATTCCAGCCCGGCGGTCAGCCGCCTCGAACAGGAGGTGCTGGTTCTGCGCAGCGAGCTGGACAATCGACCGTCCGCCACGCCGGGTGTGAATATCGGTGAGTTCGATGCATTCCGCGCACAGATGACGCGCAACCTCAGCACCCTGCGAGGGCAGATTGCGAACCTGCAGGAGCAGATCGATGGCCGCTAGGTTGCAGCGCTCATCCGATAAAAAAACCGCTGCGCAACGCACGCAGCGGCTTAGCTAGAGCGAGCCAAACGAGAAGAGGTATTACAGATCCAGCGCCAGGGATAGGCCGATACCGTGGTTACGGTTGTCGTTGCCCTGGTAGTTGTAGTTGGCTCGAACGCTGAGTCCCGCTGCGAGTTGATGCGCGACGCCAACGCTGAAGCGTGTCTGATCGCCGGTGGGAGTGGCGCCGGGCAGCTCGAAGCTATTGTTCGGTACGCTGTTCAGCGACATGCGCAGATCGTCACGTTCGTCATCCTTACGTTCGACCTCGCGTGCGACTTCACCAAAAAGGCGCGTGCGCTCGGTCAGCGCATAGCCGCCAAATAGACCGACCGACAATCGCAGCGAGTCCAACTCCTGGTCTTCATAGGTCAGTGCGGTAGCGCTGGCGCCTTTTTCGCTATAACCATCGACTTCGATTTTCTGGTAGCTGGCGCCGATGAACGGGCCGAATTGAAGGCGTTCGCCCTGTTGCATCAGGTTGAAGCCGGTTTTGCCCGAAACGCCCCAAAGCATTCCTTTAGTGCTTCCCTTCTCGGAGCGCTCGGCGACGCCGAGGGCGAAGGTGCGCTCGAGATCATCGTAGTCCAGGTAACCGGCACTCACGCTGAAGTCAGCGAACAGACGCTCCTGCTGGAAGCTGGCGAATGCGGTGGCAAGGTAGCTGCGCATGTCGTAATCCGAGTCTCCCTCGCCTAAGGTCAGCGAGTTCTGTGCCAGCCCCAGGCTGAGCCCTGCCAGCCAGTTGTCGCTGACTCGGTTGGTCGCACCGATCGCAAGCGTTGGGTTGTCTCCATCGCCGCCGCCGAAGCCGTCGTATTCCGGACTGTTGTAGCCACCCTGTACGAAGGTGCGCCAGGCACCGATCGATTGCCAATTGCCGCGCTGCACGGTCAGCTCGTTGTCGAGCATCTGTAGGTGATTGCGCAAGGCCGAGCGGCCCATTTCCGGCAAACGCGAAACCTCTGCCGGCGCGGAAAGAATCGAAAAGATGTAGTCGGCACTGATCTGGTGTACAGCGGTGGTGGGGTGCACCTGGTCATTGAACAGCAGTCGGCTTGGATCGGCGTTGGCGGTGCCCAGACCGTAGGTGGGGTCGAGCGGGCAGTTGCCGCCGTCAAAGCACACCGCGGTCTGATCGATGGTCGGGTCGAATCCGTAGCGGGCGAGGTCCGCGCGAACTTCGGAGAGCAGCAGTCGGTTGTTCAGCAGCACGTAATTGCCACCCTGCGCCTGGAGTCCAGCGGCTAGTTCAGCGTTGAACGCGTCGCTCAGGTCGTTCAGCGCCGTGCTGAAGCCCGGCAGGCTGTTGCCCAGAGGGGTATTGCCAACGTCCGGCAGGTCGGAGATCACGATATAGCGCGCGCCGGCGGCCTGCAGCGCACCGACCGCGGCGACCATATTGGCGGCTGATTGTGCCATGGTCACCGGGTTGCTCTGTAGCTGGAAGATGTCGTTGGCGCCGCCATTGAGGTAGTACAGCCCGTTCGGGTCAACTTGCGGGTTTTCCACCAGATAGCCGGGACGACTGCGAGACAGGCCAGTGCCGGTATCGACTATCGAGGTTTCATTCAGCGATTTAAGAATCTGATCCGAACGGTAACCTCCCACGGCATAGTTGGTACCGTCCGGATTGCCGGTCAACAGCGCGGGCAACAGGGGCGTCGAGGGCAGCGACTGCAGGCCCAGGCGATCGGCGAGTACCTGGGTAACAACCTGCCCTGCATATTCAGTGTTGTTCGGCGCGTACGTCGGACCGGTGCGGTTGGTGAAGCGCAGGCCGCCGGTCGGCAACCCGTTTTGAAGTGGGCTGGCCGGATCGGGAAAATTGCCAGCATCACTGAGCGAGTCGCCGAAATTCACGAATTGACTGAATGGCCCTGTGTCGGCTGCTGCCGTCATTGACGTGCAGCTCAGTAGCACAGCGAGGGCAAGGGGCGTGCGAGCGATTCGCATCCAAAAATCTCCTATTGTTGTTTTTGTTGGCTGCATGGTCGCGGGCTGCTTCAGCTCGTCGACCGCTCAACCTAATCATTCGGAGGGGTATGTCATAAGCGCTCTTAAGCGTCATTTTTCAGGCGAAAGCCTGTAGCTCTAACGGATTAATGTCGACGGCTCAGGATGCGGACGCTGCGAGCAATCTCCCTTCAATCAGTGGCCAGCCACCGAAAATACGTGCTTGAGGTACGCGATGAAAGCTTCGTCGCGGCACATGGTCTTGCCAGGTGAGTCGGAGATCTTCGCCACCGGCTGACCGTTGCAACTGGTCATCTTGATCACCATGTTGGTCGGCTCGACGCCTGGAATGTCGCAGGTCAGTTGCGTGCCGATACCGAAGCTGGTGTTGCTGCGGCCCGCCAGGGTGCGATAGATGCCAAGCGCCCTCGGGAAATCCAGCCCATCGGAAAACACCAGCTGCCGTGTCGTCGGGTCGATGCCTAGGCGCCGGTAATGGGCAATGGCTTTTTCCGCCCATTCGACCGGGTCACCGGAATCGTGGCGCAGCCCGTCGAACAGCTTCGCCAGATACAGATCGAAATCAGCGGTGAAGGCATCCATGGTGATGCAATCGGTGATGGCGATGCCTAGTGCGCCTCGGTATTCACGGGCCCAGCAGTCCAGCGCCTCGCTCTGGCTGTCGATGAGCCTGGGGCCAAGTTGCTGGTGCGCCATGATCCACTCATGGGCCATGGTGCCCATGGGTTTCAGATCCAGCGTGCGGGCGAGGTGAACGTTGCTGGTCCCGACGAAGTTGCCGGGGAAATCGCTCTTCAAACGTTTGACGACCATAGCCTGAACCGCGAAGGAAAAACGTCGGCGAGTGCCGAAGTCGGCGAGGTTGAATCCAGCCAGCTCCTCGGCAGTGGCTTCGTCGCGCAGCCACTGGAGTTTTTCTTCGAGTCGTTCCTCGGCCTGTTCCAGGGTAACGTTGGCGTAGCGAGCCCGATTGCGGACTTCGCTGATGATCGCCAGCAGCGGCACCTCGAAAAGAATCACATGCAGCCAAGGACCGCGCAGGTAGACCACCAGCTCGCCCGCTTCGAGCTCGATCCGCACGTAACGTAAATCGAATCGAAACAGCCCGAGGAAGCGGATGAAATCCGGTTGCATATACGGAATACGATCGAGGAAGGCGAGCTCTTCCGGACTGGTTCTGAGCGCGGCGAGCGCCTCGACCTGCTGGCGGATTTCGTTTAGATAGGGCGCCAGGTCTTCCTCGGAGCGACTGCGAAAGGCCCATTCGACTTCGGCATTGGGATATTGATGCAGCACCGCCTGCATCATTGTCAGCTTGTAGTAATCGGTGTCCAGCAGGCTCTGGATGATACGGTCGGAAAAGGCGCTGGCGCTCATTGGCTGCTCCTGGGCTGCGGGGCAGGCATCAGGCTCCGCCAATACCTTCGACCACCTTACCGGTACCGCCACAGTTTTGGCATTCGCCGGACTCAATGCGGCCGCTGCCGTTGCACACCGGGCAAGTATTTTCACCGGTACCGGGCGTGCCTGGCGGCGCTTGATCGCCAGGGTTGGTTGCCACCGTTTCGCTATTAAGTTTGGTCATGTCGATACGATCCCTTTAATGGTTGGCGTTGGCTGAGTTCTCCAAATTTATCGAGCATTCGCATGTATTGCGTATAACCAGTTCGATTTCATTAAGTGTCGGGTTATTGTCGAAAGAAAACTGTCTTTCTTGCGCTGTAATAATCATTTAAATAAATACGAAACAAAAAAGGCAAAGGTACTTGCCTTTGCCTTTGTTGTAACGCTACACCCATATCAGCTGTTGCTATTGCGACCACCGCCGTGGCTGTTCTGGCCACCCTTACGGCCTGCTTCAGAGGCTTTTTCGCGGTCGTTTGCGAAGTTGCCGCCGCTATTATGGCCACCCTTCTTGCCAGCTTCCGACGCCTTTTCGCGGTCGTTGGCAAAATTGCCGGGATTCTTGTTTGTCATGTCTTTTTCTCCTCAATGGATAGAGACTTTCTGCAGGGCTGCACAAACTTCATCAGCCTTCATGATTTGAGAGTTAGGTTGCGCCTCCGGAGTTTCCAGTAAAGAACAAGCGGCAGACGAATGGTATCTATAAGTATCGTGGGATTATGGCGTTATGCAGGCACAGCGAAACGGCAGAGGGTTCCTCATGTTTGCGTTCGAAGTTATACCGTTCTTAATGAGTCATGCGGCTCACTCACTTAAGCGCGACCCGAAGGGCGAGTGACTCATGCTCATTTACCGCATGTAAACGCGCACGCGAGCCCGGTTCGCTTCTTCGGCCTTTTTTGTCCTGCCTCGCCTATGTCTTCAACGACCTGTTAACTCACTCCAACGCCGAAGCCGGGCCAAAGAACTCGAAGCGGGTCTGGTGCTCCGGGATTCCAAGCGCTCGCAGCTGCCGGCGAATCGCCGCCATGAAGGGTTTAGGGCCGAGGAAATAAGCGTCCAGGTCGCGATCGGCGGGGAGCCAGGCATTCAACCGCTCTTCGGTCATCAGGCCGACAGCGTCCGGCTGGACATCGCTCCCGTGGTGCTCGTCATAGCAATAGAAGCGCTTGAGCTGAGTATGCTGCTCGGCCAACGCATCGATGGTCTGGCGGAACGCATGCGCATCGGCATTGCGTGCGCAATGAATGAAATGGATTGGCCGGTCGGTCGTGACCGCCTCTTCGAGCATCGCCAGTGTTGGCGTAATGCCGACGCCGCCGCTGATCAGCACCAACGGCTTATCGCTGGGCTGCAGCGTGAATTCACCGGCCGGCGCGAACAGCTCAAGGCTGTCGCCAGGCCCCATCCGGTGCAAGGCATTGGACGCAACCCCGCCTGGCTCGCGCTTGACGCTGATGCGGTAGTCGCGACCGTTGCTCGCCGCGGAAAGCGAATAGTTGCGGCGGATTTCCTGGCCTTCTACCTCCAAGCGCAGGCCGATGTACTGGCCAGGCTTGTGGCTGACAACCGCACCGCCATCTTCCGGCTCCAAATAGAACGAGGTGATCTCCGTGCTCTCGACCACCTTGCGCGCAACTCGAAACGCGCGCGCGCCACGCCAACCGCCGGGCGCGTTGGCCGTGGCGCTGTAGAGCGTTTCTTCGCTGCCGATGAGGATGTCGGCGAGCTGCCCATAAGCCGCGGCCCAGGCCTCGACCACCTCATCGGTGGCAATTTCGGCACCGAGTACCTCGCGGATGGCCCGCAACAGGCAGGAGCCGACGATAGGGTAGTGCTCCGGCAGCACCTGTAGAGCCACATGCTTGTTGATCACCTGCGACACCAGCCCACCGAGCTGATCCAGGCGATCGATATGCTTGGCATACATTAGTACACCGTTTGCCAAGGCGCGGGGCTGATCGCCGCTGGCTTGATGTGCCTGGTTGAAAAGCGGGCGCACTTCGGGGTGTTCGGCAAGCATCAGCTTGTAGAAATGGTTGGTGAGCGCTTCACCACCGGTTTCCAGCAGTGGGACGGTGGCTTTGATCAGGGCACGTTGTTCAGCGCAAAGCATGGATGAACTCCAGTAGGTGAGAAGACCGTCTTCATGTATTGCGCAGCCGCCGCGCAACATGGACAGGTTGCTATACCCCTTTCAATATCCGTTCCAGCCCCGAAACTGACCGAAATCAAGGGCTTCAGTGCTGTGGATGGTTTTTATCACCCTGACCTTGAAGGTTTTTATAACCATGAACGGTAAAAATCACCCTGATGCGCTGGCGCTGTAACAAATGATCGAACCGCTACGCGTACCAGCGCTCTATAACTTTGACCATTTGACGAGCCTATGGAGGCAACATGGAGAACTACCACATCACGCACGATGATGACCGTTGGGTATTGCGGGAGGAAGGTGACAAGCGGGCACTGCTCGAAGCCGCGACCAAGGAGGACATCATCAACGAGACCCGTGACTATATGAAGCTGCGCACCGCTTCGGTGAAAATCCATACCGATAACGGCCAGATTGAAGAAGAACGGACCTATCCGCGCGATCAGGACCCGCGCGCGACCAAGGGCTGAAGGTCAAACCGTTTGCGTTTCAAGCTGGCGCTGGAGCAATCGCGTACCCAGCGCCACCGTCCAGCACGCGAGGATGAAGGGCATGGTCAGCGCTAGAATGTCCAGTTGGTCGAAGGCCAGTTTGTAGATTATGGCCAGCGCGATGCCCAACGCTGGTGCCAGCGCCGAGCGGTGCACTTGGCTCAAAGCCAGGGCCGCCAGTGCTGGGTTATATCCAGCCAGCCCCGCCAGTGCCTGTGGTTCCGTTGTACCGGTCAGTAGCGCGCAATACACCCCAACCGCCGAGCCACAAAGCGCCCATAATCCCGCACGCCTGTCTGCAACCAGTATCGCTAGCAGCAGGCAGAGTCCGGCTCCGGCTTCGCCGACAAACACCACTTGCCCAACGCCGCTTACCATGGCGCCCACCGCGCCCCAACCGTCCATTCTGGGCTCGGGCAGTCGTGCTTCGGCGACTGAATCGAGCATACCGGCAACCATCAGCGCCAGCCAGCCGAGCAGAACGAAGCACAAGGTGAAGACCGCCGGCCCGCCGCGCTCGCGCATAGCGCGAAGCAGATATCGCTGCAGCGGGCTCGACAGCGCCCCGGCGACCGTCACCAGAAACAGGGCCAGCGGTGATGGGCCCAGCACGAGCGTGACCAGCAACCCCAAAAGCGCCGGGTTATAGCCATAGAGCCCGGATTCGATGTCCTGGCGTTCATAGCCCAGAAACCGGGCGGCAAGGGTTCCGCTTAGCAGACCGAGCAGCGTGCCAGCCAATAGCGAGGGCGCGTAGAAGGTGATGGTCATGAGCGTCAGCAACCCGCAGGCGTGATTAGCCTGGAGGAAAATCTGACTGACACCGTTGAGCACCGCGAGTGACGCGTGCGGTAGAAAAGGACCGCGCATTCTGGGTCTGAAAACCGGTGAGAGGTGGGCGGCAGTTGGAAGCGCATGTCGCCTGCATCGCACATTGCAGATGCAGGCGGATGCCAGCGTGGCTGAACTAGTTGAGCGTCTCGATACGCAGCGAGTTGGTCGTTCCTGGTTGTCCTAAAGGTACCCCGGCTGTGATCAACACGGTGTCACCAGTGCCAGCCATGCCTTGGGCACGGGCCAGTTCCAGCGCGTTGAGGCAAACCTGCTCCATGTCGTGCATCGGTGCATCGACCATCGAATAGACCCCCCAGGCCACGGTCAGTTTGCGCGCCGTCGCCAGGTTCGGCGTCAGGCTGAGAATCGGCGTGCTCGGCCGTTCGCGCGAGGCGCGCAGACTGGAACGTCCGGATTCGGTGTAGTTGACCAGTACCGCCACGGGCAGGATGCCGCAAATACGGCGAATCGCGCAGCTGATGGCGTCTGGCAGCGTGGCCTCGGCGTTCGGTCGATGCACATCGAGCTGGGCCTGGAAATCCGGCCCGCTTTCTACTTGGCGGATGATCTTGCTCATCATGCTTACGGCTTCCAGCGGATAGTCGCCCGATGCGGTTTCCGCCGACAGCATGACCGCGTCCGCCCCTTCGGACACGGCGTTGGCCACGTCCGTGACCTCAGCGCGGGTCGGGGCGGGGGAGAAGCGCATGGATTCGAGCATCTGCGTCGCTACCACCACCGGGCGGCCCAACTGGCGGCAGGTGCGGACGATATTCTTCTGGATGCGCGGCACGTTCTCGGCGGGTACTTCAACGCCCAGATCGCCACGCGCCACCATGATCGCGTCACACAGGCGGGCAATTTCACGCAGGTGCTGCACTGCAGACGGTTTTTCGATCTTCGCCATTAGGAAGGCACGGTTGCCGATCAGCCCGCGCGCCTCATGGATATCCTGCGGTCGCTGAACGAAGGACAGCGCCACCCAGTCGACGCCCAGCTCCAGGCCGAAAGCCAGATCGCGGCGATCCTTGTCGGTCAGCGGGCTGAGCTCCAGCACCGCCTCCGGCACGTTGACGCCCTTGCGGTCGGACAACTCGCCGCCGGCGACCACTCGAGTATCGATGGCGTCGGCATGCTTGGCGATTACCGTCAGGCGCAGCCGGCCGTCGTCTACCAGCAGGCTCATGCCCGGCTGCAAGGCGTCGATGATTTCTGGATGCGGCAGATTGACCCGGCTGCTGTCGCCCGGTGTCGGGTCGAGATCCAGCCGCAGGGTCTGGCCGCGAGCAAGCTGTACCTTGCCTTCGGCAAAGCGACCGACACGCAGCTTGGGTCCCTGCAGGTCCATGAGGATGCCGATCGGCTGATTCAGCTGGCGCTCGACCTCACGAATCCAGGCGAAGCGCTCAGCGTGATCGGCGTGCTCGCCATGGCTGAAGTTGAGGCGGAACAGGTTAACCCCGTTCTCCACCAGCTCGCGCACATCGTCGATGCTACGAGTGGCCGGTCCCAGGGTGGCGAGGATCTTGACCTTCTTGTCGGGTGTCATGGCAGGCTCTATCGGCAGTAGTTGTTAGGGGGCGCGCGCAGCAGACGCGTGTAAAAGACGCGCGTAGCAGGCAATCGCAGCAAACGCACGTAACAGACGCGCACTGCAACCGCTCCTCAGCGGGACGGCGGCAGAATCAGGATGGCGCGAAAATCGTTGACGTTGGTGCGCGTCGGCCCGGTCATCAGCAAGGCGTCCAGTGCCTGGAAGTAACCGTAGCCATTGTTGTTGGCCAGCTCATCCGCAGCCTTGAGGCCGAGGGCTTCGGCACGGGCATAGCTGTCCGGTGTCATCAGGGCGCCGGCGTTGTCTTCAGAGCCGTCGATACCATCGGTGTCGCCGGCCAACGCATACACGTTCGGCAGACCCTGAAGGTTTTCCGTCAGGCTCAGAAGGAATTCCGCGTTGCGTCCACCGCGGCCGTTGCCGCGCACCGTCACCGTGGTTTCGCCGCCGGAAAGAATCACGCAGGGCGGGGTGATCGGCTGGCCATGCAGGACCACTTGGCGGGCGATACCGCCATGGACTTTGGCGACTTCACGCGACTCGCCTTCCAAATCGCCAAGGATCAGCGGCATAACGCCAGCAGCACGGGCTTTTTCGGCCGCCGCATCCAGCGATTGCTGGGGCCTTGCGATCAATTGGAAATGGCTGCGCGACAGGCACTGGTCGTTCGGCTTGACCGTCTCCGAACGCGGATCCTCAAGCCACGCGCGGACGTTGGCCGGTATCTCGATGTTGTAACGGGCAAGGATCGCCAAGGCTTCGGCCGACGTGGTCGGGTCGGCCACGGTAGGGCCGGAGGCGATCACCGTAGCCTCGTCGCCAGGTACATCGGAAATCGCATAGGTGTAAACGCTGGCCGGCCAGCAGGCCTTGGCCAGACGGCCGCCCTTGATTGCCGAGAGGTGTTTGCGTACGCAATTCATCTCGCCGATGTGCGCGCCGGAACGCAGCAGCGCCTTGTTGATCGCCTGCTTGTCGGCAAGGCTGATGCCTTCGGCCGGCAGCGCCAGCAAGGAAGAGCCGCCGCCGGATAGCAGGAATATCACCCGGTCGCTTTCCTCGAGGTTGCTGACCATTTCCAGCACACGACGGGCGACGCGCTCGCCAGCGTCGTCCGGCACCGGGTGCGCGGCTTCCACTACTTCGATCTTGCGGCACTCGGCACCATGGCCGTAGCGGGTGACCACCAGGCCGGAAAGTTCGCCTTCCCAGGCTGCTTCGATGGCTTCGGCCATGGCGGCGGCCGCCTTGCCAGCACCGATGACGATGGCGCGCCCGCTGCGGTCGGCGGGCAGATAGTCGGCCAGGACCTGGCGTGGGTGAGCCGCATCGATGGCGGCGGTGAACAGCTCACGCAACAAGGCTTGCGGATCGAGGCTCATGTACAGCTCCTTCTAATGGGGTCTGGGGCCGATTCCAGACCTTAGGGCTCGGTTATGCAAGTACAAGAATGCAAGTATTAAAGGCAAGCACTAAGGTTTGGAATCGACCCGCCCGGCAATCGGGCCGTGACTCCTTCTGCCGAGCAGGTCGAAAGGGGTGCCGCCCGAAGGCGGCGAATGAGCTGGCTGCTGAACGGAGCATTGCGTCGTGGGAGACTTTGATTCCAAGCGCTCCGCGCAACAACCGGCTCATCACTTGCAATTGGCGTTGAGCGCAGCGCTACCCTGTGTTGCTGTCTGGATCCAACACCGGGCAGCGCGGCTCAACTCAACCTTGTTGCTTCACGATCACTTCTTGCGGATCGAGAAGTTGGCCATGTGCTCAAGACCTTTGATCAGCGCCGAGTGATCCCAGCCGCTGCCACCGAGGGCTGCGCAGGTGCTGAACACCTGTTGCGCGTTGGCGGTGTTAGGCAGGTTCAGACCCAGCTCGCGAGCGCCGGCCAGGGCGAGATTGAGGTCCTTCTGATGCAGGCTGATGCGGAATCCCGGATCGAAAGTGCCTTTGATCATGCGCTCGCCATGGACTTCGAGGATCTTCGAGCCGGCGAAGCCTCCCATCAGCGCCTCACGAACGCGGGCCGGGTCGGCGCCGTTCTTGGCGGCGAACAGTAGCGCCTCGCCGACGGCCTGGATGTTCAGCGCGACGATGATCTGGTTGGCGACCTTGGCGGTCTGGCCGTCACCGTTCTCACCGACCAGGGTGATGTTCTTGCCCATGGCCTGGAACAGGGGCAGGGCGCGAGCGAAGCTCTCCTCGCTACCACCGATCATGATCGACAGCGTAGCGGCCTTGGCACCGACTTCACCGCCGGACACTGGCGCATCCAGGTAACGGGCGCCGGTGGCGTTGATCTTCTCAGCGAACTGCTTGGTGGCGCTGGGCGAGATCGAACTCATGTCGATGACCAGCTTGCCTTGGCCTACGCCCTCGGCGATGCCGTTTTCGCGGAACAGCACATCTTCGACATGCGGAGTGTCCGGAACCATCACGATGATGAACTCGGCTTCCTGGGCCACTTCCTTCGGGTTGGCCAGGGCTACGGCGCCGCCTTCGAGCAGTGCGGCCGGAGCCGGGTCGTGATGGGTGGACAGAAAGATGCTGTGGCCGGCTTTCTGCAGGTTTTGAGCCATGGGCAGGCCCATGATGCCGGTGCCGATAAATCCAATCTTAGCCATGATGGTTCTCCTCAAATTCGTCTGTGTCGCTGAAAAACTACCTGCGTTGGCAGTACGTCGTTGAAAACAGCCTGGATCGCCAGCCCGGTCAGGATGCTCATTTAGAACACCTAAACTCGCGCGCGAGCCCGGTCCGCTTCTTCGGCTGGCTTCGCCTCGTCTTGCCTGCCTCGCTTACGTTTTTTCTAAGGTTTACTAAATGGCGTTGTGCGCTTTCATCCAGCCGAGGCCGGCAGCGGTGGTGGTGGCCGGCTTGTACTCGCAGCCGACCCAGCCCTGATAACCGATGCGGTCCAGATGCTCGAACAGGAAGCGGTAGTTGATCTCGCCAGTGCCTGGTTCGTTGCGGCCAGGGTTGTCCGCCAGCTGCACGTGGTTGATTGCTGCCAGGTTGGTTTCGATGGTCCTTGCCAGGTCTCCTTCCATGATCTGCATGTGGTAGATGTCGTATTGCAGATACAGGTTGGTGCTGCCGACCTTGTCGCGAATCTCCAGCGCCTGCGAGGTGTTGTTAAGGAAGAAACGCGGGATGTCGCGGGTGTTGATCATTTCCATGACCAGACGGATGCCGGCTTCTTCCAGCTTCTTCGCCGCGTAGCGCAGGTTCTCGATGAAGGTTATTTCCAGCTTGCCGATGTCGGCACCTTTGGGTGCGATGCCGGCCAGGCAGTTGATCTGGGTATTGCCCAGCACCTTGGCGTAGGCGATGGCTTGGTCGACTCCAGCCCGGAATTCCTCGACCCGCTCGGGATCGCAGGCGACGCCACGGTCACCGTTGGCCCAGTCACCGGCGGGCAGGTTGAACAGCACTTGAGTCAGGCCGTTGGCGTCCAGCCGTGCCTTGATCTCCTCGGCCGGGTAGTCGTAGGGGAACAGGTACTCGACGCCGCTGAAACCGGCTTCGGCAGCGGCGGCGAAGCGGTCGAGGAAGTCCATCTCGGTGAACAGCATGGATAGGTTGGCGGCAAAGCGGGGCATGGGTACATCTCCTTGTCTGTAGGGACAATCGGTGGATTGGCTGACGCCACATTCCACCCTGTGGTTGCTTCGGTGTCGGCGGAAACCTCGAAGTGCTCCGCTGGCGCATCCGGTGGATATGCTTCGCGATATCCACCCTACGTTCACTTAGGTAGGGTGGAAGACCGCGAAGCGTCTTCCACGCGTTTGGTTACGGTTGAATCAATCCAGCAAGCCGATCGCGGTCGGTGCATCTTCTCGGCCTTCGGCCAGCGCCTCGAATTCGTTGATGGCGTCGATCTCGGTGCCCATGGCGATGTTGGTCACACGCTCCAGGATCACTTCGATCACCACCGGTACCTGGTGCTCGGCCATCCAGGCCTGGGCCTGTTCGATGGACGGTTGAAGCTCTTCCTGCTTGAACACGCGGATCGCCTTGCAGCCCAGGCCCTCGACCACCGCGACGTGATCGACGCCGTAGCCTTCCATGCCGCTCTGATCGGCATTGATGTTCTCGAAGCCCAGCTGCACGCAGTAGTCCATCTCGAAGCCGCGCTGCGCCTGGCGGATCAGGCCGAGGTACGCGTTGTTCACCAGGATGTGGATGTAGGGCAGCTTGAACTGCGCACCCACGGCCAATTCCTCGATCATGAACTGGAAGTCGTAGTCGCCCGAGAGCGCCACCACCTTGCGGGTCGGGTCCGCCGCGACCACGCCGAGCGCTGCCGGAATGGTCCAGCCGAGCGGGCCGGCCTGGCCACAGTTGATCCAGTGGCGCGGCTTGTAAACGTGCAGGAATTGCGCGGCGGCGATCTGCGACAGACCGATGGTGCTGACGTAGCAGGCGTCCTTGCCGAACGCATTGTTCATGCATTGGTATACACGCTGCGGCTTCATCGGTACCGAGTCGAAGTGGGTCTTGCGCAGCATTGTGCGCTTGCGCTCCTGGCAATCGGCGGCCCAGGCGTTGCGGTCTGGCAGCTTGCCAGCGGCCTTGCGCTCCTTGGCCACTTCAACGAACAGCTTCAGCGCGGCGCCAGCGTCGGAAGTGATGCCGAAGTCCGGCGAGAACACCCGGCCAATCTGGGTTGGTTCGATATCGACGTGCACGAAGGTGCGGTCCTTGGTGTAGACCTCGACCGAGCCGGTGTGGCGGTTGGCCCAACGGTTGCCGATACCAAGCACGAAATCCGAGGCCAGCATGTTGGCGTTGCCGTAACGATGGCTGGTCTGCAGGCCGCACATACCGGCCATCAACTGATGGTCATCGGGGATCGCGCCCCAGCCCATCAGGGTCGGGATCACCGGCACGCCAACGGTCTCGGCGAACTCCACCAGCAGCGCTTCGGCGCCGGCGTTGTAGATGCCGCCACCGGCGACGATCAGCGGGCGCTCGGCGGCGCAGAGCATGTCGATGGCTTTCTCGATCTGCTTGCGGGTGGCCGCCGGCTTGTAGACGGAAAGCGGCTCGTAGGTCTCGACGTCGAATTCGATTTCAGCCATCTGCACGTCGAACGGCAGGTCGATCAGCACTGGGCCCGGACGACCGGAGCGCATTACGTGGAAGGCCTGCTGGAACACGCGTGGCACCAGCGCCGGCTCACGCACGGTCACCGCCCACTTGGTGACCGGCTTGGCGATGGACTCGATGTCCACGGCCTGGAAGTCTTCTTTGTACAGACGAGCACGTGGCGCCTGACCGGTGATGCAGAGAATCGGAATCGAATCGGCCCAAGCGGAATACAGCCCGGTGATCATGTCGGTGCCGGCTGGGCCGGAAGTGCCGATGCACACACCGATGTTGCCAGCCTTGGTGCGGGTATAACCCTCAGCCATATGCGACGCGCCTTCCACGTGACGGGCCAGGATGTGACGGATACTGCCGTCGGCGCGCAGGGCGGAGTACAGCGGGTTGATCGCGGCACCGGGGATGCCGAAGGCAGTGTCGATGCCTTCCTTGCGCAATACCGCTACGGCGGCATCGATTGCTCTCATTCGGGCCATGGGTCGTTTCTCCTACTTGTAACTCGATAGTTTTTATACGTGGCCCAAGCATGCAGGGCTGGAAGGAAAGGCGGAATTGGCCGAAACTTCAATTCTGTCGATATCAGGAGTATCGAATGGATCGCTATACGACCTTGCACAGTTTCGTGCTGGTGGCCGAGAGCGGCAGCTTCGCCGCCGCGGCGCTGAAGGAAGGCGTGACTCCCGTGGTAATGGGCCGACGGCTCGATGCGCTGGAGCGGCACCTGGGCGTCAAACTGATGCACCGCTCCACTCGCGGGCTGGCATTGACTGATCTCGGTGAGCAATACCTGGATCGCGCGCGCGGCCTGCTCAAGGATTTCGAAGAAGCGGACGCCAGCATCAGCCATCACCGTACCTCGGTACGCGGGCATCTGGTGGTGTCGGCGCCGGCCGCGTTTGGTCGACGGCACATCGGTCCGCACGCACCGGCATTCCAGGCGCGTTACCCGGACTTGCAGCTGTCATTCAATTTCACCGACAGCGTGGTCGACCTGGTGCGTCACGGCTATGACATGGGCATTCGTATCGGTGAAGTGACCGACCCCAACTACGTCGCCATCAAATTGTTTCCCAACCGCCGGGTGGTCTGCGGTGCGCCGGATTATTTCGAACGGCAGGGTGTGCCGCGTACGCTGGAAGACCTGACACGGCACAATTGTCTGGCGTTCAACCTGCAAGGCGGCCAGCAGCGTGGCTGGACCTTCCTGCGTGACGGTCGCCAGGTGGCGGTCAGGGTGGCGGGGAATCTGGACTGCAATGACGGCGAGCTGCTGTTCAATTGGGTCAAGCAGGGGCTCGGCATCGGCTGGCGCTCGACCTGGGAAATCCAGGCCGAACTCAAGCGCGGCGAGCTGGTGACGGTGCTCGATGAATACGCACTGCCGGCCTACGACATCCAGGCGGTCTACCCGCAGCAGCGCTACCTTCCGGCTAAGGTGCGCTTCTTCATCGATTATCTGAAAGCGATCTACAACGCGCCCGGCTACTGGGAAACCCGCTGAGCTGAACCACGCCGATGCCCGGTGGGCGGGCCGGGCGGCGCTCCGCTTCAGCCCACCGCATGGCCTGACGGCTTTGGTCGGAGCGCTTCTCAACTCATCCTCGTTTTCTGGTGCGTTTTCGGTGGGCTAAAGCCCACCCTACCTCTGTGTGTTGCAGTTACGGCCAGGCCGGATACGCAGTTGTGTAGGGTGGGCTTCAGCCCACCGTTATCTTGCAAACGGCTCTACATCCGCCGGCTCGACGCGGAACCGGCTGGAAGCGAACCACGCCGCGCCACTGCGAGTCACAACAAGGTCATTCATCGGCGCGAGGCTTCTCGTGGATACCCTGAAAATCGCCACCTTCAACATCAACGGCATCCGCGCGCGTCGGACCAATCTGCTCGAATGGCTGGCACGCGAAGAGCCCGACGTGGTCTGCCTGCAGGAGCTAAAGGCGCAGGACGCGGACTTTCCCATCGACGACATCCACGCCGCCGGTTATGGCGCCATCTGGCATGGGCAGAAATCCTGGAATGGTGTTGCGATACTCGCGCGTGGCGCCGATCCGCTGGAAATCCGCCGCGGTCTGCCCGGCGACCCGGATGACAGCCACAGCCGATATCTGGAGGCGGCTGTGCATGGCGTGATCGTTGCCTGCCTTTATCTGCCCAACGGCAATCCGCAGCCGGGGCCGAAGTTCGACTACAAGCTGCGCTGGTTCGAGCGCTTTATCGAGCATGCCGCCGGCTTGTTCGCCAACGGCCACCCGGTAGTGTTGGCCGGTGATTACAACGTGGTGCCCACCGACGAGGACATCTACAATCCACGCTCCTGGACCAAGGATGCGCTGTTGCAGCCGGAAAGCCGCGAATGCTTCGAGCGACTGCTGTCCCAGGGTTGGACCGATGCGCTGCGCGCCCAATACCCGGACGAGCGCATCTACACCTTCTGGGACTATTTTCGTCAGCACTGGCAGAAGAATTCCGGCCTGCGCATCGATCACTTGCTGCTGAGCGCCGATCTGGCGCCGCGGCTGGCCGATGCCGGCGTCGATCGTTGGGTGCGCGATCAGGAACACGCCAGCGATCACGCCCCTACTTGGGTGACGCTGCGTGGCGAGTCGGCGAGCGCAAAACCTGCGCCGAGGCGCAGCAAGACCAAGGCGCAAGCCAGGTGAACCCTGACAGGAAGCGAATAATGCCGCGCCTTCAGACCTTATCCGATGTTGCAGGAGCCGTCTGACAACCATGCACCGCCCCCGCCGCATTCCGCTCTGGATCACCGCTTTGGCGGTGCTGTTGCATCTGTTCGCGATGCCGCTGATGGGGGCCGGTGCGCGAGCGTCGGGCATGGCCGGGCACTGCCCAATGACCGAGGCCAGTCGGCACGACTCTTCTCATTTCGCCATGCATGCCAGCCATCCGACGGATGACAGCGAGCCCGCGCCCGCGCATCACCTCGGCATGCCCTGCTGCTGTGCGGCGGGCTCGGCGTCGCTGGCTGCGATACCCGCCAGCGCGCCGGAGCTGCACGAGCCGCGGCGGGTGCAGCTGAGCGTTCTACCGCTCGCCGCGGCGCCGCCGCTCTCACCGCGTTACCGCTGGCCAAGCCTCAATCCCCGCGCTTCTCCGTTTGCCTGATCGATTTATTTGAGCTGCCTGGTCGCCTGCTGCGTTGGCGTGCGGCAGCGCCAGTGATCCGTGTCGCCACCTGAAGTGCTGGGTTGGCCGTTTTTCTCGATCGAGTGAGTCTTCATGTCGTCATCCATTTCCGGTGCGCAGCCAGAGGCGCCACCCCTTGCATCCCGAGCGCAGCGACCATTGCTGGCGTTGCTGATCCGTCTGCATCTCTACGTAGGTCTGTTCGTCGGGCCTTTCATCCTCGTCGCAGCCTTGAGCGGCTTGTTCTATGCGTTAACGCCGCAGCTGGAGAGCCGGCTGTATCCCGAACAACTGTTCACTGAGAGCAGCGGTCCGTCGCTGCCGCTGGCTCGGCAGATCGAAGTCGCCCAGGCACATATCGGCTCGGCTGCGACGTTGTCGGCTGTGCGGCCGGCACCGCAACCCGGCACGACTACACGGGTGATGTTCAGCGCGCCGGGGCTGGCGCTGTCGGAGAGCAGAGCCGTATTCATCGATCCGATAACGGCGGAGATTCGCGGCGATCTGGTCGTTTACGGCACCACGGGTGTACTGCCGTTGCGGACCTGGATCGATGAATTCCATCGCAACCTGCTGCTGGGCGAGCCGGGCCGAATCTACAGCGAGTTGGCCGCATCCTGGCTATGGGTCGCGGCGCTGGGTGGATTGGCGCTGTGGATGATCCGGCGCCAGCGAGATCGCACGACGAACGTGCCGAGGACGCAACGGCTGCGACGCTGGCATTCGACGCTGGGGCTGTGCTTGCTGGTTGGGCTGTTGTTCTTCTCCGCCACCGGCCTGACGTGGTCGCGCTGGGCAGGCGACAACATTGGCGTCGCGCGGGCTGCCTTCGGTATGTCCACGCCAAACGTATCCACAGCGCTGACCGGCGAGACGGCGACCCCCGAGGGTGAACACGCCCATCACGCCGGAATGCAGATGGCTTCGGCTGAATCTGGCGCTCCGGCGCTGTTCGACGCCGTGCTGGCTGCTGCGCGCCGCGCCGGTATCGATGCCGGCAAGCTGGAAATCGTCCCGGCGCGAGGTCCCGATCGAGCCTGGACGGTGACCGAAATCGACCGCAGCTGGCCGACTCAGGTCGACGCGGTAGCCATCGATCCGCGCTCGCTGACGGTCACCGATCGCATCGATTTTGCGACCTTCCCGCTGGCAGCAAAGCTGACGCGCTGGGGAATCGATGCGCACATGGGCTCACTGTTCGGCCTGGCCAACCAGATGCTGCTGGCCGTTACCGCGCTCGGCTTGGTCACGCTGGTGAGCTGGGGATACCTGATGTGGTGGCGCCGCCGTTCGCCGGTGCGCAGCGCCGGCTTGCTACAGGCGCTGCGCGATCTGTCGCCGACTGCTCGAGTGGTGACGGTGACGCTCGCCGCGCTGTTCGGTTATTGCCTGCCGGTGCTGGGCGGCAGTCTGCTGCTGTTCCTGGTGGCCGAGTTGGCGCTAGGCGGCATGCGGCGAACGGATCGCGAGAACGTGCGTCAGCCGGGTTGAACGTTCAGCGCTCGGCGGCGGGCCGCCAGCCACCACCGAGTACCTGATAGAGGCTGATCAGCGCATTGAGCTGGCTTTCGCGTAGCTGAACGGCGGCCAGCTCGGTGTTGAACAGGTTGCGCTGTGCATCGAGGGTTTCCA
The DNA here is from genome assembly GCF_982611455.1 of Stutzerimonas sp. Taxonomy (NCBI): domain Bacteria; kingdom Pseudomonadati; phylum Pseudomonadota; class Gammaproteobacteria; order Pseudomonadales; family Pseudomonadaceae; genus Stutzerimonas; species Stutzerimonas sp. The sequence continues at coordinate 29,289 of NZ_CEXBBO010000020.1, forward strand.
GATAGGACGAATAGCCCGCGCGGTAGCGGTCCTCGGCGAAGGTCAGTGACCGCTCGAGAACAGCGCGACGGGCCGCGACACGCTCGAGCTGCTGACGCAGGTTGCCGACGGCCGAGAGGCTGTTTTCCACCTCATTGAAAGCCTCCAGCGCGGTCGCGCGATAGGCGAAAGCGGCCTGGTTGCGCTGCGCGACAGCGATGTTCACGCCTGCCTCAAGGCGCCCGGCATCGAAGATCGGTGCCAGCACGCTGGCACCGAGATCCCAGACCCGCACCGGGTCGTAATCCAGCGAGTTGACGAACAGCTGCCCCAGGCTGGCCGACAGCTGCACCTGCGGTAGAAAGCGGTCACGCTGCGCCTGCAGGTTCAGGTTGCTGGCGGCGAGCAGCAGTTCGGCCTGCTGAATATCCGGACGTCGGCGCAACAGGGTCGAGGGCAGCACGCTGGGAATTAGGGGTGGCTCAATGGCCAGTAGTCCGGCGCCGCGCTCGACCTCGCCGGGGAAGCGGCTCGTGAGCAGGCGCAGGGCGTTTTCCTGCTCGCGGATCGCCTGCTGCAGCTGCGGCAGTAATTGGGCTGCGGCTTCATATTCCGATTGCGCCTGGGTCAGTTCCAGCTGCGAGGTGTAGCCGAGGCTGGCGCGGTCTTCGGCTACACGAAGCGCCTGCAGGCGGGAGTCGACGGTTTCCCGCGTGACGTACAACTGGCGATCCAGCGACAGCAGCGAGACATAGGCACGTGCCGTGGTGCTGGCCACCGATAGGCGCACCGCGTCGCGTTCGGCCTCGGTGGCCTCGTATTGCAATTCTGCGGCTTCGCGCAGACGCCGCAGCCGGCCCCATAGATCGACTTCGTAGGAAACTTGCAGCGAGGGCTGCACCGCGGTGGTGTGGGTAATGCCCAGTACGCTCAACTCTCGGGTACGTTGCGCACCCAACACGGCGTCGAGGTTGGGTAGCAGTGCGGCGCGGGACAGCTGAATCTGTTCGCGTGCTTGCTCGACGCGTGAAGCGGCGCTCAGCACATCGGTGTTGGTCGCCAATGCGGTTTCGACCAGCGCTGTGAGCTGTGGGTCGCCGAACGCCTCCCACCATGTTGCGGAAATTTCAGCCATGCTCGCCCCTTGATCACGCCACTCGGTCGGCGGGGTGAACGTGGCTTCCGGAGGGAGCGGCTGGCGGGGCGGCATACAGCCTGCCAATGCGATCAGCAGCAGGCTGGGCAGCAATCCGTGGAAGGCAAAAAACGGACGACTCATCGCCTACCGTCCGCTGCCGTTTCAGCAGCCTCGGCGTCGCCGCTGGTATTTACATGAGTGACCACCGAGAGTCCCGGCCGCAGACGCTGGCTCAGCGGCTGGTCCGGATCGATGGAAATGCGCACCGGTATTCGCTGCACCACCTTGGTGAAGTTGCCAGTGGCATTATCCGGGCGCAGCACGCTGAATTCCGAACCAGTGGCCGGTGCCAAACGCTGTACATGCCCGCTCAGGCGAGCACCGTCCAGTGCATCGATCTCAATAGACACCGGCTGGCCTGGGCGCATGGCGAAGGTCTGAGTCTCCTTGTAATTGGCGATGACCCAAAGCTGATCCGGCACCAGATAGAGCAGCTGTGAGCCGGCCGTGACGTACTGGCCCTGACGGACCGTGACTTCGCTGACCTGACCGTCGCGCGGCGCCTGGATCACCGTGTTGTCCAGGTCGATCTGCGCCCGCTTCAGTGCCGCCTCGGCGATTTCTACCTGCGCCTGGAGGCCGCCGCGTGAGACTTCGCTGGCCTTCAACGTCTGCTCGGCAATGGCGATGGCGGCGCGGGCCTGCTTCACGTTCGCCGCCGCTGCGCGGGCGCTGGCGCGGATCTGATCGCGCTCGCGAATCGAGACCGAGCCGCGTTCGGCCAGTTCGTTGACGCGCTTTTCATCGGCCAGGGCGCGCTGCAGTTCGGCTTCGGCGGCGGACAACTCCGCGCGACGTGACGCCAGCGTGGCGCGGTTGGAGGCCAGGGTCTGTTCGAGGTTTTCCAGCTCGAAACGCTGCGCAGCCAGCTCGGCACGGCGTTGCTTGACCAGCTGGCGATACTGTCGATCATCGATGCGCACCAGCGGTTGGCCACGCCCGACCTGTTCGAAATCCTGCACCAGCACCTCGGTAACGTAGCCGTTGACCTGCGGCGCCAGGACGGTGATCTGTCCACGTACATAGGCGTTCTCGGTGACCGCGATGCGGTCGCTGAACGGCCACAGCTGCCAGGCGTAGAGAATCGCCAGGACACCGGCCAGTGCGACCAGCGCCATCAGAATGACCGAGCGACGGCTTGGCTTGATCGTCTTCGGCGGATCGTCCGGGGCCGGGCCAGCGTCCGTCGCCGCGGCGGAGGGCTGCGGTGGTTGAGCCGTTTGCAAGGTCTCTTCCTGGTCGGGTTGCTTGGTTTCACTCATGAAGGCGGGGCGTTCCTGTTCTGCCGCGCGATGCGCAGGGTGTGGTAGAGCGTCCAGCCGAACACGCCGATGGAAAGCATGCCGATCAGCCGGAATACATCATTGAAGGCCAGCACATTGGCTTCGCGGGTAGCCGCCTGGCTTAGCTGCGCCGCGCTCAAGGCCTGCCGTAGCTGCGGGTCGCTTTGGCGCGGAACGAGCGCCTGACTCTGAAGCTGCAACCGCTGCGCGACGCTTGGATTACCCGGCACCACTTGTTCGGTCAGGTGACTGGAGTGGTACTTCTCGCGCACCACCTGATAGGTGCCGAACAAGGCCGGGGCCGCCAGCCCACCGAGGCTTTGGGTCATGGTGAACAGCACGATGAAGCTGACCAGATAATTTGGTCCGTTGCGCAGCGCTTTGCCGATGCCGGTGATCAGCAGCGGGCCGAGAAACATGCCGCTGGCGAAGGCTAGCAGGCCCTGGCTGAGAAACATGTCGTGCGGGCGGGTCAGGTTGGTCGCGTCGATGTCGAGAAAGCTGGCGACCGCGATCAGCACGATCGACAGCAATATTTGCGGCAGCGCGGTGGTCGGGCTGAAGGTCATGGCGCTGCCAGCGATGCCCATGCTCAGCCCGAGCAGAATCACTGCGTATAGCGGCTGTAATTGCTCGGTGCCCATGCCCAGCGTTTGTAGCAGGCCGACCGCGCCGTAGGTCTGCTCTGATAATAGAAAGCGCAATGCAAGGGCGCCGAAGGCGAAGCGCAGCATTTCCGCCGTGCCGAGCCAGCGGGTGTGCAGCAACGGGTTGCGTCGATGGTGTTCGATCATGAAGGCCATGCACATCAGCACCAGCGCGATGATCAGCGCGTAGCCGAGCCAGGGCTGTTCGGTCCACCAGAGTATGCGTCCTTGGGCCAGTACCGCAGCAATCAGCGCCAACGCCGGGGCGAGCAGGGCGAAGGTGAGAAAATCCAGCGGTTCGAAGACCTTGATGCGTTCGCCCAAGGGCAACTTAAGTACCACCACCGCCGCCAGCGAACACAGCGCCAGGCCGCTCTCGAACACGTAGAGACGGTGCCATTCGCCCATCTCCAGCAGTGCTGGCGACATCAGCCAGGCCAGTGGCGTACCCAGTTGGGAAATCCCGAAACCGAGAATCACCCCCTTGGGCAGGTCCGCTTTGCGGAACGCCTGCAGCATGTAAAACAGGCCCAGGGATGAGGTGGTAGCCGCCGCCAGGCCGCTGGCGGCACGTACGAAAACCGCCATCTCCAGCCCTGCGACGAAAACGTGAGCGATGCTCAGCAATGCATATATCGCCAGGCCGATCTCGGCGAAGCGACGCAGACCGTACTGCTGACGAAACTTGATCATCAGCAGGTTGGCGGAAACATTGACCATGAAGTAGGACGCCGGCAGCCAGGCGGCTTGCGACGGTGTCAGGCCAAGGTCACCTTGGATGCTCGGCAGGTTGGCGATGAACAGTGCATTGCCCAGGCCACCGGTCAGCCCGACCAGCACAGCGACACAGGCATAGGCGATGCGCATCGGCATCGGGTGCAGCAGGATCGCCGGCGAGCCGGGCATCGACGGGCGTTCGTGGGGTTCCCAGCGGGGAACGGGAGCGAGGTATTCCGGCATGTTTCGCAGGGCTCGACGGCGATGACTAGGGTTATGTGCGCTCCTGCCGAACCGGCAGATATTCTTGGGACAATCGCGAGCGCGAAACGGTTGATCGAAGTTGCGTCCACGGGCAAGTCACCGAGCCGATCGGCTGAACCTTTGCCGAAGCGGGACAGTCGACTCAACAGGTTGGCCGTGCTGATTCCGGCCGTTTAGCAAGCCCCAGGAGGTTATTCAATGGATACCAAAGACACCATCTCGACACTCAACGATCTCATCGAAACCAGCAAGGATGGCGAGAAAGGCTTCCGTGAATGCGCGGAGGATCTGCAGAGCCCGAACCTCAAAACCACCATGACCCAGCGCGCCCAGGATTGCGCCACTGCGGTAGCTGAGCTGCAGCAACTGGTGCGCTCGCTGGGCGGCGATCCCGAAACCACCACCAGTACTGCGGGCGACATGCATCGCCGCTGGGTCGATCTCAAGTCGATGATCACCGGAAAGAGCGACGAAGCGATCCTCAACGAGTGCGAGCGCGGCGAAGACGTCGCCTTGAAGAGCTATCGCAAGGCACTGGAAAAAGACCTGCCGGTCGATGTGCGCAGCGTGGTCGAACGCCAGCTCCAGGGTGTGCAGCGTAACCATGATCAGGTTAAGGCGCTGCGTGACGCAGAGCGCGCGCGTGGCTGATTCGCCCAAGGCTCGGCGTGCCTGGCGGAGGCATTCGCGCCGCCGGGCACGGAGCGCTGCTGCGCAATGCACGTAGCAAGCGGGCCCGTTCACGTCTCCATCCGTGGCATTGTTTTTCTTCTTTCCAGACACGAGGCTCTCCTGGCTCGTTCAGCCCTGCATTGCCTGTGGTTTATCAACCGATCATGAATTTGACCCGCCCGGTTGGCTGTGTAAAAGTCGATATGGTTTAGTCGAAACGTAATTTCGCATAGCGAAACAAGCCGACTGAAACGCAGCTTCATTGCCATCCATACAAAAACGACAAAATGGTCAGGACGAATGCATGAGTAACCATCATTCCTTGTGTCAAATTCGCCAGAAATCGGTGCCTTGCTCGGCCATTTCCGCCCAATCCTTTCATGCCTTCAAGCCGTGCGGGGTGAGCTGATGCGACTTTCACAAGCCTTTATCGCTCCGGACGAGCTCATCAATGGTCAATGGGCGAGCGAGCTTCTGGCTGAGCTGCCGAACCGGCTCAGCGCGCGCGTGCTGCAATTTGGCGAAACCCATCCTGAGCGCAAAGCGTTGGTGGAAGGGGACGTGCGCTGGAGCTACGCCGAGCTTGGTCGCGAAGTGCGCGCGGCGGTCGGCTGGATGCGCGAGCTGGGGGTACGCCCTGGCGATCGGTTGATGAGCGTTGGCGAAAATTGCCGGGCGCTAGTCGTGCTGCTGTTGGCCGCCAGTGAGCTGGACGCCTGGCTGGCCATCGTCAACGCTCGGTTGTCCGCCGCGGAAGTGGATGCGATTCGGGACAATTGCCAGCCGCGGCGGGTGTTTTATACCGTCGGCGCTTCCGTTGACGCCTGCGAGCACGGCCACCGCCAGGGTGCCCAACGCTTCGATCATGCCAGCCTGGGCGAACTGATGATCGGCCCACTGGCCGAGACGGCGCCTGAGCCGGTACACCACAGCGGTGCAGAGCAGGTTGCGGCACTGATCTATACCTCCGGCACGACCGGCACTCCGAAAGGCGTGATGCTGACGCACCGCGGCATTCTGTTCATCGCAGCCATCTCCGGTGGGATGCGCTGTCTCGGTGAGGACGATCGTGTCTACGGCGTGTTGCCGATGTCGCACGTGTTCGGGCTGGCGTCGGTGTGCATGGGCTCGCTGCACAACGGTGCCTGTCTCTTCCCGGTGCCACGTTTCGAACCTGCCGCGCTGTTGAGCGCGCTCGCCAACGAGCGGATTACCGTTCTGATGGGTGTGCCCGCCATGTATTCACGGCTTCTGGAGCACCTCAAACAGCAGAAGCTGACGCTGACCGCGCCGGAGCTGCGCTACACCTCGGCGGGAGGGTCGCCGCTGGACAGCGAGACCAAGCGGCGGGTCGAGACCTGTTTCGGTATGACCTTGCACAACGGATACGGGCTTACCGAAGCCAGCCCCACCATCAGTCAGACGCGAATGGACGACCGCCACACCAGCACTACCGTCGGGCGCGTACTGCCGCTGCTCGAATATCGTCTCGAACCGCTCGAGAGCGCCGATGCCGACGCGCCGGAGACGGGCGAGCTATGGGTTCGCGGGCCCAATGTCATGCGCGGCTATTTCCGTCAACCGGAGGCCACGCGTGCCTGCCTCGACGAACAGGGCTGGCTAAACACCGGCGATATTGCCCGTGTTGATGAGCGCGGTGAGCTGTTCATCGTCGGCCGCAGCAAGGAGTTGATCATCCGTTCAGGCTTCAACATCTATCCACCCGATGTCGAGGCGGTACTCAATGCGCATCCTCAGGTCACGCTCTCGGCGGTGGTGGGGCGGCAGGTTCCGGGTAATGAGGAAGTCGTCGCTTTCGTGCAGTGCGCGGCCGGCGCCAACGTGAGCGAAGCTGAGTTGCTGATCTTCGCTGCGGCGCGTCTGGCGCCGTACAAGCGGCCCTGTCAGCTCATCTTGGTCGATGTGCTGCCCGCCACCGCCACCGGCAAGATCCTCAAGGGTCAGCTGCGTCAACGTGCGCAGGCCATGCCAAGCCCGGCCAGTAAGGCGGGTTCCTGAGCGCCAGCGGCGAACATCGCGCAACGCCAAACGCCCCGACTGATTCGGGGCGTTTGTGTATCCGCTGTGGTTGTGATTTGCCGGTGTAGCGCGGTCACCGCATCCCGGTCGGGACGCGGCGGCACTGGGTCAGGCCACTGAGTGGGACGCGGCGATGCGTCGCTGGCTCCAGCGCGCCAGTAGGATCGCCGGTACGGCGGTGGCAACACCGGCGATCAGCAATTGCAGGTGGGAGAAGGGAATCGAGCCGCCGCCGGGCAGCGCCAGGCAGAGGCCGGCGATCAGGATCAGCGTTCGGTTCAGGGTCTCGGTCAGTAGATTGTGGCCGAGTCGGCCGACGCCGATCAGGTAGCCCTGCATCGCCGACGCGAAGAGCACGATGCCCACCACGGCCTGGCAGAAAACCAGTGCGATCTCCCAGACCGGCCCTTGCATGATCAACGCCGGGTTGAGCACGAACAGGAACGGGATGAAATAGATCACGCTGCCCAGGCGCATGGCCTGCAGTCCAGTTTCCATCGGCCGTGCGCCGGCGAGCGTGGCGGCGGCGAAGGCACCGAGCGCGACCGGTGGGGTGATGAAGCTCAGCATGCCCCAGTAAAGGATGAACATATGCACCGCCATCGGGTCCATGCCACCACCCTGGATCAGCGCGGGCGCCAGCGCCACGGCAAGAAAGATGTAAGCGGCGGTCACGGTCATGCCGATCCCCAGTACGAAGCTGGTCAATGCGCCCATCAGCAGCAACAGCAGCACGCTGCCGCCGGCCAGGCGGATGAAGTCGTTGGCGATGGTGCCCGACAGCCCGGTCATCGACAGCGCGCCGACCAGCATGCCGACTGCCGTGAGAATCGCGATAAGCTCGGCGAACAGCTTGGCCGCCGAACCGAGGGTTTCGCGTACCTGTGCCCAGCCCCAGCGATGCTTGCGTGAGAACTGGTTGATCACCAACAGCAATGCCGTGGCGTAGAAGGGCGCCACCGCCTCGCGCTGCATCACCAGCAACATCCACACCAGCAGGGCGAAAACGAAGATGAAGTACCAGCCTTCCTTGAGCGTCTCCCTCACCGATGGAAGTTCTTCTTTCGGGATACCTTTGATGTTTTCGCGCGCAGCGTAGGCATCGATTTGGATGAACAGCCCGAGGAAATACAGCACTGACGGAATCACCGCCGCCAGCGCCACCTCGCCGTAGGGCACGTCAAGAAACATCGCCATGACGAACGCGGTGGCGCCCATCACCGGTGGCATCAATACTCCGCCGGTTGAAGCGCAGGCCTCGACGCCGCCGGCAAAAGAACGGCTCATGCCGATCCGCCGCATCGCCGGGATCGACAACACCCCAGTGGTCAGCACGTTGGTTATGACGCTGCCGCTCATCGAGCCCATCAATCCGCTGGCAAAGATCGACACCTTCGCCGGTCCGCCGCGCACATGACCGAGCAGGGCGAAGGCGAGGTTGATGAAGAACGCGCCGCCTCCCGTCTTCTGCAGCACCACGCCGAAAATCAGAAAGCCGATCACCAACCCGGCGAAGGCCTGTAGCGGCACACCCATGACGCTCTCGGTGCTCATGGTGTGGTAGATCGCAGTCTGTTCAAGCGTCGAGGGAAAGCCCTGGATCGGCCCCGGCATGATGTCTGCGACCATCGGGTAGCAAGAAAACAGCGCGGCGATCAGCGCGATCGGCCAGCCGCCGGCACGTCTGGCCGCCTCGAGGATTAGCAGCCAGAACGCATAGCTCATCCACACCGCCTGCGCCGGCGCGTCGAAGCCCCAGCCGCGTTCGAGGATGGTCTCGGCCCGGACCACGAAGTAACCGCTGACCACCACGGCGGCGGCGAACAGCAGATAGTCGTACCAAGGCACCGGCTTGTCCTGACCGGAAGCGAGCGCCGGCCAGAGCAGGAATACCAGCGGCAGCAGCAGGGCCACCACCGCGTAGTAGAACTGTGTTTCGAGCCCAGTCACTATCGTGAGTAGGCCAAGGTTGAACAGGTAATCGATCGTCAGCAGGGTGAGCAGTACCGTCAGGGTGCCTGGTAACCAGCGCAGCGCCGACGGTAACGCGCGGACCTTGGAAACCTGCTCGCCAAGGTCTCTGGTTTCGTCCGAGGGATCGGTACTGGTATTCATCAACTACTCCGAGCCGCCTTGCGCGAAGGCAGCCGGGGGGAGCCCCGGCTGCCTGGATAAAAGCAAACCGTTAGTGGCCTGTACGGCTAGTTGGTTAACTCAAGTTCGGATGACTGAGATTCCGAGACAAGGCGCTGCGACGAGTCATAGCTGGCTATGGCGAGGAGCAGCAACGCCGTATCGGGGCCTCAGGCGCCGAAATTGACTAATTGAGCTAGCCACACAGGCCACTAGGGCAACTATTCGAACACCGGTTCCATATTCGCCTGGCGCAGGGCATCGGCGCGGACTTTCATCCAGCCCTGGGTAAAGGCGGCTTCGTCCTGCGGAGGGTTGCCAGCGGTGAAAGTCTTCCAGGTGTCGATCAGTAGGTTCTGGCGCTTGACCAACTGATCCTGATGCGCCTGCATGGCATCGGTCCACACGCCCTTTTCCTTGTAGTACTCGACCACGGCATCATGGAAGGGGATCACCCAGGTCATGTTCTGCTTGTCCATCGCATAGCCAGCGGCGCCGGGCGCGGCATCCTTGTAGTCGTCGTGGCTGTCCTGCAGGGCCTTGATCAGCGAGTAGGCAGTTTTGTCCTCGAGGTCGGCGTTGCCAACGATGATGGGGTAGGGATAGCTGGCGCTGTCGACCGGGTTGTCTTTCGATACGCCGCCAGCACCGGAAGTCATCTCGTGCGGTTGGAAATAGGGCGCGACCTTCTGCATGCGCGCCCAGCCTTCCTTGTCGTTCGGGTCGAGTTCTGGCCAGGTGATACCGCGCGGGCTGCCGGCGAGCTGCTGGGCGACCGGTGTCACCGTACTGGTAAAAGCGGCGTCGGATTGACCAGCGATGACGCCGTCGAACGAGCGCCCGTAGCCCGGAAAATCAACTCGCTCGACGTCGTCCCAGGTCAGGCCGCCGAATGCCAGGTAGGCCTCGGTGCCCTTGTTCAGCGCATCGTCCCCACGGATATAGGAGATTTTGCGGCCCTTGAGGTCTGCCGGCGTCTTCACACCGATATCCCCAGCGATGGCCGGAGACATTGAAAACGAGGCGATGGAGGTTGTGATCACCCGCAGCGGCTGCGGGCCCCAATCTGGCGTGGCGAACATCAGCACGCCTTCGGCGCCAAAGTAGGCGGCGATGCCACAGGCGCAGATCTGGACGCGACCGCCCTTGAGGGGCGTCATGCGCGAGACATCATTTTCGCCGGGTAGGACGCGTAGGGCCGTACCGTAGTTGTTCTGCAGCATCGCGCCGATGGCGACGGCTTGGGTGTAACCGCTGGAATTGGTGCCGTAAGCCGACCAGGCCATGGTCTTGGGCAGTTCGACGTCCTTGGCCTGTGCGGCTCCGGACAATCCCAGATATAGCGCAAGCGGGGCAAGCAGGATGGGGCGGGCAGTGCGATGCATCGTTCACTCCTCGGCTTGAAAGCCTGTTTTTGTTTTGCAGTGCGATACTTGATTTTAAAAATGATACTAGGAAGCACTTTGCTGATCTGTCAAATGCCAGGGCACACAGCTGACGGAATGCGGCAAGCGACGTTCTTTGCCGCCGCTACCAATCGGTTGGCACTGCGTTCGCGATGTGAGCTGCTAAGCTGGTTTCCTTCGTTTCAAAGGAAGCCGCTCCATGAATACGTTCGTTACTCCTTCCGGCGATGAAACCAGTGCGCAGCGCGCCGAACTGGCGCAGCTGGTGGAGCGTTTCGTCAGCGGTGATGGCGTGCATCCGACCGCCATCGAGTCTCTGTACTTCATCCGCTGCGCGGAGCCGGGCGAGAAGACCTGGGGCGTGCACAAGCCGGCGCTGTGCATCATCGTGCAGGGCGGCAAGGAAGTAAGGCTGGCCGACGAGCTGTACTGCTATGACCCGCTGCACTACCTGGTGGTGTCGGTCACCTTGCCGGTGGCCGGTTGCGTGGTACGCGCCTCGTCGCATGAGCCCTACATGTGCATTCGCTTGGACATCGATCCGTCGCTGATCGCCGGGCTTATCAGTGAATCCGATCCGTTCGGCGAAATAGACGAAGCGACGCAGCGTGGTCTGTATCTGGACCGGATCGACGCGCCGCTGCTGGATGCCACCCTGCGTTTGGTGCGTTTGCTGGGCAATCCCAAGGATATTCCGGTGTTGGCGCCGCTGGCGTTGCGCGAAATTTTCTATCGCCTGCTCTGCGGGCCGCAGGGCCAGCATCTGCAGGAGATCGCATTGCAGGGCAGCCAGTCGCATCGGGTGACCCGCGCGATCGAGTGGCTCAACCAGAACTATGTGGAACCGCTGCGTATCGACGATCTGGCGCGGCGGGTCAATCTCAGCAGCTCCAGCCTGCATCACCGCTTCAAGGCGCTGACCGCCATGAGCCCGTTGCAATACCAGAAACAGCTCAGGTTGCAGGAGGCTCGGCGGTTGCTGATGGCCGAAGGGCTGGAGGTTTCGGTGGCCGGTTACCGGGTCGGCTACGAAAGCCCTTCGCAATTCAGCCGCGAATACAGCCGGCTGTTTGGCGCGTCCCCAGTCAAGGACATGGCGCGGTTGCGCAGTATTGCCTGAGTCTCAACGCGCTGCAGGCGGGTCCGGCACTTCGCGCAACGCTTGTGCCGCATCGATGGCGCGCTAAAACCGGCTCCGTCGCGGCTGCGGCGAAACATCAACAGACCATAGGGTTCTGCTTGCATTGCCGTTTATGGGCGTGCCCTCAGTAAGCGCTGGCGGTGGGGCGGACGATCAGCTCGCTAACATCCACATCGGCCGGTTGGTCAACGGCGTAGGCGATGGCACGGGCGATGGCTTCGGCGGGGATCGCGATCTGGCGGAAGTCGCTCATGACTGCGCGGGCGCCCTCGTCGGAAATACTCTCGGCCAGTTCGGATTCGGTCACGCCGGGGGAAATCAGGGTGACGCGGATATCGCCGCCGACTTCCTGGCGCAGCCCTTCACTGATGGCGCGCACCGCGTATTTGGTGGCGCAATACACGGCAGCGGTCGGGCTGACTGCATAGGCGCCGATGGAGGCGATGTTGATGAATTGACCGCTGCGCTGACGCTGCATCAGCGGCAGGCCGGCGGCGATGCCGTGCAGCACGCCGCGAATGTTCACGTCGATCATCCGGTCCCATTCGTCGAGCTTCAGCGCTTCGAGCTTCGAAAGCGGCATCACACCGGCATTGTTAATGATGACGTCGACGCGCCCGAACTGCTGCTCGGCGAAATCGATGAAGCCTTGCACGTCCGCACGACTCGTCACGTCCAACGCACGGACCACCGCGCTACCGCCGTCATCGATGATTGCTGTGGCCAGCGCTTCCAGACGCTCCAGGCGCCGTGCACCCAGAACCACCCGCGCGCCCTGACTCGCCAGCAGGCGTGCCGTTGCTTCACCGATGCCGCTGCTGGCGCCGGTGATCGCGATGACCTTTCCGTTGATGTTCGACATGTGCAGAACCTCCGATTGCCTTCATTCGATGCAGCACCACTGTGCTGTGGAATGAATGCTAGGGAGGTGCGCGGACGGGGCGTTAGACGGATTCTGCCTGGCACTTGCCTGATTCTGGCGGAGCGTATCGTCGTGCTGGCGCAACTCAGGCGCTGGCCGCGCGTAGTTGCATGATGGCGTGCTGTGGCCCGGTCAACGCTGCAGCTGATCTGCTTCGCTGGCCTTCATCGCCTCGATCTCAAAAGCGATGCTCCAGTTATGCAGCGGGTAGGGCTTGCCCACCAGCGCGTCGATATTCGCTTCCGGCGGCATGCCTTCGTCCGGCAGGTATTCATAGTTCGCGTCGGCCACGGTCGGGTCGCTGTCACGCAGCTCGCCGGCGCCGCCGACCGCATGGCTGGCGTAGCGGATCCGCGGGGTGCCGATCAGGTCACGCCCAGCAGCCAGGCGTACCACCGTATTGTCGGCAATCTCGACGGACTCGATCGCTACCTCGCCCTGGTCGTCGCTCAGGGTGAAGCCGCGGTTCTCGATCATGTGCGCCTGACGGCCGAGGTAGGGTTCGTCGAAGGTCAGTGGAGGGCGCGGCACATGAAAGTCGATAAGCACCTCGCGCCTCTCGAACGTGGCGCGGCGCGGTGCCAGCGGCTGCCAGTTGCGGCGTTCGACGACGACTTGATGGTAAACCTTGCCGAGCATCTGGCCGAACCAGCGGTAGCCATTGGCCGACAGATGCGTGCCCTTGTCGACGTAGGGATAGACCGGGCCTGCCAAATACCAGTTGGGCTCTTCCTGCGCCAATTCCCATTGCGCCATGCCGATGTCGAGGCTGCCGTCCACGACCGATGACTTGGCATCGGTCTGGTAGGTAATGAATGCCGGCATCCGTTGCTGGCCGACGATTGCCTGCGCGGTGTCGGCATTCAGGTCGTCGCGCAACTGGCGCATCATTTTCTTGTAGTGATGCTTGTCGTTGATACCGCCTTGAACCTGCGCATAATCGTATTCCCCTTGCAGCCAGAAGAAGGCGCTGAGGCTGTAACTGGCGCCTTCGGCATCGGCAATCTGCTTGGCCTGCTCGACCGCCTGCAGCACCCGTCGGTATTCATTGGTGCCGCCGACCTTGGACAGCTGGGCAATGGAGCGACCGGACGTGGAAGCATTGCTGGCGACGAACAGGTGCTCAGGGTCGGCCTGGACGCCGTGCTTCTCGAGATAGAGTCGTCGCGCCATGTTCAGCGCGCCGACTTCCACTGATTCGCCTTCCTCCGGCGCGTGTTCTTCCAGTTTCGCCACCGCGCGGCTATCGAGGATGACCTTTGGATCACGCTTAAGCTGTACCACGGCTTTGAGCGGCTTGAATGCCGCCTCGCCGACCGGCACGAAGCGATCCCCACTGAACGTCGCCGAGCGCACCGAGTCGCCCAACATCAGGTTGTCGTAACCCGGCTGTTTCGACAGTGCAGGCCAGCCTTCGGCGGCCGACGCCAGGGACTGGCCATAGGTAACGATGTGGTTGTACTTCGCGGTCGGCGCTGGGGAGAGGTGGTTGGGCTTGGCCATCAGTTTCTCGGCGAGGCGCTTGTTCTGCGCATCACGAGCGACCAGCGATTGCTCAGCCAGCAAGGGTAGCGAACAGCCTATCAGCCATACGCCCAGCAGCGCCGCGGCACTTCGTTTGGTGGTTGCGGGACGGGCAGGCGGATAAGGGATATCCCGAGGCGAGGGCATGGTCGATTCCTTCTGGTTGACGCAGACGAATAGCAAAAGCCGGGGCGAAACCGCAGCGGCTCGGAACTCGCGTTTCGACGGCCTTGCCTGTGGTTAGTTTCGCGAATGCGCGCACTCGTCGGTCAACGGCAGGTGGATCAGAGCGCCGGCAGGCTCGTCAGTTCGGCGCTTTCCATAGCGCTTTGCAACGCCACGGCCAGCTCTTCGAGGCGGTAGGGCTTGGCCAGCACATGCACGCCTTCGGCTTCCGCCGATTTTTTCGCTGCTTCGGCGTAGCCGCTGGTGAGCAGGACGGGAATACCGAGTTGGCGCATGCGGATTTCCCGTGCCAGTTCCACGCCGTTCATGCCGCCGGGCATCATCACGTCGGAGAAGACGACGTCGACTCGATTCCCGTTCGCCAGTGCGCCGAGAGCAGCGGCAGCACTGCCGGAATGAGTCACCTGATAGCCGAGGTGCTCGAGCATTTCACCCACCAGTGCGGCGACTTCTTCATCGTCGTCGACCAGCAGGACGTTACCTGCGGATGCCTCAGGGGATTCGTCGACGCGGGCATCCTCGATAGGCACCTGATCCGGCAGATGTTTCGAGCGAGGCAGCATCATGATCACGCTGGTGCCTCGACCGCATTCGGTATCGATCCATACCGTGCCGCCGGACTGACGAGCGAAGCCGTACACCTGTGCAAGGCCAAGACCGGAGCCTTTGCCAATCTCCTTAGTGGTGAAGAAGGGATCGAATACCCGGCCGCGCACGTCGGCGGGAATGCCTGTACCCGAATCGATCACCGCCAGACGGACGAAGTCGCCCTGACGCCCCAGTACATGCTCATTCGGTGCGTTGGTTGCCTGCAGCAGAATCGAACCGCCTTCTGGCATGGCGTCGCGGGCGTTGACCGCCAGGTTGAGTATCACCAGTTCCAGTTCGCCCGGATCGACCTCCACCGGCCACAGATCGGGTGCGAACTGCACCTCCACGTGCACATCGCCGCGCAGGCTGCGGTCGAGCAGTTCGCTCATCTGACTAATGCGCAGGGCAAGGTCCACCGGTTCGGGGGCCAGCGACTGACGCCGGGAAAATGCCAACAGCTGGCGGGTCAGGGCGGCTCCGCGTTGTGCAGCCTGGCGCATGCCATCCATCAGGCGCTGGCGGCGTTCCGGATCCGCTCGCCGATCGAGCATATCGAGGCCGCCAGATATCACCATCAGCAGGTTATTGAAATCGTGGGCGACGCCGCCGGTGAGCTGGCCGATGGCCTCGATCTTCTGCGTTTGGCGCAGGGTTTCCTCTATATGGGCGCGTTCGGCTATTTGCGTGCGCAGCTCGAGGTTGGTTTTCTCCAGTTCGCTCGTGCGCTCCACTATCAGCGCCTCCAGTTCGAGAGATGCCTGTTCGCGTGCCTCGATCAGCGCCCGCACCTCGTACTGGCGATGCCGCCCACGTAATGCAGTCTGGATCGCGCTGGTGAGCGTAATGCTCTGTACCGGCCGTTCGAGCAGCGAGACGTTGCGCAACGCTGCAACCATCCGTTGGCGCCAGGCGGCGACTGCCGGTTGCTGATGTTTGCTGGTCAGCACCACGAACGGAAAATCGGACCATGCCGGTTGTTGATCGACCCAGGCTGACAGCGCATCGAGGTCCTGGCCGAAAAGGGCTTCTTCGGCGATGAATACCGCATCGGCATCCGTACCGGCACGCTCCAATACTTCCTCGACACTGTGACAGACCACCGCGTCCATGCCGCTGCGGCGGAGCAGGGCGGCCGACGCGGGACCGTCCCTGCCAATGGGGGCGTAGACGGCTACTATCGGGCTTTCTGGCTCAGGCGTCGTCATGCTCGTCTTTCATGAGGGGAGCGGCATCGCCGGTGTAGGCCGGTGTGCCCGAGAATATACCGCTGAACTCCGACAGCGGTGGCCCGACCTTGATGCCGGAAGTGCCAAGCCGGAACTCCCGGATGGTGTTTTCGTGGCGTCCGCTGCGTTTCTTGACCACCGACAACGCGCGGCGAACGACGCCAGCATGCTCGAAATAGCGCAGCATGATAACCGCATCACTCAAATAGCTGATATCCACGGGCGTATCCATCGGTCCGACCAGGCCATGCTGAGCCAGAACCATCACGCTCATCACGCCTTTCTGGCCCAGATAGCTGAGCAACTCATGCATCTGCAGAATCAGGAAGCGGCCGTCTGGCATCGCGTTGAGATAGCCATTGAGGCTATCCAGCACCACCAGCCGCGCGCCTTGTACTTCGACGCTATGCCGTACCGCAGCGGTGAATTCGCCGGGTGAAAGTTCGGCGGGATCAATCTGTTGCAGGTGCAGTAGTTCTTTTTCGATCCAAGGTTCGAGGTTCAGCCCCAAAGCGCGGCCGCGGGCCATCAGGGTTCCGATTCCTTCATCGAAAATGAAGAAAGCGACCTGTTCACCGCGTTGGCACGCCGCTACGGCGTAACCCAGCGCCAGCGATGATTTGCCAACGCCAGCGGCGCCAATCAGTAGCGCGTTTGTTCCGCGCTCCAAGCCGCCACCGAGCATTTTGTCCAAGGCCTCATTGCCACTGGATGTCAGTTCCCCTATGAAGTGCGTGTGATGCTCAGCGGCGATCAGCCGCGGATAGATCGCGAGCCCACCCTTTTTGATCGTGAAGTCGTGGTAGCCGCCGCGGAACTGAATGCCACGCATCTTGATCACCCGCAGCCGCCTGCGTTCGGCGCCGTAATCAATGGCCAACTGCTCAAGCATCACCACGCCATGAGAAATGGAGTGCAGTTGCAGGTCGCCAACTTCCGAGGTCTGGTCGTCGAGCAGAATCACCGTGCAACGCCGAGTGGTGAAGAAATGCTTGAGCGCCAGCACCTGGCGCCGATAGCGCAGCGGGCTCTGCGCCAGCAGTCGCATCTCGGACAGACTGTCGAACACGACCCGGGTCGGGTTGGTTTCACTGACTCGATCGAACACCTGCTTTGTGGTCTCGCTCAGCTCCATTTCGGCGGGGTGCAGTACCGTCAGTTCAAGCTCGGGGTCGAGGCTTGCCTCGGGTGAGACCAGCTCGAACACATCGATACCGTCGAGCGTCCAGCCATGACGCTTGGCGACGAGCTTCAGTTCCTGCTTGGTTTCCGAGAGCGTCACATAGAGCACCCGTTCGCCGTGGCGCACGCCTTCGAGCAGAAATTGCAAGGCGATGGTGGTCTTACCGGAGCCGGGGGTGCCCTCGTAGAGATACATCCGGTTGGGGTCGAGACCACCGCCGAGGATGTCATCCAGACCTTCACTGCCGGTGGAAATACGCGGCGAGTCGTCGTCTGGGTCGAAAGAAAAATTAGGGGAATCGGTCATTCCATACTCCTTACGCGGGCTTCGCAGGGAAAGCGCCGCGTTCCTTGTTCCTGCCGCTCCGGCCAAATGTGGGCCGATTGCAAGGCGGAACGCGCCCGGGAAAGCCCTGTAGGCTGGTCGGGCTGAAGCCTCTGGATTGATCGCCTGCTGCTTTATGCAGGGCCGAGGCGGTGGCGTTCGGCGGCGATGGTCAAGAGGCGCAGTCATTTATTTCGACTCGGCTTTTTCCTTGCCGTTCCGCATGGGCGGTTTCGGGGTTGCCCCCGGAGCTGTCGTCGCGAGCGGCTGTTCACGACGCCGAGTCGTTTGCGTCGTGAGATCAATATGCTTTAACTGTATATCCATACAGATAAAGATTGCTTGATTGGCCGTCACTGCGCATGCTGTGCGTTACCCAAACGATCCAGTGATGACGTGATGCGGCTGTTTCTCTGTGAAAAACCTTCCCAGGCCAAGGACATCGCCAAGGTACTCGGCGCGACCCGGCGCGGCGATGGCTGTTGGGTAGGAACCGGCGTGACGGTGACCTGGTGTATCGGTCATCTTCTGGAAACCGCACCGCCAGACGCCTATGACATGCGCTACAAGCGGTGGGTACTGGCCGATCTGCCCATCGTTCCCGAGCGCTGGAAGATGCTGGTCAAGCCAAAGACCGCCAGCCAGTTCAAGGCGGTCAAGCGTCTGCTGGCTGAGGCGCGGGAACTGGTTATCGCCACCGACGCTGATCGGGAAGGCGAGATGATCGCCCGCGAGCTGGTGGAACATTGTCGGTATCGCGGGCCGGTTCAGAGGTTGTGGCTGTCCGCCTTGGACGATGCCTCGATTCGCAAAGCGCTCGGTGGGCTGCGCGCGGGCAGTGACACTTTCAATCTGTATCAATCGGCGCTGGGCCGTTCGCGGGCCGACTGGTTGATCGGCATAAATATGAGCAGGCTGTTCACGCTGCTCGGGCGCCAGTCCGGGTATCAGGGCGTGCTGCCGGTTGGCCGCGTACAAACGCCAACGCTGCGGTTGGTGGTCGATCGCGACCGCAGCATCGCCGACTTCGTGCCACAGCCGTTCTGGGCCATCGAGGTGCAGCTGCTCGGCGAAGACGTACCGTTCATCACGCAATGGCGCGCAGCGGAAGACCACTGCGATGATCAGGGCCGCTGCCTCGACCAGAACTTGGCGCAGGAAGCCGCCGAGGCCATGCGCAAGGCCGGTGAAGCGCACCTGCAAAAGCTCAAGACCGAGCGCATGCGCGAAGCGCCGCCGCTGCCCTTTGATCTGGGCACGCTGCAGGAGGTCTGCTCGAAGAAACTCGGACTTGGCGCCCAGGAAACCCTCGATATCGCCCAGGCGCTCTACGAAACCCACAAGGTCATCACCTATCCGCGAAGCGACTGCGGCTATTTGCCGTTGAGTCAGCACGGCGAGGCGCCGGCGATCCTCGCTGCACTGAGACATGCCGACCCGACGCTAGGCGAGCTGCAGCAACATCTGGATGCCAGCCGTAAGTCGCGTGCCTGGAATGACGCTAAGGTCGGTGCTCACCACGGCATTATCCCGACTGCCGCGGCAAAGCCACTCGATCGCCTAGTGGGTAAACAACGCGCGGTCTACACGCTTATTCGCGCGCGCTATCTGGCGCAGTTTCTGCCCAACCACGAATATGACCGGACCCAGGCTGACTTCGACTGTGCCAGCCAGGCGCTGCGGGCGGTCGGCAAGCAGATCGTCGAGCCTGGTTGGAAACGCGCGCTGCCGGAAGCGCTCGCTGCAACCCGCCGCGAGATTGCAGGGCCGCAAACTCTGCCAACGCTCCGCCAAGGGCAGGCGTGCCCCGTAAAGGATCTGATCTTCAAGGATCTCTGGACCCAGCCGCTCAAGCCCTTCACTGAAGGTGATCTGATCAAGGCGATGAAAAACGTCGCCAAGCTGGTAGACGATCCGAAACTCAAGCAGAAGCTCAAGGACACCACCGGCATCGGCACCGAAGCGACTCGTGCCGGGATCATCCAGGGGCTGCTCGATCGTGGTTATCTGACCAAGCAGGGCAAGGCGCTGGCCGCCACCGCAGCGGCGTTCAGCCTAATCGATGCCGTCCCTCGTGCGATTGCTGATCCGGGCACTACGGCAATCTGGGAGCAGGCGCTCGACATGGTGCAAAGCGGCGAGATGAGCCTGGAAGAATTCGTCAGCAAACAATCGTCCTGGATGAGCAAGCAGGTCGAACGCTGCGTTGGGTTGCGTCTGAAGATTGCCGGGCCGCCGACTCCGGCGGGCCGCGCCGCACCGTGCAAGGCGCGCAAGAGTGGCACGCGCAAAACCGCAGCCCGCGGACGCCGCACCGTCAAGACTCCGAGCCCGGCATGATGGCCCGTTGATGCCGGGCCAACGCTGCCAGCCGGTAGTCACAATACTGCAGCTCCGTGCCGCCGGAATCGCCCTATGGCAGCAGGACGAACAGGTCGCTGCCGCGCCAGGAACTGCAGGCGCTCGGGATCATGTTTAGAATGCGCGCGCCTTAATCAGATGATGAAATTCAATGCACCCGGACGCCCTCGATACACTGCAGCAACACCTGACAACTGCCCTGACGCAAGCGCCTGACGAGACCCGGCGGTTGTTCCACGGACGGGGGCGCTGCTGGACCGGGCTCGAGCACGTCACAGTGGATTGGCTGCAGGGTGTGGTGCTGGTTTCGCTGTTTCGCGAACCGGCGGCGGCGGAGCTTGATGCGTTGATCCAGATGTTGTCGACCCTGGCGGAAGGGCCAGCGTGGCAGGCGAGCGGAGCGCACAGCCTGCTGCTGCAGCATCGTTACCTGCCGGATAGCCGCATGGAGCAGCTACTGGGCGAGCCGATCGAGGAGTGGCTGATTACCGAGAACGGACTGCGTTACAAGCTCGACCTCGGTATCAAGCAGAACAACGGGCTGTTTCTCGATATGCGTTACGGCCGCCGTTGGGTCCAGCAGCAGGCGCAGGGCAAGCGGGTGCTCAATCTATTCGCCTATACCTGCGGATTTTCCGTGGCAGCCATCGCTGGTGGTGCCGAGCACGTAGTCAATCTGGATATGGCGAGGGCCGCGCTGAACCGCGGGCGGGATAACCATCGGCTGAACGAGCATGACCTGAACAAGGTCAGCTTTCTCGGTCATGAGCTGTTCAAATCGTGGGGCAAAGTCAAGAGAAGCGGGCCCTACGACCTTGTGATCATCGATCCGCCGTCGTTCCAGAAAGGCAGCTTTGCGCTGAGTCGGGACTATCAAAAGATTCTTCGACGCCTGCCTGAGCTACTGACCCCAACCGGCACGGTGCTGGCTTGCATCAACGATCCCGACACCGGGCCGGATTTTCTTATCGAAGGCATGTCCGCCGAGGCGCCCGAACTGACATTTCAGGAGCGTCTGGAAAACCCGCCGGAATTCCCCGATATCAGCGCCGACAGTGGGTTGAAGGCCCTCGTATTCAAGCGCGGCGCGCTTGCGTCCATCCAGGCGTAGAAAGGCAGGCGGCACGCGCAAGGGACGCAGCGGGTCGCGGATGTGTCCAAGTTATCCGCACCGCCAGCCGTCTACTGAGAGTTTCGCAAGCACATCGCCAGCAGTTAAAGTTCGACGGCATACCCTCTTGGCGGTTTCGCCAATGATGGCGTAGGCAATCCGCGGATCGTGGCGATCTGTAATCGAATAGCTGCAGGAGCCAAAACCATTCCCGAGTCAGCGCAGCAAGTACAAGCAATCTTCGACGCCGCTAGCGATTGCGCCATGTTCACGACGGATCTCCGAGGCGTGATCACCGCTTGGAGCGCTGGCGCCGAGCGCCTCTTCGGCTGGACGGCAGAGCACATGCGCGGCAGAGCGTTCGATCATCTGTTCAGTGATCTGAAGCGCGATGCGGGCCAGTTGCAGGCGCTCATGCAACGCGCTTTCCTCGAAGGCTGCACCCACCATGAACGCTGGTACATTCGCGCCGATAGTTCCCGTCTACGCTGTACGGGCACGCTGACCCCGCTGCTTAGCGAAGGCCGCCACGTCGGCTTTCTGAAAATTCTGCAGGACCGCACCGCCGTGGATGAAGCGGCGCGCCGCCTGGCTGAGAGCGACACGCGTTATCGCACCCTATTCGACGCGATCGATGCGGGCTTTTGCATCATCGAAATGAAGTTCGATGCGCAAGGCAAACCGGTCGATTACCGCTTCATCGAAACCAACGCGGCGTTCGAGCGCCATACCGGGCTGGTCGATGCGGTTGGCAGATGGATACGAGACCTGGCGCCGACTCACGAGCAGCACTGGTTCGATATTTATGGCGAGGTGGCGCTGAGCCGCCGCACGGTGCGTTTCGAGAATAACGCCGAGGCGTTGCAGCGTTGGTATGAGGTGCAGGCGATGCCGGTGGGCGAGCCGTCCGAACACCGCGTGGCGGTGTTGTTCAACGATGTATCTGCGCGCCGCTCCGCCGAACTCGCCCTGCAAGCATTGACCGCCTCTTTGCAAGAGGAGGTCGCCGCCAGAACCAAAGACCGCAATCAGCTCTGGGAGCTGTCCAGCGACGTAATGATTCGTTGCCGGTTCGACGGCACCATAATCGCCATCAACCCGGCCTGGGAGCAGTTATTGGGCTGGCGCGAGACGCAATTGCTCGGCGCTCGCATCTTCGATTTCATTCATCCCGACGACCTAGCCAGTACGCAGGGAGCGGTGGAAAGCTCGACGCAGGGGCAGGCATTTTTGCATTTTGAAAATCGCTATCGCTGCAGCGACGGCAGCTATCGCTGGCTCAGTTGGTCGTCGCGACCGGCAGACGGGGTGATCAATGCGGTCGGTCGCGACATCACGGCCGAAAAGGAGCAGGCCCAGGCGCTTGCTCGGGCCGAGGCGCAGTTGCGACAAAGTCAGAAGATGGAAGCCGTCGGCCAGCTCACCGGTGGTCTGGCGCATGACTTCAACAATCTGCTGACGGGTATCAGTGGTAGCTTGGAGCTGTTGGAAAAGCGCATCGAGCAGGGCCGCGTCGAGTCGCTGGCGCACTACGTGACGGTGGCGCAGACCGCGACTCGGCGCGCTGCGGCGCTGACTCACCGTCTGCTGGCGTTCTCTCGCCGGCAAACACTTGATCCGCTGACCACCGATATCGGCGAACTGGTCGGCGAGCTGCGCGAACTGCTCAGTCGCACTGTCGGACCTTCGGTCAAGCTTGAGATTGAGGTCGCCAGCGCCCTCTGGTCAACGCTGATAGACCGTAATCAGCTGGAAAACGCCTTGCTCAATCTCGGCATCAATGCCCGCGATGCGATGCCTTCGGGCGGGACCTTGAACATTGAAACCAGCAACGTCGTGCTGAGTGACGCCGCCGCACAGGAGCTCGACGTACCACCCGGTCAGTACGTGCTGGTGTGCGTGTCGGATACCGGTGTTGGCATGTCGGCGGATGTGGTGGCGCAAGCATTCGATCCGTTCTTCACCACTAAACCATTAGGCATGGGCACCGGCCTGGGGTTGTCGATGGTCTACGGATTCACTCGGCAGTCGGGCGGTCAGGTGAGCATCCAGTCCGAGCCCGGACACGGCACTTGCATCTGCCTGTATTTGCCTCATGTGGCTTTGAACAGCACGCCCAGCCAGATCGAGGCGACGCAGCATGCATCGCTGCAGGCGAGCGGCTGCGGTGAGACGGTATTGGTGGTCGACGACGAGCCTGCGGTGCGCATGCTGGTGGTGGAAATTCTCGAAGAGCTGGGCTATCGGGTGCTAGAGGCCGGCGATGGCAAAGAGGGCCTGCGCATTCTTCAGAGCGACGAGCCGGTGGCGTTGCTGATTACCGATGTCGGTTTGCCGGGCGGCATGAACGGTCGCCAACTGGCCGATGCCGCCCGCCAACACGATCCGGGGTTAAACGTGCTGTTCATTACCGGCTACGCGGAAAGCGTGGTGATGCGAAACGGCCAACTGGAGCCGGGAATGCGCATCGTGACCAAGCCGTTTTCGATTGACACGTTGGCGGCACGTATTGAAGAGCTGCGCAGCTGACGCTGAGTTGGGTCGATCAGGTTTGTAGCCGCCCGGATCGGTGGTGACTGCGCAACCATCGATCCGTGGCGTAGGCCGCACCTGCGCCGCGGGCCGGCACCTCCAACGTGCAACTTGACGACCGGTACGCCGTCAGAAGTGCGCTTTGACGATGAAGTTGGTTACGTTGTTATCGGTGTTGAAGCCATCGCTGTCTTCGATACCGTACTTGTCCGTCCAGTAGTCGTATTCGATACCGACGTAGAGCTTGCCTGGGGTTTGATCCAGCGCCTTGCCCAGGTCGTACTTGATCTGTGGGTTGATGTGCAGGTTCTTGGCGACGAAGTCGCCCTTGGACTTGGAGCCGGCGTCGTTCACCACCCAATCGATGAAGCCGTCGAAGAGGATGTCGGACTTGCCCACCGGGAAGGTCATGGCCCAGGTTGGGGTGATCTGCCATTGGCCGCTGGCCTGACCGGTAATGCCATCCGGCTTGCGGTAATAGGTATTGATTGCCAGGCGATCGAAGCCAGGCACCGCGAGATCGACGGCAGGGCCGAGCAGATAGTTGCGATTGCGTCCCTCGCCACGCTCATAGGTAGCCGAAAGCAGCACATCGGTAACCGGTCCGAAGGAGAGGTCCTGGCCGGTGATCTTGCCCAGCGACAGGCGCGGGCTGAATTCGCCGTAATAGGTCCGCCCATCATTGCCGGAATGACCGTTGAACCACTTGTGGTCGACGAACAGGAACATGTCACCCCAGGTCCAGCCGCTGGCGTGCTCGAAAGTGATGGTTTGCTGGATGTCGGCTTCGCGCCCGTCCTCGCCTGAATCCACAGAGAAATTCTTGCCGTAAAGGTAGGTCAGGCTGTTGTTCTGCCAAAGCATCGGAGCGGCCATGGCCTGGCCGCCAAGGGCCAAGCCGGCTGCAAGAGCGGCGGTGGTGAGGCTGCGTTTCATCGATATGCTCCTTGAATGCAGTTGCGACTGCTTATATGGGCTTTTTCCAACGGGCAGGCGTTGCGCTCAAAGCAGCGCCGCGCCAGTCGAACAAGCGCAGCGGAAATATCACAAAAATCCTTTTATTTCATCGTTTTGTGATGAGCAACGTTCCGCGCACAGCGGTGTGGATCGAGGCTGTGTAGGTCAAGGCGGTGATATCAAGGAGGCATATAAGCGGATCGGATCGTCTAACGGTCCTGAGTGGGCGCGCTTCGACTCAGTGCCAGTCACGGCGAAGATGCTCGATTCGACGGAGCGCAGCTAGCAGGTCAGTGCTGCGGCTGTCACGACGGGACAGGGGTTGCTGACTGCCGTGGAGAACGAAACTGCCGACGCAGGGCCGGCAGTCGCGAGGTGTTGCGGGGGATCAGTGTTGGGTAACGATCGCCATGTTGTTGAAGCCTGCCTGACTGATCAACGCGTTGTTACCCATGCCGCTCTGCACCACCAGAGCCTCGTGGCCGGCGCCGTTCTGGGTAACCGTCGCCAGATGGCTTTCGCCGTACTGAG
Source organism: Stutzerimonas sp. (assembly GCF_982611455.1). Lineage (NCBI taxonomy): Bacteria > Pseudomonadati > Pseudomonadota > Gammaproteobacteria > Pseudomonadales > Pseudomonadaceae > Stutzerimonas > Stutzerimonas sp. The sequence goes on from NZ_CEXBBO010000020.1 coordinate 54,217, forward strand.
ACAGGGTTGCCGCGTTGTCGACACCGGTCTGGTTGACGTCAGCCAGGTTGAAATCGCCGTCCTGGACGATATCGACATCGTTGCCAGCGATGCTGCTGGAGCCGGTGATGCGGTTGCCTTCACCTTCTTGCACGGCGCTGAGGGTGTTGAAGATGCCCGACTGATTGAAGCTCAGCTCGTTGTTCTTGCCCTGCTGATCAACGGTGGCGTCGTTGTAGCTGCCGTGCTGAGTAACCGTGGCGACCTGATGGCGACCATCCTGATCGAGCACCGCCACGTTGCCGAGTCCGTACTGATTGGCAGTGGCGGTGTTGCCATTGCCGCGCTGGGCGACGTCGGCGTCGTTCTCGTCGCCTTGCTGATAAATGAAAGCGTTCTGGTGGCTGCCGCGCTGGTCCACGTTCAGGTTGTTGTAGTCGCCGCCCGAGTAGGTGTAAGCCTCTTGGCTGGTGCCTGTCTGGCTGACATATGCATCGTTGAGGTTGCCAACCTGCTCGACTTCGGCGACCGAGCCAGCACTCCAGTTCTGAACGATCTCGGCGGCGTTTTCGTTGCCTTGCTGATCGATCATGGCGCGGTCGTTGGAGCTGAACGACTGGCTGATGCTGGCGTCGTTGAGGTCGCCGTCCTGGTACAGCTCGGTTTTGCTGCCGTAAGCCGCCGCTTGATAGCTGGAAGCATAGTTGTGGCTGCCATCCTGCTTGGTAACCGCATCAGCGCCGTAGGTGCCGACTTGATCGGTTTCGGCGGTGTTGGCGTAACCTTGCTGACGCTGCTTGGCGCTGCTGTCCAAGGTGCCGGTCTGGTTGATGCTGGCATCGTTGCTCTTGCCGCTCTGCCACTGCTCCGAGTCGCTCCGTACCGCCAACGTCTGGTTGGCGCTCGCCTGATTGAAGTTGGCGACCTGGGTCTGCAAGGCCGACGAAGAATATGAGCCGTTCTGCTCAATCGATGCGTCATTGCCCCAGCCGCTCTGCACCTGCTTGGCCATGTTCGAACTGCCGAAGCTTTGCGTGACCTCGGCGAGGTTATCGATGCCGTTCTGGCGTTGTTCGGAGGTGTGCTCAGCGGCGAAAGCCTGAGCGGTGGCGACAGTCAGGATGGCAGCTACAAGGGGTTTGATCTTGAACATTATTATCTCTCCATGGAATGTTTTTTCAGCGGTACTTCCTGGTGCTTTGCTTCAGCGGTACTGGCGAACCAGCACGCTCAGACCCTGGCCGTTCTGCGTGACGCTACTGCGATGCCCGGTGCCGGTCTGTTCGATCAGCGCGTTGTTGTACGCGCCGTTTTGCTCGATCCGGGCCTCGTTATAGGCGCCCGATTGAACAATCAATCCCTGGTTGTGGCTGCCCTGCTGCACGATGGTTGCCTCGTGCGCATAGCCGCTCTGGAGAATGAAGGCTTCCAGGGCGCTGCCGGTTTGAGTGATATCGCTGGTCAGGCTGTCTCCGGCCTGGGCGATGAGAGCGAGGTTGCCATGCGCGGCGCTGGCGTTTGGCCGGGCCGATGCAATCGAATGATCCAGACTCGAGGCGATTTCGCTGGGCGCCAGGTCGAGCGAAGCCGGAAGACCAGCGGCCTGGAGGGCGGGGCTGGTTACCGCTGCGAAGATCAGCGGCAACAGCGCTTTGCGGGCAATCCTTTGCGCGTGGTTCATCAGTCGTCCCTGGTTGAATCGCGGTAGGTCATCCTGTCCTAAACCGCGATTCGGCAAATCCATCGAACGGTTGAAACCGTTGCGTTTGTTTCATGGACTGTTCGCGTTTCGCGGCTTCGATGAAACGGGAACGAATCTAGAGCTTGGTCGGCGTGGCGAGGTATTTCGCCAGCTCGGCCTCGACCGCGGGCGTGTTGTCGGCGGTATGCCAGAGCTGACGGTCGACGCCCTGAGCGATCAGGTGGGCTACCGCCGCCTCGATTGCCGACAGTACGCAGAGCTGCGCCGGTTCGTTAGTGGTGTAGCCAGCCTCGGCTTCGAGCAATTCCTTGAACTCGATGAACTTGTAGACGTTGGCGCTGCGCCCGATGGAGTAGATGGTCTTGGTGGTCATCACATTGGAAAGCACCTGGCCGCTGCGCACGTCGATGGCGCGCAGATTTACCGTGACCTGATCGACCCGGTAGTCCTGCGAGACGCCGATACCCAGGTAGCGCGCACCTAGTCCGCCGCTGCGCACGTTGGTTTCGTAGGCGACGATGGCGCCTTCCATGATGATGTTGGCGGCCAGCAGCGATGGCAGTTCCGACTGTATGTTCGGTGCCACGTCCGGCTTGGCCTGCGAAGCGCGAATGATCTTGCGTTCGGTCAGCACATTCTGCAGGCCCTCGCGTTCCAGCACGATGAACCAGCCGCTGGCCTGCATGGCATCGACCAGCATGCTCGCCGCGCCCTGGGTCACGGCGGTGGAGAATGAACTCGCCGGGCTTGGTTTGTATTGCCCGGTCTGGTCGCGGAAGCCATATACGGCCGCCACCAGTGGGCCTTTGGGGCGGGGCAGTTGTAGCAGGTCCTGGTAGGTCGACGTGCGTGGAGTAAGGGTGGGTTGTTCCTGGTCTGCGGACATCGGTTCGCGCACTGCGCAGCCCTGCAGAACAGCCATCATCCCGATGGCGACGAATAGGCTTCTCATGGCCTTTGCTCTCCTTGCTGTTTAGTTGTTGACGGGGGCGGCGCCGTAGCCGTTGACAATGATTTCCGATATTTCACCGGTCAGCCGGTCGGTAATTTGCACCGTCAGATTGCCGTCGAGGTTCACGACATTAATGAGGAAATCATCGGTTTCTAGGGAGCCGTTGTTTGGAGTTTTCACTTTATCCAACAGATCTCCGAGCAGACGTGACTCCAACTGACTGGTAAAGCGGTCGAGCGCCGAAGTTCCGGACAGCGAGGCGCGATCGATCGCATCCGGATCCTTGGTGTCGTTCTGAGCCTGAGCGTTGCCCAATAGCCAGGCGCCGTTCAGCGGGCTGCCGCCAAAAGACGGATTCACCGGGGTATAGACCAGTTCAGTCGCCGTAACGCCAGTGCTGAGCAATAGCCCGGCCAGGAGAATGCCGGTGGTTTTTTGTTGTGGCCGGTTCATAACTCATCCTTCGCAAGGTCAATGGTGTCTTCGAACATTGCTTCAACTTTCTTACGGTTTATCTCTTGCAGTACGAAATCCGCCGCCTCATAGGCGGTTTGCTCGATGTCTCCGACGTTCGGTTGCAGAAAGCGGCGGTAAAGCGGCTGATTGCTCTGCTCGACCCAGACCAGAATGCCCCAGCGTGCCGACGGCCTTTCCTTGACCGCTAGGTTGAAATCCAACGAGCTGGTGTCGTTCAGGCGCTCGCAGAACTTGCGGTAGAACTCCTGGCCGGATCGGGAAATGGTGTTGTTGGTGATGAAGCCCTTGAGCTCTGCTTCGCCGGCATATGCCTGAAAACCGAAAAGCAGCAGCATCAGGCAAAGGCACGTAGGCTTCATATGCCAGTCTCGCTCACGTGTCCCAGGACCAGCGATGCACCTTGCGCGCGGTTGGACGCGCCCAGTTTGCTCAGTGCGTTGTGGATGTGACTCTTGATGGTATGGGTACTCAGGTGCAGGCGATCGGCGATTTCCGAGTTGGACAGTCCCTTGCCGGCAAGCGCGAGGATCTGCTTTTCACGCACCGATAAATCATCGATGGCGCGCGACGCATGTGTCAGCTGGCGATAGCGGCCGAGCAGTTTCTCCATCAGCGCACGGGGCAGCCAGTCGCCGCCGTCGAGCATGACGGTGACACCACGGCTGAAATTGCTACGGCTGGTGTTCGGATAAAACACGCCCTTAATCCAGGGGTGCAGCTCCAGCAAGCGGCGCGCCTGCTCGGCTTGCGCATTAACCAGTGCGGTGGGCGTATCGCGCAGCTGCCGAAGCAGGCGCAGGCAGTCCTCCTCCTGAAAGCTGCCGACGTCGACCAGCGTAAGGTCCGCGTCGTTCAGGCCGGGGCGGAGCGTGTTGCTGCGAGTCAGGCGCAGTTGCGGACAATCGAGCACATATTGGTGGAGGGTGTTGTCCAGCAATTCGCTGTTGGACAACAGAACGAGGCGAGCGGATGGGGCGACGAGCGCCGAGCAGGCATCATCGAACATGTGCATTTCCTTTGCTGTGAATGGCTAAACGGGCAGCGCCCGCGATCCCTGCCGCGGTCTGGCGCTTTGACATTACGGAAATCAAGGTAGTTCAGTGGGGTGACAATAAAAAGTTGTAGATTGAGATAAGCGACAAGTTTCCGACGAAATGCATCTTCGATTGCCAAAAAGGCGAATCTGGAAAACGTCAATTCGCTCGGCTACATTCAACGTTTATTCGTGGCGAATCGAGGCTGAGATGTCGGATCCGACGTTCTGGTTGGTGTTTTTCTCGGCCGCGCTGGCGCTGAATCTCTCGCCTGGGCCCGATCTGCTGTTCGTTCTGTCGCGCACGTTGTCCGGCGGGCGACGTGTCGGCGTGGCCTCGGCGTGCGGTGTATGCAGCGGCGCGCTGGTCCATGTGGCGGCGGCTGCGTTGGGTATATCGGCGATTCTGGCGACTTCGGCGCTGGCATTTGCAGTGGTCAAGTATGTCGGCGCGGTCTATCTCCTCTACCTTGGCATTCAAGCGTTACGCTCTGCCGGAGCCGGCATGCAGCTCGACGCCAGGACAGTGCCGCGGACAACGGCCTGGCAGGCCTATCGCCAAGGGATTCTGGTGGACATTCTCAATCCGAAGGCGGCGATCTTCTTCATGGCATTCCTACCGCAATTCGTGCGCCCGGATGAGGGAGCGGTCGCGTTACAACTGCTGATGCTGGGTGTGCTGGTGGTTCTGGTCGCGATCGTCGTCGAGTGTGGCCTGGTGCTGCTGGCGGCTCGAGCAAGCTCTGCGTTACGTGCCAATCGCCGCTTGAGTCAATGGCTCGATAGTGTTCTCGGTTCGGTGTTGATTGGTCTAGGCATTCGTCTCGGCCTCGCCGAACGCGCTTAGTGGCCTGTTCCCGTTTCGCTCGCGGCGAAACGGCGACGGGTCCTATGTGGGAACGTCGGGCGCCGTGTCGGTCTGAACTCTATGCGGTGCGCTTTTTCGACGGTGCATGCCGCGGCAACCGGAAGGAGTTTTCATGTCCCTGTATAGCAAGAACACCACATCCAACCTGATTCCGTGCTTGCGCTATCGCGACGTACCCGCGGCGCTTGAATGGCTGTGTCGAGTGTTCGATTTCGAGCAGCAGCGTGTGGTCGAGGACGCGCAGGTCGGCGTCATCCACGCCCAGCTCAGCTTCGGCAGTGGCATGCTGATGCTGGGCCCGGTGGCCGATTCGGAATACGGGCGCCAGGTCCGGCAGCCCGACGAAGTCGGCGGCGTCTCCACGCAAAGCATCTACGTCATCGTCAATAGCGCCGATGCCCTCTATACCAAAGCCAAGGCGGCCGGCGCCGAGGTTGTCATCGAGTTGAAGGATGAGGATTACGGCGGCCGTGGTTTCAGCTGTCGCGATCTGGAAGGGCATTTATGGAGCTTCGGCACCTACGATCCCTGGGCCGAGCCGCTAGCGGAGCAGAATGCACCGCAGGAGAATGGCTGATGCGTACCCTGAAGCTGGCCGATGGCAGCGCGGTACCGGTGATTGGTCAGGGCACTTGGCATATGGGGGAGGACCCTGCCGAACGCCATAATGAGGTTGCCGCGTTGCGCCTTGGCATCGAGCTGGGCATGACGCTCATCGATACCGCTGAGATGTACGGCGAGGGCGGAGCGGAAGAAGTGGTTGGCGAGGCGATTCGCAATCGCCGTGATCGAATCTTTCTGGTCAGCAAGGTCTACCCGCACAACGCCAGCCGCAAGGGCGTACCTGAAGCCTGCGAGCGCAGTCTGCGGCGTCTGGGCATCGAATGTATCGATCTGTACCTGTTGCACTGGCGCGGCCAGTATCCCTTGGCGGAAACCGTCGAAGCCTTCGAGCGGCTCAAGGAGCAGGGCAAGATCCGCCGCTGGGGTGTGTCGAACTTCGATCTGGATGACATGCGCGAGCTGAATGCGTCCGCATGCGCGACCAATCAGGTGCTCTACAACCCCGGCGAACGCGGTATTGAATTCGATCTGTTGCCCTGGTGCGAGGCGCAGGGCATGCCGATCATGGCTTACTGTCCGCTGGGGCAGGGCGGCGATTTGCTGCGCCATCCGGCCGTCGTCAATGTGGCGCGCCGACACGGGGCGCAGCCCGCTCAGGTGGCGCTGGCCTGGGCCTTGCGCCAACCCAACGTATTGGTAATACCGAAATCGGCGAGCCCGACCCACCTGCGTGCCAACGCATCCGCCGCAGAGCTGAAGCTGACGGCAGAGGAATTGAGCATTCTCGACGACGCCTTCCCGCCGCCAGCTCGCCGGCAACCATTGCAAATGGTGTGAGGAACCGTCCTTCGGTTGGTGGGGAATGTTTGCCCCGCCGAGGCTGTCAGCATGAACGACAGCGAACCTGGAGGAGTGAGCATGAGTGGAACCAAACTTGAAGGCGCGGTGGTGGTCATCACCGGCGCATCCAGCGGTATAGGCCGCGCCACGGCACAGGCTTTCGCACGCCAGCGAGCCCGTGTGGTCTTGGCCGCACGCGACGACGAAGCCTTGCAGGAGACCGCTGAGGAATGCCGAGCGCTCGGCGCCGAGGCATTGGTGGTGCCGACCGACATGACCCTCAGCGACTCCGTGGAGCAACTGGCCAATGCCGCCGCCGAATTCGGTCAGGGCCGCATCGATGTCTGGATCAATAATGCGGGCGTTGGCGCGGTCGGGGCTTTCGACGAGACGCCCTTGGATGCGCACGAGCAGGTGGTACAAACCGACCTGATCGGCTATCTGCGCGGCGCGCATGTGGTGTTGCCTTACTTCAAACAGCAAAACGGCGGCGTGCTGATCAATACCCTGTCTGTCGGCAGCTGGGTGCCGCAGCCATTTGCTGTGGCTTATTCGGCCAGCAAGTTCGGCCTGCGCGGTTTTTCCCATGCATTGCGCGGTGAGCTCGCACAGTGGCCTGGAATTCACGTATGCGATGTGTATCCGTCAGTGGTCGATACGCCCGGGTTCCGTGATGGCGGCAACTATGCCGGGCGCTCGCTGCGGCCACCGCCACCGCTCTGCGACCCCCGCCAGGTGGCGGATGCGATGGTCAGCCTGGCGTTGCATCCTCGGCACACCACCTCGGTGGGCCTGACAGCGACCTTGCTGCGCTTTGCGCACTTCATCACGCCGGGTTTCGATCAGTTGTCGGGGCTGTTTACCGGTGCCGCGCTGCGTCGCGCCGAACGGGTGGCGCCTTCTTCAGGCAATTTGTTCCACCCGGCGCTGGGTCAGCGGCGCATCGATGGCGGTTGGCGCCACGACAATCACCAGCAGCGCACCTGGCTGCTGGCAGGTGGTATCGCGGCGGGCATGGTCGGCTTGTTGCTATGTTGTCGTAAAAGGTAATTCGATCGGCCAGAAGCCAGTAGAGTCGGTAGCTGTCACGCCGCCAATCGGCATGGCGGCTTTTAGCGAGATGCTGGCAGACAGTCGAGCGAGCCCAGATCGTTACGCATTTCTTCCAGTCGCTCGTCGATATGGCGCCGCTGGCCGGCGTCGGACATCGCGTAGAGATCGCTGACCAGATCGATCGTCGCCTGTTCGGTGCTGGCGAAGGCGGCTCGGTAGTCGTCCGTCCAGAAGGATTCGCGATCCTGCAGCAGCCGCGCAATGCGTTCTTCGAAACCTGCCTCGTGACGCTGGGCAATGGCGTCGCTTAGCGCTTGCTGCCAGTGCACCCGATTGCCCAGCCAGAGCCGATTCTGCTCCCCGAGCGTGTGCGCCCATTCGAGGATACGCTGCCGCTGGGGCTCGCTGGTGCTGCCCATCCAGTGCTCGACCCGCTCGTGCATGCGCTCGGATCGTTCGATGATCTGTTGTGCCAATGGCGGTTCCAGGTATTTCTCTTCGCGCTCGCGGCGATCCTCATCGAATGACTCATTGAGCTCGCGTACTTGCCTGTCATCCAAATCGCGCAGTAGCTGTGCAGTGGTTGGAGTTATTTCCACCGCGATAGTCTGAATCGCCTGCTTCGCGTACTGATAGTGAGCGCGCAGTGCGGTCTCATCGAGTTGGTTCTGACGGACTTGGATCTGTAGGTGTTCGATGGCGTTCAGGTAATCAGGCAACTGTGTGCGGCAATGCCAGTTCAAGTGCCCGCGTAGCTGCTCGCGGAATCGCTTCTGCTGGTCGCGATTCATATCCAGATAATCGTTCAGCGACCAGGGAATCAGCAGGTCCAGGTTGCGATAGGCGAGGTTCATTCGACTGCAGCCGGCCAGTGCCGCTGTGACGATCATCAGTAACAGCAATGCCTTGCAGCCAAGCGCCTGACGGATCTGCATCGGAACCCTCGTCTTCACATTCGCCGAAACGGATTTGTCGCCTGTTCAGTAGAACAGCAGGCGCCGTGGCAGTTCGAGGCGAAACAGCAACGGCTTGTTTCGGCGAGAAAACCGCCGGCGGAGAGGGGATGAGGAGGGCCCCAAGGTAACGCAGACACCTACCCCGCGGAGATAAGTATTACCGGCACTGAGTCGGGCAAGGAGCGATGCGCTCTGGCAACGGCGGTGGCGGCTCGACGAGCTGGGAAACCAGCTCCAGGGCCTTGTCGAAGGAAGGGTAGCCGCTCTGCGCAACGTCCAGTTCGGCGTAGGCCTGGCGATATTCATCGGCCTTGTCCGTGTCCCGCTCTGCCACCAAATACGGCTCTTGGTAAATCTTGTAGAGCAGCGCTACGGCATGCGGGTGGCCTTTTTTCTTGGCTTGCTCCAGCAATCGCAGCACTTCTGGTTGCTGCGGACCCTGACGGATCAACAGCAGCGCCTGATAGAACTCGGTTTCGCCACGCTCATCCAGGCGGGCGCTGCGATCGAGCAGTGCATGGGCGAGTTCGTAGCCGTCTTCGTCGCCAACGGAAATGAGGATCTTCGCCTGCAACAGGTCGTTCTGGTAGAGCAGCCGCTCCGCGCGGCAAGCGCTGCCGGGTTGATCGCATGACTGTGAGGCGCAGCCGCCCAAGGCCATGAACAATCCGATCACCAATGCGTTCTTCATCGCTGCCTTGTTCTCTTGATTATTTATAGGTGTCAGCGCGACTTCTGACCTGCGCGTTGCGTTTCTGTTCAGCCCATGCTTCATGGCTCGGTAGCGATAGGCTTGAGACCATAGTGGAACAGGAGGATTTGCCACTCCGGGTTGTCCGGGAGGGATTCGAGGAATCTGTCGAGGTAATCGGTAACGGCCGACCCAAGCGTGTCGGTAAACAGCAAGTGCCGTGCGAACTGATACAAGGGAGCTGCTGAAATATACAGCTCGCCCAGATTCTGCTCCTTGCGGTAATAAAGCAGGGTAGAGCGTGGAATCAGTAACGTGTGAATGCGGCCGGAGAGCAGCTTCTCGATATTCTGCAGATCATTTTGGACATTCTGGCGCTTGATCGCGCCGCTCGCGATATCCGCTTCGAGTCCCTGATAGCGATGGCCGAGCACGCCACCCAGGACCAGGCCGTGCAGCGATTCGGGCCCTTGATATTCAAAGGGAGCGTCGGGTAACGAGACGAAATCCTGCTGATCGATCAACAGCGGCTCCGACCACTTGGCATTTGCCGTCTGCGCGGCAGCTCCACCAGCTCGAAGCGAAAACGGTCGCGGTTTGCCGGATCGCGATTGAGCAGTTCGACGAACGCATGCGAGAGACCCTGGGCACTGTCGAGAACGAAAGGAGGCGAAAAGTGATAGGTCCATACCTCGACTCGTTGCTGCGCTGTGCAGATCAGAGGCAATAGAACGAGCACAAGCACCAGAGCGAGTCTCTGCATGGCGCACCTATCGGCGGGTGGCGAAACGGCCGGCCCAGGGCTTGGCGATGCTGCCGGCGGATGGCTCTGTCTGTTCGACAATGAACAAGCATAGTCGACCGACTGCTTGGCGCGAGCAGCCAGACAGGTTCGTTTTTTGCCGAGCGGTGTTTCGTCTAAACCTAGAAGCGTTCGTGCTCGCCGAGAAAGCGCCACTCGCCGACCGGCAGCTTGGCCATCGACAGACGCCCGATACGGATGCGCTTGCAGCTGAGCATCTCCAAGCCTATGGCTTCGCAAAGCTGGCGTAGATCGCCGGCTTGGGGTGCCTTGATAACGATGCGCAGACGAGTTTCGTTCTGCCAGCTGGCCTTGGCTTTAGGCAAGACTCTGCCGCGGTGCCCGATACCTTTGGCCAGTAATGCCAGACCGCCTTCCTCGGGCTCACCAGCGACTTCCACGATGTACTCTTGCTCGAGCTTGTCGCGCGCGTCGGCGAGCTTGCGGATCACCTCGCGCTGCTGGCTGAACACCACCAACCCGCTCGCATCCGGCTCCAGCGGCAGCAGCGCAGTCTGGCGCGCGTGGTGCCGCTCGCGGGGCGTGAGGCGAGCATCACCGCTAGTCCAGTGAATCGCCCTGGCGAGCTGTAGCTGAGCTTCGGTTGGGTCTGCGGCGGTGGGCTGGCCGGCTGGCTTGTGCAGCAACAATGTGACCGGCAGCACTTCGGTCGCGGTAGCGCCTGGCAGCAACTCGATTCGCTGGTTGTCGACCTTGAAATAAGGGGCTTCGATGATTTGCCCGTCGACACTGACCCAGCCACCTTCGATATACAGCTCGGCTTCGCGCCGGGAACAGCCGAGCTGTTCGGCAAGGCGTTTGGACAAGCGTATCGGGTCGGTCATGGAGATCTCGGATGTCGCGGGAGGGGAAACCTGGCGAGCCACTGCGGTACGGCAATGACAGCGGAAGCTCGCTTATCGGTTAGGTGTTGCGGATTACTTCTGGCTACTTATTTTTTGCTGATGGTGATCTGCCGTGACGGGCCTTGAGTCTGGCCGCTGACCCCGTTAGGAATCTTCTGGACTTCGCCACCGGCCTTCAGAAAGGCAGCCATCTGAGCGGCGAGGGACTGGCTGGTTTCGCTGGCGGGTTCTGGTTTGCGTTTGGCGGATGTGGTCTTGGAGGCCATCGTCATCTGGATCCTTTGGTCAGTCGAACCGGACATTATACAGATCTGGCTAGTTTTTGTTCGAATTTTCCGCAGGCGGTAGTTTGCGGAAGTGTTTTTGTTCGTCCATGGTTTCAATAAGCGCTTAACAGTTCCGCTCCGGAACCCGATGACAATCCCTTTTATAGATACCGAAGGCGCTCGCCCGGAAATCTGGTCCTATGGTCATCGTAATCAGCAGGGTGCCGCGCTCAACCCTTGGAGCGGCGGGCTCTGGACGACCGGCAAATTGTTACGGGTTGGTCTGGACGCGAGGTAACAGGCCGAAAAGGTATCGGCAACACAGGTAATTTTTACCGGCCTGCTAAATGCAGCGCATCGATTTGCTCCAGGTAGGGAGCATTCCCGCCGACAGCCGGTCAACTGCAATACCGGCCGACTTTCAAGATCGCCGGCGCCATCTTGGTGCTGCAAGAGATGTTCGCTACGAGCTCGTTTCGCCATCTCCGAAGCCTGACAACACGCAAAGGAGGAGATAGTGGCGGTCGTCATCAGTGCAGTCCTGTACATCATCATCGGCTTGGCGCTTGCAGTCGGCGGATGGAAAGTCATCGATCTTGGCGGTACCTGGTATTTTGCGGTCCTTGCGGTGGGCTTCCTGCTGACCGGCGCGCTGCTGTCGGCCAAGCGCCGCGCCGCGCTCTGGGTTTATGCACTGGTTATGCTCGGCACACTGGGTTGGGCGATCTATGAGGTGGGCTTCGACTGGTGGCAACTGGCGCCGCGCGGCAGCATCATCGCTCCGCTGGGGCTGTGGTTGCTCACTCCGTGGATCGCCCAACGACTGGGTTGGCAGCATTTCGGCGCTCGCGCCTGGGGCGGTAGTGCGATCCCACTGATGATCGCAGTGGCGCTTTGGGGCGCAACCGCTTTACACGCGATCACCACCGACAGCGACGACATCAAGGGCATGTTGCCGCAACCCCTGGCCGCCGCGCCTGCCGCCCAGGTGAATACCGCTGACAATGTGCCGGACGGCGAGTGGCACGCCTATGGCCGTACCCAGCATGGCACCCGATATTCGCCCTTAACGCAGATCACACCGAGCAACGTCGATCGTTTGGAGGAGGTCTGGCACTACCACACCGGAGACCTGCGCCGTCCCGACGATCCCAACGAAACCACCTACGAAGTCGCGCCGCTGAAGGTCGATGACAGCCTCTACATCTGCACGCCGCACAACTTCGTCATAGCGCTTAATGCCGAGACGGGCGAGGAGCGTTGGCGTTTCGATCCGCAAGTTCCGGATTCGACCAACCGGCAGCATTTGACTTGCCGTGGCCTCTCATATCACGCCAGCGAAACGCCTACAGGCGAGTCCTGCCAGCAGCGGCTGTTCATGCCTACGGCCGACGCACGGCTGATCGCGTTGGATGCCAAAACCGGTCAGGTCTGCCCCGCATTCGGCAGCAATGGTGCGGTAAATCTCTGGGCGAACATGCCGCATGTGAAGGAGGGCTTCTATTACTCCACATCGCCGCCGGTGGTCGCCAACGATCTGGTTATCGTCGGCGGTGCGGTTAACGACAACGTCTCGACCAACGAGCCCTCCGGTGTGATTCGCGCCTATGACGTGATGACCGGAGAGCTGAAGTGGAACTGGGATCCCGGCAACCCTGAGCAGACCGAGCCGATCGCCGAGGGCGAAACCTACAGCGAGAGCACACCGAACAGCTGGAGCATTTCCAGCGCTGACGAAGAGTTGGGGCTGATTTACGTGCCGCTGGGCAATCAGGTGCCCGATCAGTGGGGCGGCAATCGCAGCGAGAACAGCGAGCGTTTTTCATCGTCCATCGTTGCGCTCGATCTCGATACCGGCGAGCTGCGCTGGGTATTCCAGACGGTGCATCACGATCTCTGGGATATGGATGTGCCGGCGCAGCCGAGCCTGGTCGACATCGACACGGAAAATGGGCCGGTGCCGGCGCTAGTCGCCCCGACCAAACAGGGAGACATCTATGTGCTGGACCGTCGGACCGGCAAGCCGATCCTGCCGGTCCGTGAAGTACCGGCGCCGCAGGGTGCTGCCGAAGGCGATTGGGCGGCACCTACCCAGCCGGCCTCGGCGCTGTCCTACGAGCCGCCAATTCTGCAGGGCAAGGATCTTTGGGGCGCGACGTTCATCGACCAGATGATGTGTCACATCCAGTTTCACTCGCTGCGCTATGAGGGCCGTTATACGCCGCCATCCACACAGGGTTCGCTCATTCATCCGGGCAATTTCGGCGTGTTCAACTGGGGCGGGGTTGCGGTCGATCCGGTGAGACAGATGGTGTTCAGCACGCCGGCCTACCTGCCGTTCACGTCGACGCTGATTCCTCGCGAAAATGACCAGGAGACCTATGTTTCCAATAGCGAGCCGTATCTCAACGAGAATTTCGGCGCGCCCTTTGCGGTCGAGTTGAAACCCTTCGTCTCGCCAATCGGCCTGCCCTGTATCGCGCCGCCGTGGGGCTATGTGGCTGGCGCCGATCTTCGTACCGGCAAGACCCACTGGATGCGTAAGAACGGCACCGTGCGAGACCGCGCACCGTTACCTCTACCATTCAAAATGGGCGTTCCGAGCCTCGGTGGGCCAATGCTTACGGCCGGTGGCGTGGCTTTTCTCAGCGGCACGCTGGACTACTACCTGCGCGCCTATGACGTCACCACAGGCAAGCAGTTGAGCGAATGGCGGCTACCAGCCGGTGGCCAATCCACGCCCATGACCTACCTGAGTCGCTCGGGGCGGCAGATGGTAGTCGTGGTTGCGGGCGGCCACGGCTCCCTTGGGACCAAGGCTGGTGACTCGGTCATCGCTTATGCTTTGCCGCAATAGCGGCTACCCGAGCGGGCCAGAGCATGATTGCGTCTGGCCTGCTCGATAACGATATATATATGTGTGATTCGGCCGGCGGCGTTGGCGCGCTCGCGTTCTATGGGCCTGCTAGAATCGCCGCCTTCGACCCACAGGACTCGTCACATGGCCGCAATCGGGCGCTTCAACAGCCTGCAGATCGTCAAGCACACCGGTTTCGGCCTCTATCTCGATGGCGGTCCGGATGGCGAGATTCTTCTGCCCAATCGCTATATTCCGAAGAACGTGCCCACCGAAGTCGAGGACTGGCTGAACGTTTTCATCTACCTCGACAGCGAAGACAAGCTCATCGCGACGACCGAGAAACCCAAGGTTCAGGTTGGCGAGTTCGCCAGCCTCAAGGTCGCTGAGATCAATCGGATCGGACTCTTCCTCGACTGGGGCCTGCCCAAGGACCTTTTACTGCCGCATTCCGAAGAGAAGCGCCCGCTGAACGAGGGCGACTATTGCGTCGTCCACGTCTACCTCGATAAGCACACCCGACGCATCACCGCCACCGCGCGGCTGGACCGCTACCTCGACAAAACCCCGCCGCGCTACAAGGTCGGCGAGGCGGTGGATCTGCTGGTAGTGGAGCCGACCGAACTGGGTTACAAGGCGATCATCAACGGCAAGCATTGGGGGCTGATCCACAAGAACGAGGCGTTCAAGTTCCTACGCGGCGGCATTCGCGAGAAGGGCTACATCAAGGAAATCCGTGCCGATGGCAAGATCAGCCTGAGCCTTCAGCCGGTGGGCAGTGAGGCCAGCGATACCTTGCAGGCATTGATTCTGCAGAAGCTACAGGAAAACCAGGGCAGTCTTCCGGTCAGCGACAAGACGGCGGCCGGCGAGATCGCGCGGCTGTTCGGTGTCAGCAAAGGCAACTTCAAGAAGGCCATCGGCGGTCTTTACAAGCAAGGCCGAATCGTAATTCATCCGGATCGGATCGAACGCACCTGATCCTGCCCAAGCGGGAGCCAGGCCTGACTCCCGCTTCATTCTCGTCTTGCGCCTGCTCCTATCGCACCAGCGCGGTACGGCTTCTTCGTCTGCTAGCAATCAAGCGGACCCCTCTAGACCGGTACCTGCGTGCCGCTTTGGCGGCATTTCGGTCAACTTTCGTCCGTCAAGACGCCAAGACGTTACCACTCATCATTTTCCAAGTACTACCGGACGTAACGACGCGGAACTCCCGCCGATCGGGCCGTGTCCAGAAAGGGCGCCTGATTCCCTGGCGTTCCGCGAGGTCAGATTGCACGTCGCTCGCCGGATGTTTAGTGGGCAACGGATGTTGCTCTCGAGCATTTTCAATCGCGAGCAACAAGTTCAAGTACGTCTGACGAAGTTCAGACCGTCCGGCAAGACACGATCTTGCCTCTCTAATAACAAACACCCGACCATTTTTCGTTTCGCCTGCCGTTCGATCTGCTGATCAGAGCTGCATGCGGCTTTGTTGTCGATGGCTGGTTGCTAACAGATTTCCCGCTACAGGGAGCCCATCCCTGGGGCGGTAGCGTGCCAACACCGTCGTCGAACAACCCCGTCCGGAGCCGCGATCTTTGATAGCAAACGCAGGCCATTCATCGATTCTGCAACTGTCGCGGATATTTGCGGTCTGTTTCGTGTCTATGCCTCCTCAGAGAAGCCAGGCGTCGCGGCGAGATCGAGGCATGAACAAAAATTTATCTCCGAGAAGGGATTCCATATGAGGAACATCACGCTTCCAGGTGTATCGCTACTGTGCCTTGCAGCTACCAATAGCTGGGCCGCTAACGATCCCCAGGATATTCGCATTGGTGGTTACGAGTTCACCCCGACGCTGGTCGTGCGTGAGAGCTATGACGATAACTATCGCGGACTGGCAGATAACGAACGGGCGTCCTGGGTAACTGGAATCAACCCGACCTTCTTGCTTGGGACGGGCAATCGCAACAGCGAGTACGAACTCGAGTATTCCTTCAACAGCGATATTTTTCATTCGGATTCCGAAGCCAGTAACACCGACCACCATCTCAATCTAAGAAGCGTCATGGAATTCACCTCACGCCATCGTTTGAGCTGGGGGCTGGCCTACCACCGCGTAGAGGAGACGGCCGACACCGAGCAAGCTATTGAAAACGACAAGTACAGCCGGACCATCGCTCGCGCCGCTTATCGTTTCGGTGCACAGAGCGCACAAAATCAGCTCGAGTTCGGCACTAATTACGAACAGCGCCGCTACTACAACAGCGGCAACATCAACGCGTCCGAAGAACGCAACAGCCTCATGTTCAACTCAGTCTGGTTCCATCGTCTGGGTTCCAAGACGCGCTCGCTCATTGAGATACGCCATACCGATCACGACTACAAGCTAAGCAGTGCGCTGCGTGACAGCACCAACGTGGCGTTGCTTGGCGGTGCGACCTGGGATGCCGGCGCGAAGACCTCCGGCATGTTCAAGCTTGGCGCCGAGCGCAAGGACTTCGATAGCGATCAGCGTGAAGACTCCACCAGCCCCATGTGGGAAATAGGCGTCACCTATAAACCCCGTAGTTACTCGGCGTTCACGCTCAATTCCCGTCGCGCCTTCGACGAGGGTGACAACGGTGCCAGCACCATTAATGACTGGACGACGCTCGCCACCTGGGATCACGAGTGGACCTCGCGTGTATCGACCGAGCTGCTCTACCGCTTTTCCGATCGCGAGTACAAAGGTATCAATCGAGACGATGAGCGCAGCGGCTACGGTGCCGGCGTGACCTGGTCGCCAGACCGCTGGGCCGACGTGACCCTGTCATATCTCAGAACGGAAAACGACTCCAGCCTGAGCTCGAGGACCTACGACCGAAACGTTTACTTGCTGAGTTTCGACCTGAGCCTTTGAGGCCGGGTAGGACGTAATCAGTGCCTAAGGAGAAGCCGACCATGTTCATGCCGAACACCTTCAAATACTTATCCCTGCTGTTGCTGCTGGCTTTCAGTGCCGGAGCCAGTGCCGCCCAATATCAGCTGGGCTCGGGCGATGTAATCAGCGTCAGCGTTCATGGCGAGCCTGATCTGACCTTCGAGGAAATCCGCCTGACCGACGCCGGCACCTTCACCTTTCCCTTTATCGGTGAGGTGGACGCCGACGGCAAAACGTCCGGTGAAGTGCGCAATTTGCTAGTGGAAAAGCTCAAGGATGGTTACCTGATCGACCCCCGCGTATCGGTGTCGGTGGTCAGTTACCGCGAGTTCTACATTGCCGGTGAGGTCAAGCTGCCTGGTGGTTATCCCTATCAGCCCGGGCTCACTCTGGACCGGGCGATCGCCTTGGCTGGCGGCCTGACCGAGCGTGCTTCGACCAAGCGCATGACCATTGTGCGGGGCTCCGAAGGTAGCCGCGCCGAAGAGAACGCCACCATGAATACCCGGGTCCGCCCTGGCGATACGATCAACATCGACGAAGGATTCTTCTGATGAACAGCCCAGTCCGCCCGGACCGACCATGGCAGCGCCCAGCCGGCACAGTCGATAGCGACTTCATTGATATGAAAAAAATCTGGCATGCGATCTGGTCGCGCAAGTGGGGCATCGCCCTGCTGGTAGGGATCGTCGCCGTGCTGATGGTCATCCTGGTGTCGCGAATGACACCGATCTATAAAGCCGTCGCATCGGTGCTGATCGAGACGAAGGGCACACCGGTATTGTCGTTCCAGCCTGCAAGCGATTCTCCCGTCGAGCTCAGCGAATACCTGCAGACCCAGCTCAGCCTGATGCAGAGCCGTGGTGTCGCGGAGCGTGTGGTGCGTGACCTGAATCTGACCGAACACCCCGAGTTCGATCCGCGCCAACAGCCCGGCCCGCTGATCGACTTCGCTGGCATCGTCGATGCGTTGACCGGTGAGGAGCCCGAGCCGCTGACCGAAGCGCAAATCATGGATTACGCTACTCAGGTGTTCATGGAGCGTACATCCGTCTGGGTCGAGGGCAAGAGCCAGCTGGTCTATCTGGCGGTTTCCATGGCTGATCGCCTGACCGCTGCGCAAGCCACCAACCAACTGGCCCAGGCTTACATCGAGGCTCAGCTGGAGGCCAAGGTCGACATGTCGATGACTGCCGCCAGCTGGATGAATGAGCGTCTGGTCTCCCTGCGCGAAAATCTGCAGGCTTCCGAAGACCGCTTCCAGGCCTACCTGGACGCCGAAGGACTGGTCGATCTGGATGGCGTCGGCACCATCAGCGCCAACGAGCTATCGCTTACCGGCGACCGGATGATCGATGCCCGCCGCGCGCGTGCCGAGGCCGAAAGCCAGTACCGTCAGGTCGAGTCGATGCGCAGCCAGGGCTGGGAGCGTCTCGCCAGCGTGCCGGCCGTGCTCGGTCATCCGCTGATCCAGCAGTTCAAGGCCGATCAGGCACATGCCCGCTCGCGCGTCGAAGATCTCTCGCGTCGCTATGGCGATCGTCACCCTGGAATGGTTTCCGCGCGTTCCGACCTGAATGCGGCAACCGCCAGTCTGCGCCAGCAGGTCGAGCAGGTAGTGGCCAGCATCGAGCGCAACTATCAACTGGCCGTGGCCAACGAAAACTCGCTACGCGCCTCGTTCGACGAGAACAAGGACCGCATCCAGGAAATCTCCCGCAAGGAATTCAAGGTGCGCGATCTGCAGCGCCAGGTCGAAAGCGACCGCGCGCTGTACGACACCTTCATGACCCGTCTGCAAGAAACCACCGCGACTTCGGACCTGAGCTCCACCAATGCCCGTGTGGTCGACCCGGCCATTCCGCCGGCTGAGCCCAGCGCGCCGAACACCAAGTTGATCCTGGTGGTGGCCTTGTTCCTGGCGTTGGTACTCGGCATTGCGCAGGCGATCATCCGCGAAATTCTCGACAACACTTTCAAGAGTTCCGAAGAAGTCGAGACCAAGCTGAATCTGCCGGTGATGGGTATCGTCCCGCAGGTGCCGCGCAAGTTGCGCAAGGAAGTCAGCCATCTGTTCGAGCGTAGCGGGGACAAACGCTTCTGCGAAGCCGTGCGGACCATTCGCACCAACCTGCTGCTGAGCGAAGCCAATCAGCCGCGACAGGTACTGGTGATCACCTCCACCGCGCCGGGTGAGGGCAAGAGTTCGGTTTCGGCCAACCTCGCGTTCGCCATGGGCCAACTGCACCGCGTCTTGCTGATTGACGCCGATCTACGCCGCGCGACGCTGGACACGACATTCGATCTCAAGCCGGGCGCACCCGGGCTGGTGAACCTGATCGGTGGCAATGCCAAGCTCGAGGAATGCATCCAGGCGGTCGGCAACGTCGACATGATCCCCGCTGGTGCGGCGCCTTCCAACCCGCTGGAACTGCTGTCCTCGCCGCGTTTCGCCAAACTCCTCGAGGTACTCAAAGGCCGTTATGACCGCATCATCATCGACTCGCCGCCGAGCCAGGCGGTCAGCGATGCGGCCGTACTGTCGACCCTCGCCGACGCCGTGATCTACGTGGTCAAGTCCGACAGCACCTTGATCCCGCACGTACAGAAAGGTGTGAGCCAGTTGCAGAACAGCAGCGCGCCGGTTGCCGGCGTCGTGCTCAACTATGTCGATATCGAGAAAGCCAAGAAGAACGGTCAGTTCCGTGGCTACTATGACCATTACGGATACAGCGAGCAGACGGTCTAGTCCGCCTCGCCGATCCATCGCCCGGTCAGGTTCCGCCAGCGTGCGGCCCTGGCCCGGTTTGGATGTCTGCCCAGCAAGCGAATTGCGCCACCGGCCACCGAAAGGGTCGCGCTGAGGCACGCCTGTATCAATGTATTTGAATCGAGGATCCTGCTATGAACATTACCGTCGTTGGAAGCGGCTACGTAGGGCTGGTTACCGGTGCCTGCATCGCGGAGATGGGCAACACGGTTTACTGCGTCGACGTGGACCAGACCAAGATCGACAACCTGAAGCAGGGCGTTCTGCCGATTTACGAGCCGGGCCTCGAAGAGATCGTCACCGAAAACCATGCATCCGGACGTCTGCACTTCACCACTTCGTTGGGTGAGGCGGTCGAGCAATCCGAAGTCTTCTTCATCGCCGTCGGCACACCGCCGGGTGAAGACGGCTCGGCAGACTTGCGCTACGTGCTGGAAGTTGCCCGGCAGATTGGCGATACGCTGACCGGTCCGGCGATCGTGGTGAACAAGTCCACTGTGCCGGTGGGGACCGCGGATCTGGTTCGCGCAGCGGTGGCCGAGCGTCTCCAGGCCCGTGGGATCGACATCGAATTCTCTGTCGTATCGAACCCTGAATTTCTCAAGGAAGGCGCTGCGGTCAACGACTTCATGCATCCGGACCGCATCGTTATCGGTGCCGATAACGAGCATGCTCGCCAGGTAATGAGTGCCCTTTACGCGCCCTTTATCCGTAATCGCCCACGCACCGTGTTCATGGGCATCCGCGATGCGGAAATGACCAAGTACGCCGCCAACGCGATGTTGGCGACCAAGATTTCCTTCATGAACGAGATCGCCAGCCTCTGCGAGCGACTGGATGTGGATGTCGAAAATGTACGCCTGGGTATCGGCTCGGATGAGCGCATCGGCTACCACTTCATTTACGCCGGCTGCGGTTATGGCGGCTCCTGCTTCCCCAAGGACGTCAAGGCGCTGATCAATATCGCGCATCAGAACGACTTCGAGCCCAAGCTGTTGCAGGCCGTGGAGGCCCGTAACGATCAGCAGAAACATTCGCTGTTCAACAAGATTTCTACCCACTTCGACGGTGATCTCAGCGGCCGCACCTTCGCCGTCTGGGGATTGGCGTTCAAGCCCGGCACCGATGACATGCGCGAAGCGCCGAGTATCGTGCTGATCAACAGCCTGATCGAGGCGGGCGCCAAGGTTCGCGCTTTCGATCCGGTGGCACGCGAGACCGCTCGCCGTGAATTCCCTGAAGCCTGGTTCGCCGATGGCCGTCTGCAAATTGTCGAGGGTCAGTACGAGGCGGCCATCGATGCCGACGCGCTGTGCCTGGTGACGGAATGGAAGCCGTTCCGCCGTCCGGATTTCCGCGCCCTGAAGCGTCTGCTGAACACCCCACTGATCATCGACGGGCGTAACCAGTACGATCGCGAGCAGGTCAAGCGTGAAGGCTTCGGCTATTACGGCATCGGCCGCCAGCCGATTCAGGTCTGAACGAGGGCTGCGAGTGAGCGTCATCGACCAGCCCAGCGTTCGGCGCGGCTCTTCCCCAATGCGGGAAAGGCTGGCCTCGCTGTTGCACGGAAGCATGCGTAGCAAATTGCTGCGCAACATCCTCACCGTGGTGACCGGCACCGCCGGCGCGCAGGCGATCACTCTGGCTTTCATGCCGGTGATCACCCGTATCTACGGGCCGGAAGCCTACGGTGTTCTGGGCACCTTTCTCAGCGTGACCATGATGCTGATTCCGGTTGCCGCGCTGACCTATCCCATCGCTATCGTGTTGGCCAAGCGCGATGGCGATGCGCGAGGGCTGGTGCGGCTGGCGCTGACGACGGCACTGACGCTGGCGACAGTTGTTGCTCTGGCATTGCAGTTGTTCGGAGATCGGCTGGCTGCGGCGCTGGAGATCCAGATCATCCAGCCGTACCTGATGCTCATTCCGTTCGTGATGTTCTGCGGAGCAGCGCTGGAAATCTGTCAGCAATGGCTGTTCCGCACTCAGCGCTTCCATATCACGGCGAGCGTGGCGGTGGGGCACTCGCTGTTGTTCAATTCGATGCGGACCATTGCCGGATTCGTGCAGTCTTCAGCGCTGGTGCTGGTATGCACCACCGCCCTGCAACAGGCGCTGCACGCGTCGATGCTGGGGCTGGCGATGCTGCGCGCGAAACCGCATAACGACAACCACGCCGACGAAGCCGAGCAGGGCGATTCGGGCATGTTCGAGCTGGCCCGCCGGCACAGCGATTTTCCAAAATATCGCGCCCCGGTGATGCTGATCAACGCCGTCTCGCAGCATTTACCAACGCTGGTGTTGGCAGCCTATTTCGGCCCTGCCGCCGCCGGTTTTTTTGCCCTGTGCAAGCAGGCATTGACCATGCCGACCAATTTGATCGGCAAGTCGGTAGCCGACGTTTATTACCCACGCATCAGTCGCGCCATCCACGATCGCGAACCGGTCACGGCGATGCTGCTGAAGGCGACCACTGCGTTGGGTCTGGTCGGTCTGGTGCCGTTTTCCATGGTGGCGGTGTTCGGTCCCTGGCTGTTCGCGCTGGTATTCGGTGAGCAGTGGCACGTGGCTGGCGAATATGCCCGCTGGCTGGCGCTGGCCGAGTACGTGATCTTCGTTTCGCGGCCCTGCGTGGTGGCGGTCCCGGCGCTGTCGCTGCAAGGCCGTTTCCTGCTGTTCGAGATATTCAGCACCAGTCTGCGCGTGCTTTCGCTGTTCGGCGGCGCGCTGCTGATCGGCAATGCGCTGGCCACTGTCCAGTCCTTCGCCGGCGCCAGCATCGTCATTTATTCATCGCTGATCGTGATCGTGCTGATCGCCTCGCGCAGGTGGTACGCAGCCCAGCAGCCGAAAGCCCAGCACCCCGAAGAGAGTTTCGATTGATATGAAGGTATTGCACTTGGTCGCTGGTGAATTGACCGGAGGCGCTGCTCGCGGCGCCTACTGGTTGCACCAGGGGTTGCGCTCGCTGGGTGTCGACTCGCTCGTCTATACCAACAGCCAGGTCACCCATGGCGACACCTCGGTGGTGTCCGTCAGTCGCAGCAAGAAAGACAAGATCATCAGCATCGCCAGAAGCCAGGCCGACCAGGCGTTCGCCAGTGTCTACCGGGGCCGTCAGTCGGGCATGTTCAGCGCGGGCGTGATGGGTGCCGACTTCACCGACAGCGCTGAGTGCCGTGCTGCTGATGTAGTGCATCTGCATTGGGTCAACGGTGGTTTCGTCGACATGAAACACCTGGCCAAGCTGCACAAGCCGGTGGTCTGGACCATGCGTGACATGTGGCCGATGACCGGTGGCTGCCATTACGCCATGGGCTGCGAGAAATTCGTCACCGGTTGCGGCAGTTGCGATCAGCTCGGCAGCACGTCCGACAAAGACCTGTCGCGCTTCGTGCTCAACCGTAAGCGCAAATATCTGCCAGCGTCGATGAAGATGATCGGCATCAGCGACTGGGTCACCGAGCAGGCCAGGCGGAGTTTGCTGTTTCGCGACTTCGACGTGCGCACCATTCATAACAACGTCGACAGCAATGAGTTCTTCCCGCTCGACAAGCAACTGGCTCGGCAACTGTTAGGGCTGAACACCGACAAGAAGATCATTCTGACCGGCTGCACCAGCGCCAAGGACACCTACAAAGGCTTTGGCAAATACCTCGAGATGCTCAAGCACCTCGATCCGGCCAAGTACCACCTGTGCTTCTTCGGCAAGCTGGATCAGTCCATCGCCGACGGGTTGGGTTTCGACTACACCTCGTTCGGCTATTTGCACGACAGCATCTCGCTGCGCCTGCTGTATTCGGCGGCTGATGTGTTCATCGCGCCGAGCCTGATGGAGGCTTTCGGCAAGACCCTGGCTGAAGCCATGGGCTGCGGGACGCCAGTGGTGTGCTTCGATGCCACCGGCCCGAAGGACATCGTGACCCACAAGCATGACGGCTTTAAAGCTGCGCCCTTCGAGGCTCAGGGGCTCGCCGAGGGCGTCGAGTGGATCACCGGCGAGGCGGATTATTCACAACTCGCGCTCAACGCACGAGAAAAGATCACCAGCACCTTCGACAGCTTGGTCATCGCGCGGCAGTACCAGGCGTTGTACGAGGAAATGCTCGCATGAACGGTCCGTCCGTCTGCGCCGGGTATCACAGTAACGTCTCGTTAACTTCGACTGCCAACAATCACTCGAACCTGCTGTCTGGGGCAGGGCGCTCAGTTGCGCCTGCCCGGCAATGCATAACCAACCCCCTTGTCATCTGGAACCTACAGGTACTCTGAAATGGAAAAGAAACGCGCGCTGATCACCGGAATCACTGGCCAGGACGGTTCCTACCTTGCCGAGTTTCTGCTGGAAAAGGGCTACGAAGTGCACGGCATCAAGCGCCGCGCCTCGTTGTTCAATACTCAGCGGGTCGACCACATCTACCAGGACCATCATGTCGAGAACCAGAACTTCGTTCTGCATTATGGCGACCTGACCGATTCGTCGAACCTGACGCGGATCATCCAGGAAGTGCAGCCCGACGAGGTGTACAACCTGGGTGCGCAGTCGCACGTCGCGGTCAGCTTCGAGTCGCCCGAATACACCGCTGACGTGGACGGCATGGGTGCGCTGCGCATTCTCGAAGCCATTCGCCTGCTGGGGCTGGAAAAGAAAACGCGTTTCTACCAGGCCTCCACTTCTGAGCTTTACGGTCTGGTGCAAGAGACTCCACAGAAGGAAACCACGCCGTTCTACCCACGCTCGCCCTACGCGGTGGCCAAGCTGTACGCCTACTGGATCACGGTCAACTACCGTGAGGCCTATGGCATGTACGCCTGCAACGGCATCCTCTTCAATCATGAGTCGCCGCGCCGCGGCGAAACCTTCGTGACCCGCAAGATCACCCGCGGCCTGGCGAATATCGCTCAAGGGTTGGAGAAATGTCTGCACATGGGCAACCTCGATGCCCTGCGCGACTGGGGACATGCGAAGGACTATGTGCGCATGCAGTGGATGATGCTGCAACAGGATCAGGCCGAAGACTTCGTTATCGCGACCGGTGTGCAGTACTCGGTGCGCGAATTCATTCGCTGGTCG
Source organism: Stutzerimonas sp. (assembly GCF_982611455.1). Lineage (NCBI taxonomy): Bacteria > Pseudomonadati > Pseudomonadota > Gammaproteobacteria > Pseudomonadales > Pseudomonadaceae > Stutzerimonas > Stutzerimonas sp. The sequence continues at coordinate 78,875 of NZ_CEXBBO010000020.1, forward strand.
GCCGCTGAACTGGGCGTCGAGCTGCGCTTCGAAGGCAGTGGCGTGGAGGAATGCGCCATCGTCGCGAGCGTTGCAGGGGACAAGACGCCGGCACTCAACGTAGGCGATGTCATCGTCCGCATCGACCCGCGCTACTTCCGCCCGGCGGAAGTGGAAACCCTGCTCGGCGACCCGAGCAACGCCAAGAACAAGCTAGGCTGGACTCCGGAAATCAGCGTGCAGGAAATGTGCGCCGAGATGGTCCGCGAAGACCTGAAGGTCGCCCAGCGCCATGCTCTGCTGAAAGAGCACGGCTTCGACATTCCAGTGACTTTGGAGAACTGAATATGAATCGTGACGCACGTATTTTCGTTGCGGGGCACCGGGGCATGGTCGGCTCCGCGATCGTCCGCCGCCTGCAGGCGCTGGGGTACGACAACATCATTACGCGTGGGCGTGAAGAGCTGGATCTCGTCGACCAGGCGGCGGTGAATGCGTTCTTCGCCGAGAACAAGATCGACCAGGTTTACATGGCTTCTGCCAAGGTCGGCGGCATCCACGCCAACAACACCTATCCGGCCGAGTTCATCTACCAGAACCTGATGGTCGAAGCGAACATCATCCACGCGGCGCACTGCAACGACGTCAACAAGCTGCTGTTCCTCGGCTCATCGTGCATCTATCCGAAGTTCGCTGAACAGCCGATGAAGGAAGAGGCCCTGGTGACCGGCGTGCTGGAGCCGACCAACGAGCCGTATGCGGTGGCCAAGATTGCCGGTATCAAGCTGTGCGAGAGCTACAACCGCCAGTACGGCCGCGACTATCGCAGTGTGATGCCGACCAATCTCTATGGCCCCAACGACAATTTCCATCCAGAAAACAGCCATGTGGTGCCGGCGCTGCTCAAGCGCTTTCACGAGGCGACCCAGCGCGGCGACAACGAAGTAGTGATCTGGGGTAGCGGCAAGCCGCAGCGCGAGTTCCTCCATGTTGATGACATGGCCGCCGCCAGCGTGCACGTGATGGAACTGGATGATGCGACTTACCAGGCGCATACCCAGCCGATGCTGTCGCATATCAACGTCGGTACTGGTGTCGATTGCAGCATTCGCGAACTGGCCGAAACCATCACCCGAGTCACCGAATACCAGGGTCAGCTGATCTTCGACAGCAGCAAGCCGGACGGCACGCCGCGCAAGCTGATGGACGTTTCTCGCCTCAAGGCATTGGGCTGGCAGGCCAGCATCAGTCTGGAGGACGGTCTACGTGACGCTTATCGCTGGTTCGTCGAAAACCAGCACCAAGCGCGGCACTGACCGTTATCGCCGCGTCCCGCCGCTGGGTAAAGAACGTGGCGCATTTGGCTGAGCAGCAGCGGACTTTTTCGCCGCTGCCGTTGTCCATCCATGGCACATGTTTCCTCGCCGTGGATGAACCGCCTCCCCAGAGTCGTCAACCATGCCGGCTGGGTTCTATGTTCGCCACGTCAAATCTGGATATTGGGGATAGCGCTTGTTAAGGAAAGTTCTGGCGTACAAGAATCTACTGTTCATGCTGCTGTTGCTGAACTCCACCTGCTTCTTCCTGACGGACGACAAGCGGGCAGGAATTCCGTATCTCCAGGAGCTGTTTCTGCTGGTTGTTCTGGCTGCTACAGCCTGCCTGTTCGTCGCATGGAAGTGGGTCTACCAATCCAAGACCAGTCTTTGGATCCTTTTCATGGGCACCATGTTGCCCGTGATATCCGCGGTGCTCGCGAACCTCAACTTTAGCCAGCCTCTCGCATACGGCCTGCTCGAAGAGCGTCGCTTCTTTCAGTATCTGGTGTTTTTCCCGACGCTGTTTCTTTTGATCAAGGCGGCTCCGACCCAGGAAGAATTGGCGAAATATTTCCTCTACGTAGCCATGTTCTGCGCAACCTTGGGCTTTGCCTATTACCTGGGAATCATCCCGCAGAACAACGTGTTTTCCTTTACCGTCGACAACTGGACGCAATACGACGATCTGTTGCGGCCGAATCGCTTCCGTATTGGCTCGCCCTTCGTCACGATCGCGGCGTTCATGCTGATGTACAGCATGAAGGATCGGGTCACCCTTGGGCGGTTGCTGATTCTGCTCTACTTTGTGGCCTATCTATGGCTGGTGATGCAGACCCGGCAGACCATGCTGGTCTGGGCATTGGCCGGCATGTGGATTTTCCGCAAGCGTATCGACTCGTTGATGAAGATGAGTGTGCTCGGTGTAACGATCTTGCTGGTTTCGTATTTCCTGGTGCCAGAGTTTTATTACGAGCAATTCGCGAGATTCGACGCGTTGTTATTCGACGCCACATCGGGACCTGGCGTGCGAGACCTGACCGTCTCGATCATTCTGGATAGCATCAGCGCCAACAACTATTTCGGTATGGGTGCGTTGTCCCTGCAATGGAATGGCGGGTTTACGAGAATCTATAACTCGCACTTCTACCTCGCCGATGTCGGTATATTCGGCGTCTACTATCGCTACGGATTTCTTACACCAATCGCTGCACTGGTTTTCTATGGTGGCTTCATCTGGATAATGCGGCAGTGCTCGAACAAGGGCAGCCTGCTGGCGGCACTGCAACTATCTTTCGTGGTCGGTATGCTGAATATTGCGCTCTCCAACGCGCTGACGTTTTCCGGCGATATTTATGGCATGGCCGCGGCATTCTTTCTTTATTACGCCAAGTTGCAAACGGCAACTACCCCTCTTACGGCAAATCTCGGGCAGGTAAATTATGGTCAGTTTCAGTATCGTAACTATAAACTGGAATAATCTGGATGGCCTCAAGGAAACCTATCAGAGCGTGGCCAGCCAGACCTATCGGAACTTCCGCTGGATTGTCATCGATGGCGCATCCAAAGATGGCAGCGGCGAGTGGCTGCGGAACCTCGATGATAGTCAGGCGGAAATAATCATCGAACCTGATAAGGGTATCTATGACGCGATGGACAAGGGGCGTCTTCGCGCCATCGAGACGCCAGGCTATACCTTGTTTCTCAATAGCGGCGACTCACTTGCCGGTCCTGATGTGCTGGCGCAGATAAATGCTGAATTGACGGCGTCAGCAGTTGCGCCAAAATTCATTTATGGTGACTTCTATCGGAAAGAATCCGCCGACAATCTAAAACTTATCAGTGCACGACCCATCGAACGTGCCCCACTGGGTTTGCCAGCCAGCCATCAGACGATGTATTTCGAAAATGAACGGTTGCGTAATTTTCGATTCAGGCTCGACTACAAACTCTCAGCGGATTACTGCCTGTTGCTCGAGTTCTTGCAAGGGTTGGATCTGCGAAGTGAAGTCATGCAACTGTCGTTTCCATTGTGCATATTCGATACCAATGGCGTGTCGCACAAGCGTCGCTTCGAGGCGATTCGTGAAGACATGGATATCAGAACGCGCTTTCTGAATTTTTCCAGGCCGAACGCTTTCGCGCTGTATGTGTTGCATTACATGCATACGCACAGCAAGCAACTACGCTCGGCTTTAGGGCGTTAACGGATAGACAGGATGCTCTATCCAGTTGGACCATTAAAAGAACAGGGTGAAGGAGCGTGTTCATTGAATTACCGAAGCCTTAATGATCTATCGCGGCTCAGCACAGAATGTGCGGGGAAAATTTCCACCGATATCGACTTGGTGGTCGGCATACCACGGAGTGGGATGTTGGTGGCGAGCATCATCGCGCTGAAGCAGAACCTGCCATTGACGGATCTTTACTCGTTTCTGCGCAACGATGATTTAAAGAAAGGCAGTACGCGTACTTACAAGCATGCCGAGCTGATCAAGCCAAGGGATGCCAAAAAGATTCTGTTGGTGGATGACAGCATATCCTCAGCCAGGTCGATGCGGGCCGCGGAGGAGCAGGTCCGCGCCGTCTACGAGGGCAACGTCGTGACCATGGCGGTATTCGCCGAAAGACACAATCGACACCATGTGGACATGTACCTGGATCTCGTCGAACAGCCTCGCGTGTTCGAATGGAACGTCATGCACCATCCTTTTCTGACCCAGGCCTGCCTCGATATCGACGGCGTGCTCTGTGTTGACCCGACTACCGAGGAAAACGACGACGGTCCGAACTACCGAGGCTTCCTCAGCTGCACACGCCCGCTGTTCATTCCTTCGGTCAAGGTCGCCCATTTGGTGACCAGCCGACTGGAGAAATACCGCACCGAAACCGAAGAGTGGCTCCAGCGCAACGGTGTGCAGTACGGAACCCTGCACATGCTCGACCTTCCCACAGCCGAAGAGCGTCGCCGGTTGAACATTCACCACAAATTCAAGGCGGAGGTTTATGCCAGACAACCGCTGACGCGGCTATTCGTCGAGAGCGAGGTCAAGCAGGCCGTCGAAATCATGAAGCTCAGCGGCAAGCCGGTGTACTGCATCGAAACCAACGAAATGTATGTGCCGGGTCAGGTATACAACCTAAAGGCCAATACATTACGGAAGACTTATAGCTTGAAGGCGAAACTGATCGGCAAAGCAAAATCGACAATGGCGAAATGGATGTCGGCATCGCCATCGTCGAAAAGCTGAATGCTCCGTTTCGGCCGCGTCAGATATGCGGCCGGTACGTAGCGAGAGGGGCCATAGTGCTCAGCCATTTGGTCCGATGCGGCTGCAATCGCCCTTGCCGATGTACTTGCTGAGTATTTCCCATTGTGGACGGTTCTTACCGTCCTTCGTCGGCTCGATGGACAACTTGTACTTGCCCCAGGCCGAACCAGCCGCCCAATAGGTCATGGGAACGCAGTGTTCCTGCAAATAAGACAGCAGGTTATCCATTGCTTCCAGCAGGCGCGGCTCATCAGCAGGGATACCAAACTCACCGATTTGACCTTGCTTGTCATGCTTGATCAGCCAGTCGATAAAGGGTTTGACTCTTTTAACGCCGAGCATGGTGTCGAAATCATCTTCCAGCGGTTCCTTGTATTGTCCGCTACTGTGTTTGTCGAGGTACAGGTGAGCGGAGAAAACCAATTTGTCGGAGGGGTCTTTCAATTGCAGCAGCGGATCATTGAACTTTGGCCAAAGAAAGCTGCTGGACCAGAAGTTGCCTTCGATGAGCAGGGTCCGCTTCGTGTCGTGCTTTCTAATTGCATCGATGCCGGCTTGAGCGGCTGCCGGCCAGTATTTGTCCGCTCCGTGTGGCTCGTTCATGATGTCGTAAGCGTAGAGACCGTCTTGATCTTTCCAGCGCTTGGCAATGCGCTCCAGCAAGTCTTCATAGGCGGATATCGGTACTGCATCGGTTCCGATTATTTGTTTCCGGTAACGGGCATAATTATGGATGTCGAGGATGACACGCATGTCGTTGTCGGCGGCCTGCTGCAGTGTCTGTTCGATCAACTGTGCATAGTCTTCGTCCAGTTCTCCATTCAGTTCGTGCTGCAAACGCTCCCACATGATGGGAAAGCGAATGGTCTTGATTCCCTTGTCTCGCCACTTAGAAAGGTATCCTGGGGCAGGGAAGAAATAATTTGTTTTATATTTTCCGGGTATGACATTGCCGGAAAAAGCGGCACCACCAATATTCAGCCCGACCAGATCAATATTTTCTGCCTCGCTTGCGGCACTCCCAAGCACAAGTGCGAGTCCGAGGAGTATTCCTTTTGACCGTTTCGAAGCACTGCGTGTCCCTATCATCTCACGACCTCTTTTTTACTCTTTGGGGGTCGCTGGCGCGACTGCTTCGTTTGTCCGACATAGGCACGCATTGTTCATTTTTTTCTCAGCGAACCTTCGTCCTGTGCGCACAGCCCAAACCAGGCTTGCCCGCATAGAGCATTACCGACCTTGACTTGATTAAAGACAGAGAAGCTATTTATGAAAAATCCCCTCGCCAGAAGGATGGATCCCTTGATTGGGAAGCTGAAACTACTGGATGAGACTGACACTGGCCCTTTTATATCTGAGCTGAAGAAGCGTGAGTCACCGACCATCCTTGGCTTCCTCAATCAGCACGGCTACAACATTGCGCAACGTCATCCATCCGTCCTGGACAGTTTTCTACAAGTCAACTATCTGCTGCGCGACGGTATCGGGATCAAGATGGCCTGTTTTTTCAACGGGCTCGATCCAAAGGCCAACCTCAATGGTTCCGACTTCATTCCTGAAATGATCGAAGAGTTGGTGGGTAGCTCCGAAGATCGCTATGAGCTGTTCGCGATGGGTACTCGTGAGCCCTGGTTGAGCGACGGCGCATGCAGGCTGTTCGGGGATCGTAAGTTCTACGCGGTTGATGGGTTCAAGCGTTCCGAGGACTATTTGAAGTTCTACCAGGACCATCATATTCCGGGTCGCTTCCCGATCATCGTGCTGGCGATGGGCATGCCCAAGCAGGAGCATGTGGCGCTACATCTGCAGAAAGCGATGGATACCAGCGCGCTGTTGATCTGTGGTGGCGCCATTCTGGATTTCTCGGCGCAGCGCTTTCCCCGTGCGCCGATGTTCTTTCGCCGCTTCGGGCTGGAATGGGCGTTCCGCATGCTTATCGAGCCGCGCCGCCTGTTCAAGCGTTATGCCGTTGGGATTCCGGTGTTCTTCTATTATCTGTCGCGCAATGCCTTCTCCGGTGCACGCCGTGTCGGTGGCTGGACCGCGCTCAAGCGCGAGCCCTGAATCGGCTCGTTGCCGCACGGCGAAAGCGTCGGCGGCAGGGCAGGAAGGGGGGGCAGTTAAGCTCAGTAGGCATCGTTACGTGGATCACCTAAGAGCACGCAGCCACTCACGCAGCTACTAGCGTCCACTGAGCCCCGAACGTTAGGGAAACAGGCTATTGAAGCGATTTCGGCGAGCAGGCCTTGCTCGTCGTGTAACCCAGCAGGTTCATCGGCAACGCCAATGTCATCAATGCCAGCGCGAGCGGCCCGGTGGGCTTGGCGCCGTGGATTACGGCTGTTAACAATAGCGGTGGCTGGCTCGAAAAGATCTGCAGAAACTGTGGGCGGCAGTCGATAGCCAGGAAGATTTATATCGATACAGCGTGGGTCGGACGCGGCTCAGCGTAGCGTGACACCGACAACGTTTCGTGTCCGCCCGGAACATCCGCACCAGCGTAATCGTCCCCCCGCGCCAGCATTCAACACCTGGCCAGCCAGAAGCCCGACGGGCTTCGATCTCCCGAACTCCCGAAGCAATCCCTCCAATCGAATCCCTGTCTTTCCTTCCTTCATCCCGCCAGCCGTGCCAGCTACTTGTCAGGTTGCGCCTGGCCCGGTTGTCTTCAGCGGCTCTCCCGCCCCCTCGGCATACGTCAGCTCACCATCCTCCAGCCGCGCGGGCGAGGTGTAGGGGTGCGGCGTCAGCCGCTTCTCATCCTGGATGTGCAGTACTTCTATGCCGCGCAGCTTCAATACGTCCGACACCATGGAGCGATGGCATCGCCACCACAGTACTTCCGCGCACATCATCGCGGTCGGTTGCTCCGCTGCCAGACGCAAAAGTCGTTGCAGCCCGCTGGCAAATTCGTCGGTCTTCAAGTGTTCGGCATAGCCGCGGAAGGACGTGTTGCGCCAGGCGCTCGTGTTCGGCCCCGGAGGGGCTCGGCGGCGCCCACCGAGTTCTTCGATCCACTCATAGGCGATCCCGTTCTCGGCGAGCGAGGCTTCAAGATTCGCCGACATGAACTGAGGCAAGCGCCTCGACCCCGGGAAACGTCGAACGTCGGCAACCGCCTCGATGCCGTAGTCCCTTAGCAAAGCGATAAACGCCTCCGGGGTGCGTGTGGAGTGGCCGACTGTCCAGATCTGCTGTGGCAGTGCCATGGGTCACTTAGCCTTGGTCAGTGCACTGCCCTTGTGCATCGCCACGTGGTCTGTCTTGTCACTTTGAATTTCATATTGGGGCTCCTCCGGGCTGGCTCGTCGCATGTGCCCTTTGTAGTCGGTGTCCTGCGTATGCACCTTGATGATATGGCCTGTTACATGGCCCGCTTCTGAATTCCAGCGGACATGGTCACCGACCTTGAACGTTTGCTGCGTCATGGTTGCTCCGGTTGCCAGTAATGGGTGTTGGCGCTGATGGAAAATTGACCCACCTTGCCGATTGAAATTTGACCCAG